>NZ_JADNQM010000024.1:0-146178 GCF_046269425.1 Amycolatopsis sp. cmx-11-12 | reverse complement strand
TGATCAACTGTCGAGGGCTCCCTCACGTTCCAGCCACCACACTGACAGCTCCCCACCCTGTTACACCACAACCACAATCGCCGCTGTCAACCACACTGACCAGCCCCAACAGGATGAAAAGCCCCCAATGTGGCATTGGGGACCTCAAGGCCTTCGAGATTCTTCGGTACAGGGGGTCGTGAGTGGCCCCGGCCCACGCTTTCTGGCGCAGCCGCCCACCTGAAGTACATGAAGGCCCCCTTCCTTGCGCCTAGGTACAGGAAGGGGGCCTTCATGTACTTGGGAAGGTGTGAAGGTCGAGTTTCTTCGGCCCCTGCACCCACCACCCACCGGCGCGTTTCGTCCTCTAGTTGCGGTAGTTCCACACGCAAGGACCGCAACCAGGTGACGAATTGCGGAAGGGGGTCAGGCCGCGAAGTGTTCCAGGAGGAGGACTTGCGCTTCACCGACGGCGAAGCCGAGGGCGGCGCCGGTCGCGATCAGGATCCATTCGTCCTGCTGGAAAGCCGGCCGCAGCAGGCCTTCGAACTCGCGCGGCGACAGCTCCTTCATCTTCGTCACCAGCACGTTCCGGATGTCCATCGCGTCGGTCGCGTAGTCCTCGATGTACCGCATGGTCTCCGGCAGTTTGTCCATGATCTTCTCGGCGATGTTCAGCTTCATGTCCTGGTATCGCCTGCTGCCGACGGCGAACACCACCAGCGGTTTCCCGACACCGACGCGGCGCCCAAGCTGTTCGTCGAGCTGGCGCTGGATCAGGCCGAGCACCCGGTCCGACAGCGGCCCGTGCAGCACCGCCTCGATCACGTTGTGCGGCGTGATGATCTCCTGCGCGATCAGCGCGCCGTACGCCTCCGCGACCTCGCCGCGCCGTTTCAGGAACAGGCCTTGCCAGCGCACGCCGAAGTACCGGCGCTCTTCGATCGGGTAGAAGATCATCCGCAGCGCGAGCCAGTCGGTGAACCAGCCGGTGAAGAGCCCGAACAGCGGCATGATCAGCGGAAACTTGAACAGCATCCACGCGATCATCTGGATCACGCCGATCAGCCCGCCGAAGAAGATGCCGGAGCGGGCGATGAACTTGAACTCCTTGTCGCCCGCCTCCTGGAAGATCCGGTTCAGCAGCCGTTTGTCCTTGACCAGGGCGGTGACGACCATGCCCTTGAGGTCGAACACACTGTCCACATCGGACTTGATCAGCTCCAGCACGGCCGCGACCATCTTCGGCGACTCGGCCTGGACACGCTGGATCACCAGCCGCTGCATCCCCACCGGCAGCGATTCCCACAACCCCGGCTGGTAGTGACCGGCGACGTCACGCACGATGTCTTCGACGGCCGCCTGGAGTGGTTTCTCGATCTCACGCGCGATTCTCTGCGGATCGAGCCTGGCGACGACCTCCGCGGGTTTGATCAGCTGCTCGGTCATCGTGTCGCAGGCGATGCTCGCCATCCGCGCGGCGCGTTTGGGCACGATGCCCTGCCAGCCGAGGAACGGTTTGATCCCGACGAACTCGACCGGCTGGAACATCATCCGGATCGCGACGAGTTTGGTGGTGTAGCCGATCAGGGCGGCGACGATCGGGATGGAGACGTAGATCGGCCAGTGCCTGCCGAAGTCGGCGAGGATCCCGTCGAGGAACGCACCCATGCTGGAGTCAGCCGGCGCTCGGGTCGCAGGCCTGCCAGAACTGGGCGCCGAGCCGGGAAATGTGGACGGTGCGCTTCACGAACTTGGCCCGCTTGACCGACTTCTCCGCCTCACGGACGGTCTCGTCGGTCAGCAGGATCTCGTACTGCGTCTCCAGCGACGGGACCTCTTCGTCCAGCTCGACCAGCCCGAGTCCGATCAGCCTGGTGAGATAGCCGGGCACCTGGTCGGGCAGCGACACCCCGGCGGCTTTGCCGACGGTGGAGGCGTTGCGCAGCACGAACCGCCCCGCGCCGCCGAGGTTGGTCCGCTCGGCGACGTCGACGGCGGGGAACGGCGAGCCGTCGGAGAGCGCGGAGAGGATGCGGGCCTCGTCCGGCGTCAGCTGCCGCAGGATGATCGCGTAGAGATACTCGCGGGCCCGCTCGCGGCCGAAGCCGATCGAGTGGTTGAGCAGTTCGGCCATCGCCGCGCGAAGCGGTTCGAGCTGCGCGCGCGTGTGCACGAGGGTGATGGTCGCGACCGGGCGCGAACCGTCGGCGTCGGGCCGGTTCATCGCGGACGCGGCGGTGAGCGCGGCGTGGTACGGGTCGTCGACCTCGTCGAGACGGCGGCGCAGCTCCGAAAGCAGCTGCCGCTCGCCCTGCTTGATGACCTGTTCCGCGATGTCGACGCCGGGGAGTTTGCGGGTGAATTCCATTCCCGTACGGGCGGCCCAGCCCGCCAGCCGCCCCGCGCGTTTGGCGAAAGCGGCCAGGTCGTCACCGGCGGGTCGATCGTTGCTCACGGGCACTCCCCTCGCGTTCGCGCTGATGCTACCTGCGAGTAGGCCGAACGGCCGAAATTGTGATCGAGGTTGGCTGTTTGGATGGAGACATGAGCTTCACGCGCTGGGGTCCGCCGCTCGACGTCCTCCCGCTGTTCGCGCGGGAGGAGCAGGCTTTGCTCGACGTCCTCACCGGTCTCGACGCGGAGCAGTGGTTCGCGCCGACGGTGTGCGCGGGCTGGACGGTGCACGATCTCGCCGCCCACATCCTGGGCGACAAGCTCGGCAGGCTGTCACGCGACCGCGACGGCTACCGGACGACAGCACCCCGCGAAGGCGAACGCTTCGCGAAGTTCATCGACCGGATCAACGACGAATGGGTGATCGCGTGCCGTCGGCTGTCCCCCGAAGTGCTGTTCGCGATGCTGGTCGACAGCACCTCGCAGCTCGCCGAGATGTGGGGCCGCGCCGACCTCGACGCCCTCGGCGAGCCGGTGAGCTGGGCCGGGGACGAACCGGCGCCGGTCTGGCTCGACGTCGCCCGCGAGTACACCGAGTTCTGGGTGCACCAGCAACAGATCCGCGAAGCCGTCGGCGCGCGGACGCTGGCCGGCTCCGAGTTCCGCGGGCCGGTGGTGGACACCTTCATGCGGGCACTGCCGCACACCTTGCGTGACGTCGACGCGCGGACCGGCAGGCAGGTCGTCTACACCGTCACCGGTCAGGGTGGCGGGAAATGGACGGCTCAGCGGACCGCCGACGGCTGGGAGATGGACCGCGTCGCGCCCACGTCACGCTCGCCGCTGGCCTCGGTGACCACCGACGCCGACACGTTCTGGCGGCTGTGCACCCGGAACCCGGCGGACCGGGACCGGGTCACCGTCAAGGGTGACGAAAACGTTTGCGCCACCGTGCTCGGGATGACGTCGATCATCACATCGAGTAGCGACTGACCTTCTCCGGGTGGATGACGAGCCGGAGCAGATCCAAGTCCTGGATCCCGGCGAGCTCACCGGCGTGAGCCGGGTCGTCGAGGTCCCAGTAACGGGCACCGAGGCGGGCGGCCAGTTCGTGCGCGCCGTCGGACTCCACTGAGACGCGCCCGGCGACCGAGACCCAGCGCTCACGTTCGCCAACGGGCGCGGCCACGATGATCGAGGCACGGAGATCGCCGTCCAGCCGCCGCACCTTGGGCGAGTCCCGGGGCGTGAACAGCTGGATCGTGCCTTCGCCGGTGGCCTCGAACCACACCGGCCGGACCGGCCCGTCGGCCACGGTCAGGAAGCCGTGCAACGGGCGGCCAAGGAATTCGAGGTCTTCACTGGTCAGCATGAGCTCGATTCAACACGGCCGGATCGGACGTGCCCATAGGTGAAACACTGGATCGCCTGTGTATTCGTCTAACCTCGTCCGCGTGGACGTGTTCAGTGATCTGATCCGCGGGGTGCGGGCGCACGGCTCGTTGTTCGGCAGTTCGACCCTGTCCCCGCCCTGGGCGCTGCATTTCGTGGACGGTGCGCCGCTGACCCTGTGCGCCGTGCTCACCGGGGCGGGCTGGATCGTGCCGGAGGGCGGTCCGCCCGAACCGCTTCGCGCGGGCGAGACGATCATCGTGCGCGGCCCCGCGACCTTCACCTTCGTGGACGAGGTCGGCACCCGGGCGGAGCCGATCGCGTGCGGCGAGCACTGCGCGACACCGGAACAGGGCGGGACCCGGCACCGTCTCGGCTGGGCCGACGACCCCACCGGAGGCGAGACGACCTTGATCGTCGGCGCGTACCCGGTCCGCGGTGAGATCGGCCGCCCGCTGCTGGACGCGCTGCCCGTCGTCGTGCGGGTGGACGCCGGCGGCGCGGGCGACCCCGTGCTGGACCACCTCGCCGCCGAGGTCGCCGTCGACGCGCCGGGTCAGCAGGTGGTCCTCGACCGGTTGCTGGACTGGATGCTGGTCTGCTCCTTGCGCGAATGGTTCGACCGGCCCGGCGGTGAGCCCCCGGCGTGGTGGGCGGCCCAGCGGGATCCGGTGGTCGGCGACGCGCTGCGCTTGCTGCACGCGGAACCGGCGGCGCCGTGGACGGTCGGCACGCTGGCCGGGCGCACCGGGGTGTCGCGTTCGACGCTGGCCAAGCGGTTCGCCGACCTGGTCGGTGAACCGCCGCTGACCTACCTCACCCGCTGGCGGATGACCCTCGCGGCGGATCTCTTGGCCGATCAGGAGTCCTCGACCATTTCGGAGGTCGCCCGCAGCGTGGGCTACGCCGATCCGTTCGGCTTCAGCGCGGCGTTCAAACGGGTCCGCGGCGTCAACCCGAGCGAGTTCCGGCGCGGCACCCTTCAGCGCAGCTGATGCCGGGACTTCTTGGCCTGCTGGCGCAACTGCAGGATCCGGGCGCCGCCGACGAGCGCGACCAGCGCGCCGCCGGCGATCACGGAGAACAGCATCGCGACGGCCAGCGGCATGCTGCCGGACATGCCGAGGAAGTGCACGGTGGCGGTGTCCTGGTTCTGCAGGATGAACACGAGCAGGAACACCAGCACGATCAACGCCACGATGACGGCGACCCAGGTCCCGCTCACCCGCGTGCGCTTGAGTTTCGGGCCGGCGTCGAACTTGCCGCTATGGCGCGCGCCACCGGCGGTTTCGGGCGGCTTGGCGGGCTCGACCGGAACCTCGGCGGCACCTTCCTGCGGCTGAGTCATGCAGGACAGTGTCCGCCGAAGTGGGCTTGATCGCGCTCTCAAGCGTCCGAACGGGTGACCTCGTCCGCCGCGCGCAGTACGCGCAAGGTGTTCTTCCCGGCCAGCTTCGCGCAATCCTCGTCGCTCCAGCCGCGTTCCATCAGCGCGGCGAACAACACCGGGTACTTCGAAACGTCCTCGAGGCCTTCGGGCAGCGTCGCGACTCCGTCGTAGTCGCCGCCGAGGCCGATGTGGTCGACACCGGCCACTTCACGCGCGTGCTCGATGTGCGCGACGACGTCGCCGATGCTCGCCTTCGGCTTCTCGGGGCCGCCTCGGTCCGCGGCGAACTTCGTGCGCTGGTCGAGGTTCCGGTAGTCCTTCCCGGCGGCTTCCATGTCCTCGCGCAACCGGGCGTCCCACTCGGTGACCTTCGGGGAGATGAAGCCCGGCACGAACGTCACCATCGCGACACCGTCCTTGGCCGCCAGGGTTTCCAGGACGTCGTCGGGGATGTTGCGGGCGTGGTCGTTGACCGCGACGCACGAGGAGTGGCTGAAGATCACCGGCGCGGAACTGACCTCCAGCGCGTCGCGCATGGTGCTCGGCGCGACGTGCGAGAGGTCGACCAGCATGCCGATCTTGTTCATCTCGCGGACGACGTCCCGGCCGAACTCGGTGAGCCCGTCGTGCACGGGTTCGTCGGTGCCGGAGTCGGCCCAGGTGGTGTTGTAATTGTGCGTCAGCGTCATGTAGCGGACGCCGAGTCGGCGCAGGATCCTCAGCACGCCAAGGGATTCGGCGATGCTGTGGCCGCCTTCGGCGCCGAGCAGCGACGCGATCTTGCCGTCGCGGAACGCGGCTTCGGCTTGGTCGGCGGTGTCCGCGAAGGCCAGCCTGTCGGGGTACCGCTCGATCATCTGGTGCACGATCTCGATCTGTTCCAGCACCGCCGTGACCGCGCTGTGGCCCTCGAACTGGCACGGCACGTAGACGGACCAGAACTGCATCCCGAGCCTGCCTTCGGCGAGCTTCGGGAAGTCGGTGTGCAGATGCGGCTGCCGGACGGTGAGATCCGTGCCTGCCACGGCCTCGACCGGATCCGGCCCGGTCGTGACCCGCAACTCCCACGGCAGGTCGTTGTGCCCGTCCGCGAGGAGCACCGTTTCGAGCAGGGCCTGGGCTCGGACGAGGTCACCGTTAGTCATCCGCTGATGTTACGTTCGGCTACTTTGCTCTCGCCGCTCCCCGTTGAGCCACCCCGCCGCCGCGACCAAACCGTTGCCCGTCACCTGGTGCCCGCCGGGATGGCGGTGGGCGACGACGTCCGCGGAGCGCTCGCGCAGGTCGCGGACCAGTCCCTCCGCCGACGTCATCGGCGCCATCGGATCGTGTTCGCCGTTCGACAGGAAGACCCGCGTACCGGACAGATCGAGCCGTGGCGGCGACGGAAGCGGCGACATCGCCGCGAACAGCACGGCCTCCCGCACCGCGTCCGGGCGGAGCAGGGTGACCGCGGCGGCGATGTTGGCACCGTTGGAGAAGCCGATGGCGACCAGCCGCCGGTCACCGAGGCCGTACTGCTCGCGCGAGGCGACCACGAAATCGGCCAGCTGGTTCGCGCGGAAGACGACGTCCTCGTGATCGAAAACGCCTTCGGCCAACCGCCGGAACCACCGCGGCGCACCGTGTTCCGACACCGGCCCGGCGGGCGCGAGCAGCGCCGAGGCCGGGCTCAGCTGACGGGCGATCGGCACGAGATCGTCCGGCCCGCCGCCGGTGCCGTGCAGGAGCAGCAGCACCGGCTCGTCCGGCGACCCTTCGACGTACTTGTGCTCCAGGGCGCTCATCGCGGGTTGTTCTCGCTCGGGAGGTCCAGCTTCGGCAGCATCGCCTCGATGTCCTCGCGCTGGGGCTCCAGCCACGGCGGCAGTTTCAGCGCCCGGCCCAGTTCCAGCAGCGGCTCGTCGATCGCGAAGCCGGGTTCGTCGGTCGCGACTTCGAGCAGGGTGCCGCCCGGCTCGCGGAAGTAGATCGAGCGGAAGTACTGACGGTCCAAAATGGACGTCACGTTCACGCCGTCGTCGATCAGTTCGTCACGCCACGCGGCCTGGGTCTCCTCGTCCGGCGCGCGCCAGGCGACGTGGTGCACGGTGCCCGCCGCCACCAGTCCGCGCGGGGCGTCCGGCGTCACGAGGACGTCGACGAGCGCGCCGGGACCGCCTTCACCGGCGGAGAACCGCAGGCGATTGCCGTCCTGGTGTTCGAAGGTCAGGCCGAGCCCGTCGGTCAGCATCCCGGCCGTCGCGTCCTCTTTGGACACCGAAAGCGTGACGGAGTGCAGGCCGCGGATGGCGCACTCGGCGGGGACGAGCTTCGTGTCCCACGGGTCGCGCGGGTCGCCCTGCGGATGCGCGACGAGCGCGAGCTTCAGGCCGTCCGGATCGAGGAAGGTGAGCGTCTCTTCGCCGTCGGAGTTGCGGATCTGGCTCGTCTCGATGCGACTTTCGGCGAGGTGCCGCTTCCACCAGCCGAGGGAGGTTTCGGGTACGGAGAACGACGTCGTGGTGGCCTGGCCGGTGCCGTGACGGCCCTTCGGCGCGTCCTTCCACGGGAAGAACGTCATCAGCGAGCCGGGCTTGCCGGACTGGTCGCCGTAGTAGAGGTGGTAGGTGCCGGGGTCGTCGAAGTTCACGGTGGTCTTCACCAGTCGCAGGCCGAGTGCCCTGGTGTAGAAGTCCGCGTTGCGCTGGGGATCGCCACCGATGGCGGTGACGTGGTGCAGGCCCGAAGTCTTGATCGACATGGTGCCCCTCCTCCGGTAGCCGGTGATTTCAAGCTAGCCCGATAACCTCTCGCGCGCAAGATATATTCCAGCGAGAGTTTCTGGTGTACTCTCGCCCGCGTGACAGCGGAACCGAACGACGACGAAGTGGTCACGTGGTGGGGCCTGGTGATCGAGGGCTATCTGGCCACGCAGAACAAGCTGATGGGCGAGATCGCCGAACGATTCGGCCTGGCGCCTGCCTCGTTCGACATCCTGCTGCGGCTCGTGCGATCACCGGAGCACCGGATGCCGATGACGCGGCTGGCCGTCGAGGCGGCGTTGTCCAGCGGCGGGTTCACCAAGGTCGCGGACCGGCTGGTGGCCGCGGACCTGATCTGCCGCGTGCCCAGTCCGGACGACCGCCGCGTCACCTTCGCGGCGCTCACCGAGCACGGTCTCGACGTCGCGCGGCAGGTGCGGGAGGCGTGCGCGGAGATCCTGCGGCGCATCGTCCTGACCCCGCTCGGTGACGACGCACCGGGCCTCGCCGAGGCGATGCGAACCCTGCGCACCGTCAACGGCGCGTGATCTCCATCTGATCACGCGTGTTCTCCGTCTGATCACGCGAGTTGTCCACCTGATCACGCGAGCTTGGCTTGCGACTTTGGCGATCACGCGTGATCAGACGGAGAACACAGGTGATCAGGTGGAGAACACGCGTGATCGGGTGGAGATCAGCCAGGTAGGGGCGAGGCGGGGTCTGGTTGGTAGGCCCGGACCTCGTACATGTCCCGCACGAGTTCCCGGATGACGTTGCGCCGGATCTTGCCGGTCGCCGTCTTCGGCAGTTCGCCCAGCTCGACGATGCCGCGCGGCCGTTTGAACGACGCCAGCCCGGACCGGCAGAACTCGATCAGCTCGTCCGCGTCCAGCGGATTGCCGGGTACGCCGACCACGCACGCGATGGGTTTCTCGATGCCGTCGGCGTCGAACGCGGCCACGACCGCGACCTCGGCGACCCCCGGATGTTGCAGCAGCCGCTCCTCGACCTCGGTGGGGGAAACCCAGATCCCGCCCGGCTTCAGCATGTCGTTGAAGCGCCCGAGACAGGTGTAGCTCCCGTCGTCGTTGCGCACGAAGCTGTCGCCCGTCCGCAGCCATTCGCCCTGGAAGACCTGCTTCGTCGTCTCGTACCGCGCCCAATACCCGGTCGCGATCGACGGCCCGGCGACGAACAGCTCACCGGGCTGCCCGTCCGGCACCGGCGCGCCTTGCTCGTCGCGCAGGGCGACCTCGTAACCGGGCACGGGCACGCCGGTACTGCCAGGACGCACCTGACGGGGCCGGTTGGACAGGAAGACGTGCAACGCCTCCGTCGAACCGATCCCGTCGAGGATCTCGACGCCGAACCGATCACGGAACCGTTCGTACAGCACGGAAGGCAGCGGTTCCCCGGCCGAAACGGCTTGGCGTACCGAGGAGAACGTGTCGTCCGGGATGTCACTGGCGAGCAACGCCGCGTAGAAGGTCGGGACGGCGAAGAACAGCGTGGGCCGCTCCGCGCGGACCCTGGCGGCGATCACTCCCGGGGTCGGCCGGGCCGGTTCGAGCAGCGTCGTTCCGCCGGCCGCGAGTGGGAAGAACGCCGAATTCCCCAAGCCGTAAGCGAAGAACAGCTTCGGGACGGACAGGAACCGGTCGTTCGGGCCGGTGTCGAGCACGCCGCGCGCGTACGTCTCACAGACCGCGCGGATGCCCGCGTGCCGATGCATCGCACCCTTCGGCTTGCCCGTCGTCCCCGAGGTGTACAGCCAGAGCGCGGGCGAGTCCTCCCAGGTCGGCGCCGGTTCGAACCCCGCGTCGTCCACTGTGGACAGCTCGCACCAGTCGTGCGCGCGGATCCCGGACGGCAGTTCGGCCGCCTTCGCCCTGTCCAGCACGACGTCGGTGACCTCCGGCGCCAGCCCCAGCGCGATCGTCGCCTGCTCGGCGAACTCGCCGGAAACGCACAGGACCCTTGCCCGCGAATCGGCCAGCACCTTGCCGAGGTCCAGCCCGGTGACCATGGTGGACACCGGCACCGCGACCGCTCCGGCCAGCATCGCGCCGAGGATCCCGGTGAGCAGTTCGACGTCGTCGACCATGCAGAACAGGACCCGCTCCTCCGGGCGGACGCCGATCGCCTTCAGCCCCGCCGCGACCCGGCGGGTTTCGGCCGCGAGCCCGGCGTAGGTGAGACTCCGCCTCGGGGAAACGACCGCCGTCTTCGCGCCGTGTCCTTCCGCCAGATGCCGGTCGAGCAGATAGCTCGCCGCGTTGAACCCGGTAGCTCCAGCGGTCACGGGCGCACCTTCAATCGGCTCAGCTCAGCTCAGGTAAACGTATTCGTAATCGAACGGTTTCCCATTGATGCCCTGGCGTGGCGGCGCCACCCAGCTCGCGATCTTTCCTCGCTCGTACACCGGGTGCATCAGCGATCGGACGAAGGTCAGGTCTTCGGGAGTGGGCAGCCACTTGCGTTTGCCGGCCGACCAGGTCCGCTCGTCGACTACGGTGCCGTCGGGCGTCACATGGTGGCCGGAGTTTATGCCGACTTCGCGATTGAATCCAGGGTGTGGGAGGACGAATCGGAAGTCGATCCCGGCCTCGTCCAGGATCTTGTTCCAGCGGTTGACCCCGGTCTGGCAGTCGGCGCGGTACTCCTCCCGCAGGTCCAGGTTCAACAGCAGGATGGAGGGGAGTTCCTCGGTCTCCCAGGTGCCGTCGGCCCTCGGCCTGGACAGTGCCCCCGCGTCGTCGGTGAGCTTGTGGTCGTCCTTGCGGCGGGCCTCCTGCCAGCGGCCCTTCAGCCCGGCGGTGTAGTAGTTCGCCGCGTTGGTCGAAGTCTCGCCGCCGAACAGGTCGAGCGAGACGGTGTAGTGGAAGTTGAGGTACCGCTGGATGAGATCCAGGGGGATCCCGCCGTGCCCGGCGATGTCGAAGGTGTCGTGCTCGCGGATCAGTTCGGCACTGCGAGTGACCACGCGGTCGACACCGGTGGTGCCGACGAACATGTGGTGCGCCTCTTCCTTGAGCATGAATTCACAAGTGCGGGAAAGCGGGTCGAAGCCGCTTTCCTTGAGGGTGCCGAGCTGGTATTTGCCATCGCGATCGGTGAAATAGGTGAACATGTAGAACGCGAGCCAATCCGCGGTCTCTTCGTTGAAGGCACCGAGGATGCGCGGCGCGTCCGGACTTCCGGAATTCCGGAGCAAGAGGCTTTCCGCCTCGTCGCGGCCTTCCCTGCCGAAGTAGGCGTGCAGCAGATACACCATCGCCCACAGATGACGGCCCTCTTCGACGTTGACCTGGAAGAGGTTCCGCAGGTCGTAGAGGCTCGGCGCGGTCAGCCCCAGCAGTTTCTGCTGCTCGACCGACGCGGGTTCGGTGTCACCCTGGATGACGATGAGCCGCTGCAAGTCGGCACGGTACTCGCCGGGGACCTGCTGCCAGGCCGGTTCGCCCTGGTGCTCGCCGAACCCGATGACGCGGTCGGGATCACGCTCCGCGAGGAAGATCCCCCACCGGTAGTCGGGCACGTTGACGTGGTCGAAATGCGCCCAGCCGTCCCGGCCGACGCTGACCGCGGTGCGCAGGTACACGCCTTGGGTCCGCAGTGTGGGGCCCATTTCGCCCCACCAGTCCAGGAACTTCGGCTGCCACCCCTCCAGCGCCCGCTGGAGCCGCCGGTCCTCGGAGAGATCGACGTTGTTGGGGATCTTGGCGTCGTAATCGATCTTGGTGGGCATGGGTTCAGACCCGCTTCCTGTCGAAGACGGCCTTCTGACCAGTACCGTAGCGACGCAGCGCGCCCTCGGGACCGGATGCGTTCGGACGAGTGAAGATCCAGTTCTGCCAGGCGGCCAGGCGGCCGAAGATCTTGCTTTCCAGCGTCTCGGGGCCGACGAACCGGTGGTTCGCCTCCATTCCGGTCAAGGCGTCCGGGCTGAGCGAAGCCCGTCCTTCCAGCGCGATCCGGATCTCGTCCTCCCAGTCGAGGTCGTCCGGCGCGTCGGTGACCAGGCCGAGTTCGTTCACCTCCGCCGGGCTCAGCGGTTTGCCGCGTTCTTCCGCGAGCCTGGTGACGTGGCCAGGGTCGCCGAAGAACCGGGACTCGAGGCGGGACAGGCCGTTGCCCATCGGGAAGCGGCCGAAGTTGGCTTCGGACAACGTGATCGACGCACGTTCTTCACTGTCTTCGTCGTCGATCGGCGGACCGTCCAAGATGTACTGCCGGTCCGCGGCGAGCGCGAGTTCCAGCAGGAGCCCGGCGAAGCAGCTGCCAGGCTCGATGAGCGCGATCAGGCTGCGACTGGTGACGTCGAGCCGCTTCAGCGTCCGCTTGAAGTAGTGGACGATTTCGTTGCTCACACAGTCTTTCGCGTCGAACACGGCGCGTTCGTGCTCGAGAACCTTCGCGGGGTCGCCTTCGGTGCGGAGCACCCAGGTACCGAGTTCGGGTTCGTTGGTGCGCAGGCGAAGGATGGCGTCGTCCAGTTCGCGGGTGACGTCCAGTAACCAGCCGTCGTCGTCCTCGGGCCCCTTGACGGTGATCGTCGCTTCGGCCGCGCCGTGGGCGACGTCGACATAGCGGTGTGTCAGCGGCGCCAGCTCGACGCCTTCGCCGTCGAGCCGCTCGCTCGTCCGCGCGAGTTCCCGCGCCCTGACCAGGACGGCGTCACGGAATCCCTGCCGCGGCACCAGTTCGTCGACGAGCCGCCAGTCGACGGCGGCCCGCCCCTTCATTCCGTCAGGACGGGTGGCGAAGACGTCGGCGAGATCCCGCCGCACCCCGCGTTTGTCGACCACCCTGGTGAGCCCGCCGGTCCCGGGGAGGACGCCGAGCAGCGGGACCTCCGGCAGCGCGACGGTCGAGGAGTTGTCGTCGACCAGCAGGATCTTTTCGCAGGCCAGCGCGATTTCGTAGCCGCCGCCGGCGCAGGTGCCGTTGACCGCGGCGACGTAGTGCTGCCCGGAGTGCGCGGTGGCGTCCTCCATGGCGTTGCGGGTCTCGTTGGTGAACTTGCAGAAGTTCACCTTCCACTCGTGCGACGACGACGCCAGCATGCGGATGTTCGCGCCGGCGCAGAAGACGTTGTCCTTCGCGCTGGTCACGATGACCACGCGGACCTCGGGATGTTCGAACCGCAGCCGTTGCGTCGCGTCGTACAGCTCGATGTCGACGCCGAGGTCGTACGAGTTGAGCTTGAGCTCGTAACCCGGTACGAGACCCCCGTCGGCGTCGACATCGAGTTCGAGCCACGCGACGTCGCCGTCGGTGGACAGTTTCCAGTGCCGGTAGCCGCTGGGATGACGTTCGAACGTCACCGGCGTGGTCCGCGTCACCCCACCGATTGTCTACATTGCACTGACTACCGTCAATGTTGTGTAGAAAGTTGGTCAGTCACCGTCACCCGGTTGAGCTTCGTCGCCGCCCAGGTCACGAAGGCCCACAGCAGCAGCGCGGCGGCCGTGTCGGTGTAGATCGTGGCGAACCAGAACGCCGGGATCTGCGGCACCGCCACCAGGAAATGCCCGAGACTGGCCAATCCGGACAGCGAGAAGACCATCAGGAACGCGAGCGCCCGCCAGTAGCGTCCGCGCAGGTAGTCGCGGTAGCCGAGCACGCCGAACGTGGTGAAGAGGACGTAGGCGACGACGACCAGGGTGGCGGCGACGCCGACCGGGATCCCTTCGACCTGCGGGTAGTCCGCCGCTCTGATCACGTTGTGCGCGTAGTGCAACGTGGTGGAGAGCAGCGTGAAGGCCATGACCAGCCGCAGCACGGTGAGTCCCTTGCCCTGAAGAACGTCCATGTTCGCCCCCTTTGCGATTTGATAGATCGCTCTAGCGAGAGCGTAGCGCATGGTGGGCGGGAGCTGAAGGGGACTTTCCCCGCATGCGACGGGAGGTAAAGCGCCCTTCACCACGTCTGATGCGGGTATGGCGTCCTTCAGCTCCCACCGGCAGGCGGTCGGAACTGTCGGTGGGTGCGCGTAAAGAGAGAGGAGTGCCCGAAGCGACCGTGCCCCTGATCGGGGTCGAGAACCTGAAGATGCCCGAGTGGGCCGCGGCCGACGAGACCGTGGCCGACGCGGGGATGGTCAAGGCCATCCGCGCGCTCCCGTCCGCCGTGGCCATCGTGCTGCGGCTGGCCTGGCGGACGTCGGCGCGGCTGACCCTGCTGGCCGCCGTCGTCCACGTCCTTTCCGGTTGTGTCACCGCGTTCGGCCTGCTGGCCACGGCGAACGTGTTCACCGCGCTGCTGCAGAACGGGCCCACTCCGGACAGGGTGCTGGAATCGCTGCCCGCGCTGGCGATCGTCGTCGGCACCTACGCCGTCCGCGCGCTGCTCGACGCGGCGGTCGCCGCGGTCGAGGGGGCGCTCCGGCCGCGGGTCGTCACCTCGGCGGGCGACGAGGTCACCGCCGCGATGGTCCGGGTCCGGCTGCTGGCCTTCGAGGACGCCGATTTCCGGGAGCTGGCCAGGCAGGGTGCGCGGTACGGGGTCCGGTCGATCGAGATGAGCCTGCGCTGGATCGCGGATCTGACGTCGGCGCTGATCTCCCTGATCGCCGCGCTGGTGGCGGCGGGCCTGCTCAACCCGTGGCTCGCGCCGGTGCTGCTGCTCGCGGCGGCGGCCGACGGCTGGGCGGCGGCCAAGGTCGCGCGGCTGAACTACCGGCACTACCTCGACACCGTCGGCCGGAACATCCGGAAGGGCATCGTCGAAGAGGTGGCCACCTGGCGCACCTTCGCCCTCGAACGGCACGCGCTCACCTTGCAGGAGCCGTTGCTCCGCGAATACCGGCGGATCACCGAAAGCCTGATGCGCGAAGAGGTCCGGCTCGCGCACCGCAGCAACCTGGTCCGGCTGACCGGCCGCGCGGCGGCCGGGGTGGGCACCGCGATCGCGTATCTGGTGCTCGGTCTCCTGCTCTACAGCGGGCAGATGGAACTCGCCCTCGCCGGGACGGCCGCGCTCGCCATGCGGACGGCGTCGAACTCGCTGTCCATCACGATGCGCGCGGTGAACGCCCTGTACGAGGAGTCGTTCTACATCGCCTTCTTCCACCGGCTGCTCCTGGAATCCGAAAAACGCAGCCCGCTGAAGGACGGGATCGCCGCTCCGCCGGATCCGGCGGAGATCCGGCTGGAAAACGTCAGTTTCACCTATCCCGGCCAGGAAACCCCCGCGCTGCGCGAGGTTTCGCTGACCATCCGGCGCGGTGAGGTGATCGCCCTCGTCGGCGAGAACGGTTCGGGCAAGACCACGCTGGGCAAACTGCTCACCGGGCTGTACCCGCCCTCGGAAGGGAAGGTGTCCTGGGACGACGTCGATCTCGCGGGCGCCGATCACGAGTCGGTGCACGCGAACATCGCCGTGATCGCCCAGGATCCCGCCGAATGGCCGATGACGGCGGAGCACAACGTGACCGTCGGCAGGCTCGGCCGGGAAGACCCGGGCAGCGCCGCCTGGCACGACGCGATCACCTCCTCCGGCGCCGACGAGGTGATCGAATCCTTGCCCGCCAAGGAGAAAACGGTGCTGTCCAAGAAGTTCAACGACGGGCAGGACCTCTCCGGCGGGCAATGGCAGCGGATGGGCATCGCCCGCGGGATCTACCGCGACGCCGCCGTCCTGGTCGCCGACGAGCCGACGGCCGCCCTCGACGCGAAAGCGGAGGCACGGGTCTTCGCCGGGCTGCGGCACGCGAGCGTCTCCGGAGCTGGCAGGCGCACGACGATCCTGGTGACCCATCGGCTGGCCAACATTCGTTCCGCGGACCGGATCCTGGTGCTGGAGAAAGGACGGCTGATCGAACAGGGCACGCACGCCGAACTCATCGAGGAAGGGGGTCTCTACCACGAGCTTTACGAAATCCAGGCTCGCGCGTATCGCGGCGAGTAGGCACACTGTCCTGATGCCGGAGACGATCGCCGAAGTGAACGGTATCGAGCTGTGCCACGAGACGTTCGGTTCGCCCGACGGCAGGCCGCTGCTGATGATCATGGGCCTGGCCTCCCAGATGATCTGGTGGGACGACGAACTCTGCGAGAACCTCGCGGCCGAAGGGTTCTTCGTCATCCGCTACGACAACCGGGACGCCGGCCGGTCCAGCCGACTGTCCGGGCGGGTGAGCCTGCCGCTGGCGTACACCCTGCGCACGGCGCCGTACTCGCTGAAGGACATGGCGGACGACGCCGCCGCGCTGCTGGACGAACTCGGCGTCGAGAGCGCGCACGTGGTGGGCGCGTCGATGGGCGGGATGGTCGCGCAGACCCTGGCCATCGAGCATCCGGCACGCGTGCGTTCGCTGACGTCGATCATGTCGACCACCGGGAACCGGTTCGTCGGGCGGCCGAGCGCCAAAGCGATGACGATGCTGCTTTCGGCTCCTCCGCGTAATCGCGAGCAGTATGTCGACTACCTGGTGCGCACGTTCCGCGTCATCGGCTCGCCGGGCTATCCCTTCGACGAGGCCCGGATGCGTGAGCGCGCGGAGCGGTCCTTCGATCGCGGCGTCAATCCCGGCGGCACCGCACGGCAGCTGGCGGCGATCATGTCGAGCCGGGATCGTTTCCGCGCGTTGCGGAAACTCACCGTGCCCGCACTCGTCGTGCACGGTTCGAGAGACCCGCTCGTGCACGTTTCCGGTGGCCGGGCCACCGCCCGCGCGCTGCGGGAGTCCGAATTGGACGTCGTCCCCGGCATGGGGCACGACCTCCCGCGCGCGATCTGGCCGCGACTGGTGCGCGGCCTGGTCGCGACGGCCGACCGCGCCGAGGTCAAGACCCGGCGAGCGTGATCGAGCCCAGATGCGAGAAATGCGCCGCCACCCGTGAACCCGGGCGCAGCTCGACGGCGTCGGTCATCCCGCCGGTGAGCACGATCCAGCCCGGCTCCAACGCGAGCCCGCGGGCTCCCAGGGCATTGGCCGCCAGCGCCAGGGCTTCCGCCGGATGGCCCTGCACGGCGGCCCCGGTGGCGGTGTCGACGATGGCGCCGTCGACCTCCAACAGCGCCGCCTCCAGCGAAAGATCCAGCGCCGACGGCACGGCGCCTACCGGGCCGAGCGTGAAGTACGCGGAGAAACCGTTGTCCGCCACGGCGTCCGGCAGTGTGAACCGATAGTCGCGGTACCGGCTGTCGATGATCTCGATGCCGCCGTGGACCCGGTCCACCGCCGTTATCGCGGTCGCCGCGGTCACGCCGGGGCCCGAAAGTCGTTTCCCCAGCACGAAAGCCAGCTCGGGTTCCGCACGCGGGTGGATCAGCGACGGCACCGGGACACCGGCGGGCAGGACCATCGCGTCGGTCAGCCACCCGAGCAGCGGCGAGTCGACACCCATGCTCTGTCGCATCGCCTGTGAGGTCATGCCCAGCTTGACGCCGACGACGGTCTCGCCGCGTGCCTGCCGCAGCCGCAACGCCTCGTCCTGGATCGCGTACGCGGTATCGACGTCCAAATCGGGCCACGCGTCGGTCAGCGGCTCGCGTTCTTCCCCGGACAACAGCGCTTCCGCCGCCTCCCGCACGTCAAGGCTCACGGCCGTTCCTCCCCGGAGAACTTCGCGGTGACACTGCCGAGCCCCGCCATCGTCGCGACGACGGTGTCGCCGGGGCTCACCGGGATCGCGCGCGTCATCGAGCCCGGCAGCACGACATGTCCCGGTTCGAGCGCGACACCGAGCGGCCCGACCGTGTTCGCGAGCCACACCAGCGCGTTCACCGGCGAACCGAGGACGGCGCCACCGGCACCGGTGGCCGCGATCCCGCCGTTCTGGTGCAGGACGCAGCCCACCAGCCGCAGGTCGAGGTCACCGATCGCGGTCGGCCTGCTGCCGAGGACGACCCCGCCGGAGGACGCGTTGTCCGCGATGGTGTCGACGATGCTGATCTTCCAGTCCTGGATGCGGGAATCGACGATCTCCAGCGCCGGGACGACGAAGTCCACCGCCCGCAGCGCGTCCGCCACCGTGATGCCGGGGCCGCGCAACCGCGAGCCGAGCACGAACGCGATCTCCGGTTCGATCTTCGGCTGCAGGAAGTCGCCGATCGGGATCGGCTGGTGTTCGAGGTGGAACATCGAGCCGGTCAGATGGCCGTAATCGGGCTGGTCGACCCCCATCTGCCGCTGCATGGCGGCGGACGCGAGACCGACCTTGTGCCCGCGCACGCCGTCGCCGCGTTCGGCCCAATGGCGGACGAGCCGCTGCTGGATGCGGTACGCGTCCTCCAGGGTCGCGGCGGGGTACGTCTCGATCAGGGGCGCGATCGGCTTGCCGGTCTCGTACGCGCTGAGCAGCGCGGCCGCGGCCTCCTGCAACGTGCTGGCGTCCATGGGCTCCTTCCGACAGCCGAACTCTGCCTCGTCACCATGGCCCGCACAAGACGCCCGTTCCACTGGCCGGTACGGCGAGATTAGGCCGAAAGTGTCTTGTGCGACCGCGATCATCACCTAGCCTGCTCCCATGTCCGACTGGTCCCTCTCACGGGCGAAGACGAGGATCGACCGGCGTGAGGAGCTCGACGAGCTCACCGCACGCATCCGCTACGAGGTGCGCGTGCACCTCAACGAGCCCGCGGCGCACAACGCCTACGACGAGCTGACCGACATCTTCGCCATCGGGCACGCGGAGTGTTCGGCGCTGCTGAAGCACCGCCGCGTCCTGCCGCTGTGGGAACGGCTGCTGCTCGGGCGCTACACCCGCCGCCTGTACGGCAAGGCGATCGCGGGAACCGTCGGTGACCTCCCCGCCGACGCGGGACCCGCTCCCGCGACCGCGTTCGGCCCGGAGATCGCCTCCCTGGCCCCGGATTCCGGCGACACCGGCGCGAAATACGACATGCAGGGCCGCGGCCTGGTCAACGTCTTCCGGATCGCCGCCGGGAGGCACGGCGAGAGCTGGCCGGACCGCCACGACGTCGCGACGACGTCCGCGCGCAGTGTCCTGACCTGTTCCGCGGTCTTCCTGCGGCGCCGCGCCTGGCACGTCGTCTGGCCGGTGTACCGGGTGCGCGGCCTGCGGCTCTGGAAACTCTAGGAAGACCAGGGGCTGAAAGGGCTTTCACCTCGGCCGCTGAGGTACATGAAGGCCCCCTTCCTTGCGCCTAGTGTCCTGAGTCCGAAGTTCGTGTAGCAAGTACGCGGGCAAGCACGGTGACCCCGTTCGCCGAATTCGCGTGCTTGGAGCCGTGACTCGCGTGCTTGAAGGCGGATCTCGCGTGTGCGGTCTCCAAGCACGCGAGATCCGCCTTTGAGCACGTTAGTGCGGGGCTTGATCCAGGTTCCCGCTGGACGCACGACCCTCCGGCGCAGGGCACTAGGCGCAAGCAAGGGGTCCTTCATGTACTTGGGAAGGCGTGAAGGCCGCGTTTCCTCGGCTGAGCCGAGGGAAGGAGGCCTTCACGTGCCATCGTTGTGACTGGTGGGACCAGTGGTGCTACCGGTGAGTGTTCCGGGTCCGTGCGAGGAAGGCCCTCCAGGAATTCCCGCGCGCCCGGCGTGGTTGAAACCGGTATGACCGATCGCGCCACCGAGATCCTCGCCGGATCGAAGACGATCGCCGTCGTGGGGCTGAGCCGCGATCCGGCCAAGGCCTCGCACGGGGTCGCCGCCGTGTTGCAGGCACACGGGTTCCGGATCATCCCCGTCCATCCTTCGGCCGACGAGCTGCTGGGCGAGAAGGCCTACCGCTCGCTCACCGACATTCCGGAGCCCGTCGACCTCGTCGACGTCTTCCGTCCGGCCGCGGACACTCCGCCGATCGCCGAACAGGCCGTCGCGATCGGTGCGAAGGCGCTCTGGTTGCAGCAGGGAATCGTCTCCGCCGAGTCCCGCCGGATCGCCGAAGAAGGCGGTTTGGACTACGTCGAAGACCGCTGCACGGCGGTCGTCCGAGCGGTCGCGAACCTCTCGGTGCGTTAGAAACGGACTCCGAGCCGAACCCTCGCCGCGATTTTCCGGCGAGGGTTCTTTCATATCCGTGAACAGAAAAATGACCCTTGAAGTCATACGCCGAATCGGAACCGACGAAGGGATTGGTCCAAACCGGTGATCTTGACGGGAAGCCCCCGAGCTGGGAAAACTTGTCCGGTCGACAGTTTGTTAAGAAACCTTCCCAACGTTGGACCGAGCTGTTAACGTCCGAATCCGCTTAGCGGCAACAGGTACCGGCCATCGGTACCCCGGTCCAACGGAGGGCGAAGTGGGCACACCACGGGGCCTGGATTCCAGTGGCACACTCGAGCGCGGACTAGCGGTTCTCGAGCACGTCGGCCAGAACCAGGAGATTTCCACCAACGCGATCGCCAGGCAACTGGGTCTCTCCCGGAGCGCCGCCTACCGCATCGTCGGCACCCTCAAGAACCTCGAATACCTCGAAGCCGATCGCGCCACCGGCCGCGTGCGGCTCGGTACCCGGCTGGTCGAACTCGGCGCCCGCGCGATGGCGGCGACCGATCTCCACCGCTGCGCGCCGCGGTATCTCGCGTCGCTCGCCGAACGGAGCGGGGAGACGACGTACCTCGCCGTCCCGGACAACGACACGATGGTCTACGTCGCCACCGAACGCAGCGCCAACGCCGTCACCCTGGCCTGCCGCCTCGGCACCCGCCGTCCGCAGCACGCGACGTCGCTCGGCAAGGCGTGGCTGGCGGCGCTGCCCGAACAGGACCGCGTCGAACGCATCCGCCGGATGAAACTCGACAGCCTCACGCTCAAGACGATCAACGACCCGGCCCGGCTGCTCGACGACCTGGCCAGGACGAGCCGTCGCGGCTGGGCCGTGGACGAGGTCGAGAACGAGCCCGACGTCGGCTGCGTGGCCGCCGCCGTCCGCGACCACACCGGACGGCCGATCGCGGCGATCAGCATCGCGGGCCCGGCCGGCCGCGTGCTCCGCCGGACCGACGAACTCGGCGCGACCGTGGCGGGCACGGCCGCCGCCCTGTCGCTCCGGCTGGGTTACGTGCGGGCACAACGGGGCTGAGGTGGGCTGGCTCCAGGACTACCAGCCGGCGGGCGGGCTGTGGCTGTCCGCCGCGCTGGCGGCGTTGCCGATCATCGTGCTCCTGGTGACGCTGGGCGTCCTGCGCCGATCGGCGCATCTTTCGGCGGCGCTGGCGCTGATCACCGCGCTGCTGGTCGCGGTGCTGGTGTACCGCATGCCCGCCGGGCTCGCCTTCGACTCCGCGGCCATGGGCCTCGTGTTCGGGGTGTGGTCGGTGGCCTGGATCGCGTTCCACGCCGTGTACTTCCACAACGTCACCGTCGCGACCGGACGGTTCGACAGCATCAAGGCGGTCCTCGCCGGGTTCAGCGAAGACCGCCGCCTCCAGGCGCTGTTGATCGCGTTCGGGTTCGGGGCGCTGCTGGAAGGGATCGCGGGCGGCGGGTCACCGATCGCGATCACCGCGGCGATGATGGCCGCGCTCGGCTTCCCGCCGGTGAAGGCGGTCGTGCTCGCGCTGCTGGCGAACACCGCGCCGGTCGCGTTCGGCGGCCTCGGCAACCCGCTGATCGTGCTGGGCAGGCTGACCGCGCCGATCCTCGATATGAAACAGGAACAGGCGACGGAACTGTTCTCGTCGATGGTCGGGCGCCAGCTGCCCTTTCTGGCGCTGATCGTCCCCGGTTTCCTGATCGTGGTTCTCGCGGGCTGGAAGCGGATGGTCGAGGTCTGGCCGGCCGTGCTGACGGCGGGTCTGTCGTTCGCGGTCATGCAGTTCGTCACCTCGAACTTCATCAGCCCCAGCCTCGTCGACGTCGTCGCCGCATTGGCCGCGATGGCTTCACTGTGGATCCTGACGCGGTTCTGGCAGCCGTCGGCGGTTTGGCGTTTCGACGGCGAAGAACCGGTGACGGCAGGAGCGAGTCTCGGCGCGGCGAAGGCCGAACGCGGCGCGCTGTACGCGTGGGCGCCGTACATCGTCCTGATCGCGGCGATCTTCCTTTCCCGCATCGGCACGATCTTCAAGAACCTGCCGCCGTGGCTGGACCTGACCGCGTTGCTGCACAAGGCCGACTGGGTGTTCGCCTGGCCTGGACTGCACAAGGAGGTCGTCCAGCACGCGCCGATCACGCCGAAGGACACGCCGTACGCGGCGACGCTGACCGTCGATTTCCTCTATTCACCGGGAACCGTGGCTTTGATCGCGGCGATCGTGGCGGGTTTCGCGATGGGCGCGAAACCCGGTCTGCTGCTGGCGACCTACCGCCGGACACTGCATCAGATGCGGTGGGCGCTGGCGACGATCTTCATGATCCTCGCGATCGCGTTCGTCATGAACTACTCGGGTGCGACGCAGACCCTCGGCCTCGCGCTGGCGACCACCGGCGTGCTGTTCCCGTTGTTCTCCGCCTACATCGGCTGGCTCGGCGTCTTCCTCACCGGCTCGGACGCGTCGACGAACAGTCTCTTCGGGCCGATGCAGGTGATTTCGGCGCAGCAACTGGGTGTCGACCCGATCCTCGCCGGCGCCACGAACACCTCCGGCGGCGTGATGGGCAAGATGATCTCGCCGCAGAATCTGTCCATCGGCGCCACCGCGATCGGACAGTCCGGGAAGGAAGGCGCGCTGCTGCGGCAGACGTTCCTGTGGTCGGTCGTGCTGACCGCCGCGGTCGGGGTGATCTCGCTGCTTCAGGCGACCGTGCTGAGCTTCATGATCCCTGGCCCGTGAGCCGGATCAGCCCGGCACGGGCTCGCCACCGTGCGAACGGACGAGATCGGACAGTTCGTCGTCGGTGACCGGGTCACGCCAGCGGTACGGGAAGTCGGCCATGCCGCCAGCATCCCCGAAGTGATCATTTCGCACCAATCATTTGAAGATCCCCGAGAATGTCCACAATGGTCATCTGATCTTTACCGGCGACTGCTCTGGATGGATGAACGGATGGTTCGTTCATCCGAATGAGAACTACCGTTGTCCTCATGCCCATGACGCTGATCAAAGGTACGTTCCAGCTTGTCGGAGCCTCTCCGGACGGCGATTCGGTGCGGTTCTATCCCGAAGACCCCCAGGCGACCAAGAAGGCGGGACTGAAGGTCCGGCTCAATTCCCGGGGCGGGATGCAGTTGCGGCTCGACGCGATCGACGCGCTCGAAACGCATTACCAGGCCAGGGGAACCGGCGGGATGTGGCACCAGCCCGCGGAATTCGCCGACGCCGCCGCGGCGAACCTGCTGAAGGCCCTCGGCTTCAAAACCGTCGAACGCGACGAACGGGGAAGGGTCACTTCCTCGACCCCGATCAAGGTACCGGGTCACATACTGACGCGATTCGCGGACAAATACGGACGAGCGGTGGCGTTCGCCTTTCCCGGACAACGGCCGGGAAGGTCGGCGGACCTTTCCAAGGTCCATCTCGACGTCAAAACGCTGAAGAACTCCGCGAACCACCGGCAGGTCGCGGACGGACTCGCCTACCCGACGTTCTATTCACTGCTTTACCCCGATCTCCGTGACGCCTTGGCCGAAGCCGCGGGCAAGGCACGCCAAGACGGGCGCGGGCTGTGGCCGCACGACGTCACGAACTCCGGGTTCAAGCTCTCCTCGCGGCGGCAACTGGCCGACGATCTGGTGATCCTGCCGAAACTGTTCCGGCGGCTCGTCGACTACCTCGCGCTCGACGAAAGCGGCGGGGTCTCCTTGACCGGGTTCTCCGACTTCCTCGATTCCCGCAACGACCGGCTGTTCACCGTCCCGGACGGGCACGCCACGGAATTCGAGACCTTAGTGAGCGTGAAGCGACAGACCGTGAACCTGACGATCGAACCCGAGCGGATCGTGTTCATCGAGGCCTGAACCCCCGATGTAGGCAAAAAGACCGTACCTCCCTCCCCCTCCGCCGTGCTCATCTGAAAGGTGGGAGAGGGAGCCGATGCGGATGGAGACAGCCTCGACACTCAGGGACGCCGTCCACGTCCTGGTGGTGCGCTACTGCCGGGCGCGGATCGGACGACGGGCGGGAACCTACGACACCGCCGACGCGGTCGCGAAGAACTGTTGCCTCGCGATCGTCGCCGGCGCCAGTGACGTGCCCGCGCTCCTCGCGTTCGCGTACGACGTCACGCGCGGCCACGTCGACGACTTCCACCGGACCGCCGCCGAACTGCCGAACCCGCTTTCGGGGCTGCCGGGGCAGCAGCGCGAGATCATGGTGCTGCGGTCGCTCGTCGGGCTTTCCGCCGACGACACCGCGCTGGTGCTCGGCTGCTCCGTCCAGGCCGTCCGGCTGGGCCAGCACCGCGCCATGACCGCCCTGCGCCCCGCCCCCGCCTGACCACCGCAACTCGGCACCTACTCGCGGTGGTTCGTGCTGCGTACCACCGCAACTCGGCACCTACTTGCGTTCGATGCCGTGCGTACCGGCCGGTATCCGGCGCAAGTAGGTGACTAATTGCGAAGGGATCAGGGGGCGCAGTCGGCCGCCCGGTTCAACAGCAGGGTGCGCTCCCGGTCGTTCCCGGTCATCTCGGCCGCGCGTTCGAACTCCGCACGGGCCTCGTCGAGACGGCCGAGCTTCGCCAGGAAGTCGCCGCGCACGCTCGGCAGCAGGTGATACGACTTCAGCGCGGGCTCCGACGTCAGTTTGTCGACGACCTCGAGCCCCGCCTCCGGCCCGACGGCCATCGACAGCGCCACCGCCCGGTTCAGCTCGATCACCGGCGACGGGTTCAGCTTCCCGAGCCCTTCGTACAGGACCGCGATGCGCCCCCAGTCGGTCTCCTCGCCTGTCCGCGCCCGCGCGTGACAGGCGGCGATGGCGGCCTGGGCCGCGTAGACGCCGAAAGCGCCGCCCGCGAGCGACTCGGCCAGGTCCAGCGCGGCGAGGCCGCGGCCGATCAGGAGCCGGTTCCACTTGGCCCGGTCCTGGTCCATCAGCAGAACCGGCTCACCGTTCGGCCCGACACGCGCGGCGGACCGTGAAGCCTGGATCTCCATCAGCGAGACGAGCCCGTGCACCTCGGGTTCCTTCGGCATGAGCCCGGCGAGGATCCGGCCGAGCCGCAGCGCCTCCTCGCACAACCCCGGCCGCATCCAGTCCTCGCCCGCCGTCGCCGAATAGCCCTCGTTGAAGATCAGGTAGATCACTTCGAGCACGGACGAAAGCCGCGCGACCCGATCCTCGCCCTCGGGCACCTCGAACGGCACCTTGGCGTCGCCGAGCGTCTTCTTCGCCCGGACGATCCGCTGCGCGATGGCGGTTTCCTTGGCGAGGAACGCCCGCGCGATCTCGTGCGTCTGGAGCCCGCCGATCATCTTCAGCGTCAGCGCCACCCTGGCCTCGGTCGAGAGCACCGGGTGGCAGGCGGTGAACACCAGCCTCAGCAGATCGTCCTCGATGTGGTCGTCGAGGCCCGAGGTGAAGTCGGGCTCCTCCTCGAACTCCTGCTCGCGGCCGATCTCGCCGAGTTTCCGCTCGTACCGCTCGTTGCGCCGGAAGGTGTCGACGGCGCGGCGTTTCGCCGTGGTCATGAGCCAGGCGCCCGGATTCCTCGGGACGCCCGACTCAGGCCACTGTTCGAGCGCGGCGACCAGCGCGTCCTGCGCCAGTTCCTCCGCGAGGCCGACGTCGCGCGTCATCCGCGCGAGACCGGCGATGAGGCGGGCCGATTCGATCCGCCACACCGCGTCGATCGCCGACCGGGGGTCTGCTGTTGCCGTCACGCCGACCAATCAACATCGTCGGCGCGACGACCGCAACCCTGGGCCGTGTCCTGCAAGTCTTGTTCGCGGTCTTCGCGCCCAGGCGGCCCCTGACGGCACGAGCGGATGCGCCCGAGTACAACCCGGTACGAGGCCGATCCGCCCGCACCGTCAGGAACCACCTGGATCACGAAGCCCATCGAACAGACTTGCAGGACGCGGCCTAGTTCGCCTCTGCCTGCTCCCGCAGCTTCTGCTCGTGCTCGACGATCTCGGGGGTGGCGTTGTCGAAATCCTCCATCTCGGCGATCCGCCGGATCTCGATCTCGCCCTCACGGAACGGAGCGCGCTTCATCCATTCGACGACCTCGGCCCGGTCCTTGACCTGGAGGATCCAGAAACCCGCGATGAGTTCCTTGCTCTCGGCGAAGGGACCGTCGACGACCCTGGCCTCGGTGGTGCCGGAGTACTGGATACGGAAACCGTCGGCGCTGGGGAGCAGTCCTTCACCCGCGAGCATGACGCCGGCCTTCACCAGCTCCTCGTTGAACTTCCCCATCTCCTGCAACTCCTCGGCACTCGGCTGAGCACCGGCCACGTCGGTCTTCTCGTCGCTCTTGACAATCACCATGAACCGCATCTCGCGTCTCCGTTCCCGGCGGGGCTCGTCCCTGCCACATCTACGCGTCGATCGGGCACCTCGGGTTTCGACACGGTCCCCGAAACTTTTTCCGCGAGTATTCGAGCAGCCACGAAACCGCAGGTCAACCACACATGGAACAATCACCCGCCGTGGCCGCTCTCCCTTCAGACCTCAGCTCAGCCCTCGACGCAGAGCTGGGCAAGTACCCGCAGACCAGGCTGACGCAGTCCGTCGAACGGCTCTCCGCGCGCTACCGCGAGAACAACCCCGCGAGCGCGCCCATCCTCTCCTCTGAGGTCGACATCGCGGCGTACGCGGGCTACCGGATGCCAGCCACCTACGCGGCCGTACACGCTGTCCTCGCCGAAGCCGCCCTCCGCGCTCCCGGGTTCGCTCCGCGCACCCAGATCGACGTCGGCGGCGGCACCGGTGCAGCGATCTGGGCGGCGGCCGACGTCTGGTCGTCGTTGGAGGAGAGCACCGTCGTCGAGCAGGTCCCGGGCGCGATCGCGCTGGGACGGCGGCTCGCGGGGAACGCCGGTGGCAAGGCCGTCCGCGGCTCGACCTGGCGACGCGGCCTGATCGACCCGGCCGCGCCCGCGCCGGACGCCGACCTGGTGACCCTTTCCTACGTCCTCGGCGAACTGCCCGAAGCGCGACGGGCCGACACCGTCCGCTGGCTTTCGGCGAAGGCCGGGATGCTGGTGCTGATCGAACCCGGCACCCCCGCGGGCTACGAACGGATCGTCGAGGCCAGGGATCAGCTCGTCGAACTCGGCCTCTCCCTGGTCGCGCCCTGCCCGCACGAAGGCGCCTGCCCCATCCCGCGAGGTAAGGACTGGTGCCATTTCTCCGCCCGCCTCCCGCGCACCGGCCTGCATCGCCAGCTCAAGTCCGGGACGCTCGGCTTCGAGGACGAGAAGTTCTCCTACGTCGTCGCCTCACGCACGACTCCGGAGCGCGCCGAGGGCCGGATCCTGCGGCATCCGGTCAAACGCAAGGGCATGGTCAGCCTGTCCCTATGCGCCGAAGCCGGGCTCACCGAAACGATCGTCACCAAGCGGCACGGCCAGGCCTACCGCGCGGCCCGCGACGCCGAATGGGGCGACGCCTGGCCAGAGCCGTCCACGTCGTGAGTGTCGCGAAAGCCACTTTCGGGACATCAGACGCCGCGAAAGTGGCTTTCGCGACAAGGACCACCGGCCAGTCAGTCCACAGTGGACGGGCGGGACCGCCGCACCAGACCGCCGATGACGGTGAGCAACGCGCCGAGCGACGGATTGTCGTTGCCCCGCCGCCACATCAGTTCGAGTTCCACCGGACGGCCCTCGATGCCGTCCACCGGACGGAGCACGACGCCCTCGAACCGCAGCGCGGCCGCCGCGGCGGGCACCAAGGCGACGCCAAGTCCCGCCTTGACCAGTGCGAGCACCGTATGCACCTGACTGGGGTACTGCGTGTACTCCGGCAGCACCCGCGCCGCGCGGAACACCGCCACGAGCACGTCGTGGAAATACCGGCTCTCCGACGGCGAGTACATGATGAACGGCTCGCCGTCGAAATCGCGGATATCGGGATTTTTCTTGCGCCGCGCCAAAGGATGCGCCGACGACAGGGCCGCCAGCAACGGTTCCCGCCACAACGGCAGGGTCACGATGTCGCCGCCGGTGACCGGCGGCCGGATCATGCCGAGGTCGATCCCGCCCGCCAGCAATTCCTCCACCTGCGCCGCCGTCACCATTTCCCGCAGCACCAGATCGACTCCCGGCAATTCGGCGTTCGCCGCGGCGAGCACGCGTTCGAGGTACGAATACGCCGCGGTGGCGGTGAAACCGAGGGTGACGACCCCGGCCTCCCCCTTCTTCGCCCGGCGGACGTACAGCGTCGCCTCTTGCGACGAGCGCAGTATTTTCCTTGCCTCGGCGAGAAAAACCCGTCCGGCGGGTGTCAGCCGGACCGTGCGGTGCGTACGGTCGAAGAGCTCGACCCCCAGTTCACGCTCCAGCAACTGGATCCGCCTGCTCAGCGGCGGCTGGGTCATCGAAAGCCGCTCCGCCGCACGGCCGTAGTGCAGCTCCTCGGCCACCGCGACGAAACTCACCAGCTGCTCCAAGGAGAACACCTATCCAGTCTAGGTATCAATCGAGTGCGAACAAGCGCCGAATCGGTATCGTTCCGCACCGCTTCCGCCTCGGGAGAACACCAATCGTCCGTTCAGCCGGTTCCGGCTTCCCCATCCGCGCCTAGGGTTGGAAACAAGCGTTCGTGGCTCAGGCCCTCGGCGACGGCGCCGACGGCGAGCTCTGGAGGGGCCATGTGCGTTCGCATTCTCGAAACCCGGACCAAGCGGGAGAATCCGCTTTTCCGGCTGTTGATCCGTATTCAGCTCAAGGCGTCCTGGCGCTGAGCGCAGGCACGCAGCCTGCTGATCGCCCGGTGTTTGGTCACCCGCACACGTGACGAGGTCGTGCCGAGCGCCGCGGCGGTCTCGTTCGACGTCAGCTGGCCGATCACCCGCATTCCCAGCACTTCCCGGTGGGAGACCGGCAGCATCCGCAGCAGCCTGCCGAGCCGGACCCCGAGGTCGTCCCGCAGGGCGCGCTCTTCCGGTTCCTCCGCGGCGACGCCGGGACGCTCCGGGAGTTCACCGGTCGGTACCTGCTTGTTCCGTGCCGCCTTCCGGAAGACGTCGGCGACCTTGTTCGCCGCGATGGCGCGCAGGAGAAACAGGAAGGAACCGCCGCGCAGTCCGTAACCGGGAACCGCGACGAAGACGGCGAGACAGATTTCCTGTGCGACGTCGGCCGGTTCGAGATAGGTCAGATCGCGGCCGCTGAGCCGGGTTTCGGCGTACTGCCGCGCCCAGGGCGCGAGGGCGGCCATGAGGTCGTCCATGGCGTGGACCTCACCGCCCGCCGCGGACTTGGCGAGGTCGTCCCAGCCCGCGGGGGAAATCCACGTCTCACCCTCGCCGGTTCTTCGCACCTCGAAAACGTCGTCACTCATGCCCTGCTCCCCACGGCCGAGAGAAACTCTGTCGCCGGGGTCCAGGACGCAACGCGGACAACCGTAGTCGAGGAATCCGGCCACCTCAATCGAGGAGAAGTCGGCGACAATTGTCCGCCTCGGCGTGAAACCGGACAGGTTCCCACTGATGGTCTAGACATGTTGGTACTCGCGACGTAACTTTCCGTGCTGAGACCCCTCGCCAAGGTCCAGCCAAGGCCGGGAACGCGCCCCCGGCCGACATCCGCAAGCACCGCCGCGTCCAGCGTTCGCGCGGCGGGATTCAGCCGAGGAGTGAACTGTGCGCATCCGTCAGAAGATCCGGCGCGTCTTGACCGCGTTGGCGGTCGCTCTCCCCCTGGTCACCGGCGTTTCGGCGCTTTCGGCGCCCACTGCGGTCGCCGCGGGCCCCGATCCGCTGCCGCTGACCGTCACCAACGATTCGAACCGCTCGGACGCGGTCTACCTCTACGTGCTCGGCACGAACCTCAACACCGGCAAGCTCGGCTACGTCGACGCCGGCGGCGCCTTCACCCCGTGGCCGCCCGGCGCGAACCCGCCGAGCCCCGCGCCGGACGTCGCGATCACGGGCCCCGGCAACGGCGGCTCGACGACGATCAAGATCCCGCGGATGCTCTCGGGCCGCGTGTACATGTCCTTCGGGCAGAAGATCAAGTTCTTCCTGACCCCGGACGGGCTGGTGCAGCCGGCGCCGTGGGCGGATGGCGACCCGAACCGGGACATCCTGTTCGACTGGAGCGAGTTCACCTACGACAACGGCGGACTGTTCATCAACAGCTCGCAGGTCGACATGTTCAGCGTCCCGCACGCGGTCGGGCTGACCAACGGCGCCGGCGCGAACAAGGAGGCCGGACGCCTCAAGCCGGGCGGCCGCGAGAACATCTTCAACGCCATCCAGGGCCAGTCCGGGTTCTCCAACCTGGCCCACAACCGGCTGCGGGTCCTCGCGCCCGGCAAGGGTCTCGACTCCGGCAAGTTCAGCGGGACCTACCTCGACGGTTACGTCACGAACGCCTGGAACACCTACAAGTCGACGCCGCTGACCGTGGTCCCGTTCGAGGCCGAACCCGGCAAGAAGTTCACCGGCCGCACCGGCGGGGACGACGTCATGCGGTTCACGAACACCTCGGGCGCGACGGTGGCGTCGTTCAGCAAGCCGAGCACCCGTGACGTCTTCAACTGCGACGGCCGGTTGCAGGCGCCGAACGACCAGGTCGTCGGCCCGATCGCGCGGACGCTGTGCGCGGCGCTGCACCGGTCGACCCTCGGTTCCCTGCACACGCAGCCGACCTACGACGCGGGCCAGTTCTACAAGCAGCCCATCACCGACCACTACTCGCGGATCGTCCACGAGCAGATGGTCGACGGGAAGGCGTACGGATTCGCCTTCGACGACGTCGGGCACTTCGAGTCGCTGGTGCACGACGGCGACCCGCGCACCGCGCGGATCATCCTGACCGCGTTCTAGGGGTCAACGCACCGTCGCGAGCCTTTCGCGCGACCGTGGCGCGAAAGCCACTTTCGGGACATCAGATGTCCCGAAAGTGGCTTTCGCGACATGTTCACCGGGGAGTCGGCCGCCCCGCGAGCGTCCACAAAGGACAATCCGTGCGATAAAATTGCCCGATTTAGGCAATTTGCACGGTTTCGCGAGGGGTCGCGAGTGGCAAAGAGGGTTATTGAGGGGTAGGGCAAAGGTGGCGTCGGAAGGGGTGTGTGGAAATAGGGACGTTGAGTGTCCCTATTTCCACACACCCCCCCTTCCGGATTCTGGCGATCACCGGGACACGGTCCAGCAGCGCGACCGGTGACCGGCACCGCCCTCGAAGCGCACACCTCAGCTGAAGCCTCAGTGCGCCCCGCTCCCGATCCGCCAGGCCGACAAGCCGATCCCACTCGGTTCGAGCGAGAACACCGGCGGCTCGGGAGTGCGGGCGCGTTCCAGCTCGTGCGGCATGTACCGCACGCATTTCCGGTGCCATTCCAGGATTCCCGACATCCAGTACTTCATGTAGTCGGCGTATCCGATCAACGCGGCGCGGGCCTCGTCGTCGAGCCCGAGGTCGTCGCACATCCGCGGCAGACCCTCGTCGGCGAGCTGCTCGAACTGCTCCATCCGCGCGTTCATCAGCTTGGCGGCGTAGTCCCTGGCCTGGAACCGGTCCACGTCGAGGAATCGCTCGACGACATGGACCAGGTTGTGCACCTCGCCCTCGTATTCGATCTCCTTCTGGTACGAGAACAGGTCGTTGGTGAACGCCGCGTAATCCTGCGCCGCGGTGTCGAGTTCGTGCAGGATCCGGTTCTGGAAGATCTCCGGCGTCACGACATCGCCGAGTTCGAGGAGGGCGAGACTCTTCGTCAGGTCCGAACCGAACGTCCGCCGCCGCATCTCCACGTAGTCGACCGGATCGGGGATCCGGTTCTGCGCCTGGTTCGCCACCTCCCAGACCCAGCTCGCGGTCATGCTCTCGACCGCCCGCCGGAACTCCGCCCGCGCGGCAGGGCTCAGCGGTCCCGCGGTGCGGTTCCACAGGTCGGCGAGCCCGAGTTCGACCGGATTCGTCGGCCCTGGCACCGGCTCACCGTCGAGCGGCATGAACAGGGAGAGCCGGTCGCTGCACAGCTTCGCCGCGACGGGGTCCCGCCGCATCCCGAAGATCAGCGGGAAGTAGTCGTCGCCGTAAGTGCCCCAAGCGAGCCAATCCGACGACAGTTTCAGCCGTTCGAAGTCCGCGTCGGCGTGGATCATCGCCGCGCAGTGCGGGAAGTCGAAGCCGCGGAACCGGCGCTCGTCCCAGACCGCGCCGTGCGCCGGGTCGAACATGCCCATCGCCCGCGCCCAGGTCGGGGCGTACTCGCGCGCGGCGGCGAGATGCGGGCTGGTGCAGATCGGGTACGGCATGCGGAATTCGGGCAGCGGCAGGTGTCCGACCGGCGCGAACGGCGCGGGCGCCTGCTGCCGCGTCCGCTGGACAAGGCCCAGCCGGTTCGGCGAGAGCCGCAGCGACTCGGTGCCGAGCCCCGTCGGGCCGTTCGCGCCGGAGACGGGGCCCTCGTTCATGTACCGGCTCGATTTCGCGTGCCATTCGTGGCCGCCGGACTGCCAGTCCTGCAAACCCTTGACGTACAGGCCGATCCGGATCTGTTCCGGCAGCGGGACGTCGTGTTCGGCCAGCAGCGCGGGCATCTCGACGAGCGCGGTGTTCTCGAACTGCTGCAACCGCGAGGTCAGCAGGTCGTTGGTGAGTTCGGCGGCCTCCTGCGTCGAGCAGTCGAGGAACTTCTCGAAGACGAGGACCGCGTTGGAGTTCTCACCTTCCTCGCGGACTTCGCGCTGGTAGGAGAAGAGGTCGTTACGCAGGTGGACGGCGTCGGCGAAAGTGTCGCGCAGAACCTCCAGCGGCCTGGTCGCCGCGACCTTGTCCGGCACTTCGGCGCCGACCGCGTACTCGATCAGGTTGGCCGACCACGGCGCCCCGCCGACGCGGCGGCGCATCTGGATGTACTCGATGGGGTTCGCGATACGGCCGCGGTCGATGTTGTCCAGTTCCCAGAGCGATTCGACCATCAGGTTGTGCGTACTGGTGACGAAACGCCGCCGCCAGGCTTCCGTCATCGACGGGATGGTGCGCGCCCAAAGGTCTTTGAGTCCGGCTTCGGCGGGATTCTCCGGTTCCGGCGGCGTTTCCCCCGGCCCGGTCATGAACAGTTCCAGCCGGTCCAAATAGGCCTTGGCGCCTTCGGTGTTCCGGGTGTATTTGAATTGCGCGAGGAAATCGTCGTCGAAGAAGAACACCCAGACGTACCAGTCCGTGACCAGATCGAGGGACGGGCCGTCACAGTCCGGATGAGTGTGTGCGCAGAGCAGCGCGTAATCCATTTTCGCCAGCGCCTGCTCGGTCCAGACGACGTCGCCGGATGGGGCGGGCGAATCGAGCATGCCCATTTTCCTGGCCCACGCCATACTGTGCGCCCGCGCCGCTTCCAAGTGCGGGTTTATCCGCGCCGGATGCGGCACGTAGAACTCGGGCAAGGTGAAAGCCTGCATCTGCGAGTGCCTCCCGGACGGGGTGTCGAATACGACTCGACATTTCCAGCCGCCCGGCACGCGGGGCAACGGCCACCTGAGCGATTCGGCGTACCAAGGAGTGAATCAGTTCCAGAGGGACGCCGAGTCGATATACGGCGCGAGGAGTTCCGTCAATACCGCGTCACCGTTCCCGTTCAGTTCGTCCTCGGCGATCCGCCGGGCGACACCGACCAGGAAATCGGCGACCTGCACCCGCGGATCGGTCCGCGAGTCCACGAACTTCAGCCCGGCCAGACCCGGACTCGCCTCGATTTCGGCGAGCCGTTCCCCCTTGAGCGACGGCTGTTCGTCGTGGACGAGGAAGACCGGCTCGCCGTCCTCGCTCCAGCGTCCGACGGCACGGAGGATCGCGGGGACCAGCGGATCGAGGACCTTGGCCTCACGCAACCCGGCCACCTTCGCCCGCAGTCGCGGCGTGTCGCCGGCCAAGGCGAAGAACGATCCTGCCGCCGGATCCCGCCGGTTCCTGGTCCGCAGCACGTCGTTGAACGCGGCCAGGAGTTCGTCGTCCGGTGCGAGGTCCGGGCCGACGAGCGCGCGGAGTTCGTTCGCCAGCAACAGTTTCTTGTCCACGAGATACACATGCGCACGTCCGCGGACCGGACCCGACGGGCCGAGGAACCCTTCGAGGACCCGCCGGTGCTTCGTGCGGAGCAGGTGGTTGGCCTTGTACTCGACCGCCGGCGAACGGATCCTGCGCCGCAACTCGACCAGGCAGGCCGCGGCGTCCTCGATACTCAGCCGGACCCCCGCGTGCGCGAACACGTCGGTCTGCCCGCCGATCAGTTTCTCGCCCTCGGACCCGGACTCGTCGCAAGCGATCTCCAGGGGCACGCCGCGGATACTGCCTGATGAGATCGACGGCGTCGACCCACTTACGCGGGTTCGGGCAGCGGTTCGCCGGTCTCGAGCAGGGTCTTGAGGCTCGACAGGATCGACGGCCAGCCGCCCTTGACCATCTCCAGCGCCGTGCTGCCCTCGTCGAAACCGTCGTGCACCACGGTCAGCTTCACCGTGTCACCGACCGGCTCGAGGTCGAACGTCACCTTCGACCGCGACTCGGCCTGGAGCTTCGCCGACACGTCGTCGTCGAGCCCCACGGACTTGGCGAACTCCGGGGTGAAGGTATGCCACGTGTAGGACAGCCGCCGGTACGGATCGGACTCAAGCACGACCTGCTCGGAGTCCTCCAGCTTCACGCCGAGCTGCTCCCAGGCCATCGTCGACCCGGGCTTCCAGTCCGAAGTGAACTCACAGCCCCAGTACTGCTTCGTGAAGACCGGGTCGGTCAGCGCCCGCCACAGCCGCTCCGGCGTCGTCTTGATGTAGCTGGTGTAGACGAATTCGTTGGTACCCATGGGTTCCTGCTCCAATGCCTGCTTCAGATCGGCGAGCGCGGCGACCCGGCCCTGGTGGTACCGGTCGATCCAGCGCTCGGCGATCGCGTTGATCGGCTCCGCGTTCACGTAGTGCAACTTCTCGCGGCCACGCCACACAGTGGTCACCAGATTGGCCGCCTCCAGTACGGCCAGGTGCTTGCTGACCGACTGCCGCGCCATCTCCAGCCCCGCGCACAGCTCGCGCAGGGTCTGCCCGTTGCGGGCGTTCAGGTCGTCGAGCAACCGGCGGCGACTAGAGTCGGCCAGCGCCTTGAAGACCTCGTCCATGTCGCCTTCCTTGACATGCAGCCGTCCGGCTGCCTTTGTAGATTAGGCAGCCAGTTGGGTGCATGTCAAGTCTCCCCGCCGCAAGTAGCAGGTCGAAGATCAAGGTCGCGCGAGTCGCCAAGACGGCTTCGAGATGGCCGCGCCGGCGCAGAGGAGGCCGACCAGGAACGGGTGGACGGCGCCGCGTTCGATGAGGCCGGTGATGCGATGGGGCTGTCGCCCGCGGTGAAGATCATCGCGAGGTAGAGCACCGTCGAGATCAGGCCGACCACACCGACCGTGATCAGTGCTCGCCCCATGCCCGCGGAGATGCCGATGCGCTGCCACCGGCGTCCGAGCACGATGGCGAGCGCGTTCCCGCCGATGAAGCCGGCGAAGGCTCCCATGCCGTGGTACTCGCCGGTGCCGTCGCTGAGCGCCTCGCCGGATCCCGGATAGAGCGCGAGCAGGACGCCGCCGACGGCCAGCAGCGTCGCGGGGACGAGAGTCGCCCAGCGGCACCTTCCCGGCAGATCGCGCAACGCGGCCACTCCGGCCAGGATCGTGATCCCGAAAACGAGGAATCCGGTGTTCATAAGCCAGGCCAAGGGCGACTACATGTACTGCCCGAACAGGGTCGAGGGCCCGTGGACGCCGAGGTTGCTGATGAAGTGGTGCGTGTAGCTGTAGGCGGGGTCGGTCCACACCGCGGCGGAGATGAACTCCGCGAGCAGGAAGATCGCGGGCCCGGCGACGAGCAACGCCCCCGCCGCTCGCCGCCGCACACTGGAGGCGGGAATCTCCCGCTTCTTGGGTCGCGAGCCGGTGATTTCGGACATGGTCGCGACCCTTTCCGATAGCCCAGGTCGCTTCACTTGGTTACTTACTACACCGACACTACTTATGTAGTCAATGTGATTGGCGCTCGAAGGTAGAGTGCGGAGCGTGGTGGACGCAGCGACGGCAGGGCGACGTGAACGCAAGAAGGCGGCAACGCGGACGACGATCCTGGAGGCGGCGACGGAACTCTTCCTCGCGCGTGGCTTCGACGCGGTGACCGTGCGCGAGATCGCGGACGCGGCCGATGTGTCGCCCAAGACGGTCTTCACGCACTTCGCGCACAAGGAGGCGCTTGTCTTCAGCGATGAAGGTGAGCGGCATGAACGCCTGATCGCCGCGGTGAGTGATCGCTCGGCGGGAACCTCGATCTCCGACGCGCTGAAGGCCCACTATCTGGCCGAGATCGCCGCGCTCACCTCCGAGCCACAGAGCCGGATCCTCGCCCTCATGGAGGACACCCCGGCTCTGGTCGACTACGCGGAGAAGATGTGGTTGCGCCACGAAGACGCCTTGGTCTCGGCGATCACCGAAGACTTCGGGTTGGACGAACCGAGCGAAGAGATCCGCTTCTACGTCCGGTTCGCCTTGCAGATTCAGCTGGTGGCGGTCCGTGAGGCCGATCCGGCGGCAGCCATCGACGCGGGATTCCGCCTCCTTGACCAGGGATGGTCGCGAGCGTTCGCCACCCGCCACGGTTGACCTCACCCGGCCGGCGATCCTCGACGAGTGACCGCCGGCCGGGCGCTCAGGTCAGCACCCTCGGGGAGCTAGAGCGTCGCCTCCCACGCGGTCACCGCACCACCGGTGGCCTGGTTGATCCAGGCCCGGTACCCGGGAACGCTGTTGTAGATTCCGGGGCCATTGAGGCAGTTGCTGCTGTTGTTACCGGATCGGCTGGTAGCGCCGGTCAGCTCACCGCCCAAAATGGACGGTCCGCCGGAGTCGCCGTAGCAGGCACTGGTTCCGGGTGCGCCCTGGAAGCAGATCTCCTTGCCTGGCTTGAAATTGGCGGTACACCTGGAGTCCGCGACGGTGGTGGTGTCCACCTCGCGAAGCTGTGGCGACGCACCACCGCAACCGGGCGTACCGCAGGTCTGCCCGTGACCGATCAGCTTGTTGACGGTGCCGACGGCCGGGGTGGAGGCCGCGATCTTGATCGGCGTGGCGGTGGCTGCTCTCGACAGCCTCACCACGGCGATGTCGTTCGCGCCGAGGGTCGCGCTTGCCGCGGTGATGAGCTCGCCGCCGGAGCCGGTGTTGACCGCACCGATCCGGGCGGAGAAACCGCCACCGGTGGAGCCCTGGACACAGTGCCTCGCCGTGACGAGCCATTGCGGTGCGATCAGCGACGCTCCGCAGAAATGACGGCCATTGCGTTGCAGCGACGCGAAGAACGAGTAAGGAGTGGTGACGACCTTGCCGCCGATGATGAAAGTTTCGATCGGCGGCCCGGACGGCGGCTCGGCCACTGCCGCGGGCCCGGCGAAGAGCGACCCGGCAACGACGGCGGCGGCGATCATGGACATACGTCGGATCCACATGATTTTTCGGCCTCCTGCGGTGAAAGGGGAGTCCTGCATGGGACGGGTTCAGCAGTGTCAGATCGATCGATCAACACTCGACCGTAGTGCGCCGTAAAGTATCCGGTACCCCCAATGGTTCTGAATCGGACATACCATCGATAAAGCGCTTCCCCGATGATCACGTGACGTTCCGGGTGGCTTCGTTTCGGGTTTCTCGAACGGGATCGTGAAGCTGCCGGACGAGGAACCCGCCGACTGCGATTTCCGCAGCCGGCAGAGGGCAAGTGCGCGATGTTCGTAAAGCGCCGAGGTGAAGCGCGGGACGAACACGTCACGCATGGATGCGAACGTCGTGGCGGGTGCTGGACTCGCGGGGTGGGTCGAGGTCACCTCGGACACTTTTCGTGAGGTACTCGGCCATTTCCCCACGGGGATCGTGGTCGTCACCGCGCTGCGTGCCGGTCGGCCGTCCGGTATGTCGGTCAACTCGTTCACCTCTCCTCGACCTGGTCCGACATCGAGGCCGCCGGGCGGTTCTGCGTCAACCTGCTGCGCCACGACCAGGCCCGGCTCGACTGCCGGATCGAACGGGCGGTGGAGGCAGGCGACCACCTCATCGTGCTCGGCCCCGTCGAAGCACTTGACGTCTCGGTAGGCGCACCACCGCTGGTGTTCTTCCGCGGTGGCCACGAACTTCCCCAACCCCTCGAGAACTCAGGAGAACATCCATGACAGTCACCGGATCCGCGCCCCGTGCCCAGCAGGGACGAACTCGTCGCGCGTGCGGCCCAGCTGGTGCCCGCGCTCGCGAAGCGGCAGGCCGACGTCGACGCCCAGCGGCGCATTCCGGACGAGTCCCTCCCGCCTCGACGAACTCGCAGGGATCCGGGCGCACATCACCGAACTTCGGCGAAGTCCGCGAGATCGTGCGGCGCATCAACCGATCGGTTGATACGCCGCATTCGCGGTGGACCTCAGGGGTCGGCCGTTCTGTCGATGTCCGGCAGAGTGCTGGCCCAGCACGCTGGTTCGCATGTCGTTGAACGAAACAAGTGCCGGTCCGGTCACCCTGCGAGAGCGGGCGTTCGCGCCGGATCTCGCTCGTGGGCTGATGCTCGCGTTGGTCGCGCTGGCGAACTCGGTGCTCTATCTCTATGACCGCCCGTACGGCGCGCGGCAGCACATCGTGGAGCACGACCTGCTCGACCGGGTGGTGAGCATGCTCAACGTGGTTTTCGTGGAGGTGCGCGGCTATCCGATGTTCGCCGCGTTGTTCGCGTATGGCGTGGTGCAGATGGTGCGGCGGCAGCAGGCCGCGGGCACCCCGGAGCCGGAAACGAAACGGTTGCTGCGGCGACGGTTCCGCTGGCTGATCGTGTTCGGGTTCGTCCATGCGGTACTGCTGTTTCCCGGGGACATTCTCGGGCTGTATGGCGTGCTTGGTTTCGCGTTGCCGGCGATGCTGCGGGTCAAGGACCGGACTTTGCTCACGACCGCCGCGGGGTGGCTGGTGGTGGTCGCCTTGGTCCAGGGGATCGCCTACGTGACCCCGCCGGATAGCGGGCAACGCTCGTTCTTCTGGTCTTTCGCGGTGCACGATCCGGCGACCGCCCTCGCCCTGCATCCGGTGGAATGGGTGATGACACCGCTGGGTCTGCTCGGTGTGGGCAGTGCTGTCCTGGTGGGCGTCTGGGCAGCGCGGCGCGGGGTGCTCACCGAACCGGAACGGCACCGAACTCTGCTGGTCCGCACCGCGATCGGCGGGCTCGCCGTAGCGGTGGCCGGTGGCGTGCCGATGGGGCTCGCGGTCGGCGGATTCTGGACGCCGGAGTCCGGTTTGGTCATGTGGGCCGTTTCGGCCGTGCATTCGGTTACCGGGGTGGCGGGCGGTCTTGGCTATGCGGGGCTGATCAGTCTGCTCGCCCTGCGGTTCCGGGACCGGCGTGGCCCGGTGGTCATGGCGATCACCGCGTGCGGGCAGCGCTCGCTCAGCTGCTATCTGTTCCAGTCGGTGGTCTTCGTCGCCCTGCTGATGCCCTACACCTTGGGCCTCGGCGGCACCTTGGGCTCGGCCGGAGTCGCGTTGCTGGCCTTGGGCACCTGGCTGGTCTCGGTGCTGCTCGCGGACCGGATGCGACGGGCGGGCAAGCCGGGGCCGGCCGAGGCTCTGCTCCGGCGGCTGACCTATCGGAACTCCCACTGACAAGATGGGCCGGGTGACGTCGATGGAGGAACGGCTGGAACGGCGATGGAACCGGGCGTGGGCGCTCGCTCCGTACGGACTGCTCGGGCTCGCGACCGTCCTTTCTCTGGTCTTCGATACGACCACCTGGCCGGACCAACTGGTCACCATGGCCATCGCCGCCGGGCTGGCCTGCTGGCACTGGTGGTTCATCGTCGCGCATCCACAGTGGTGGGAGCGCCACACCTTGGCGATGACCGTGTTCTTCGCCGGGTTTCTGGCAGGCACCGTGGTTCTCGTGCTCCGCAGCGATAGTTTCCAACTTTTCGTCCCGATGTGTTACGTGCTCGCGTTCGTCGCCCTGCCCGGCAGGCTCGCTTATGCCGGGGTGGCGCTCGCGAACGTGCCATGGCTGGTGCTTCCGGGCACCGACCTCCGGCAAACGTTGTTCAACCTCGCGATGGTGACACCGCTGGCCGCGTTGATCGGCTGGGCGATCCGCGGGATGGAACGCGAGGCGATCCGGCGTCGAGAGGCCAACAGCAGGCTCGTCGCCATGGCCGCCGAGAACGCCGACTTGCACGCGGAACTGCTGGCGCGGGCCAAAGAGACCGGGACCGCGGAGGAACGCGCCCGGATCGCCAGGGAGATCCACGACACCGTCGCCCAGGGCCTGACCGGGATCGTCACCCAGCTGGAGGTCGCCGAGGAACTGGCCCCGGCCGAGGGTGCGCTGCGCGGACGGATCGGCACCGCCCGGCAGCTGGCCCGCTCCAGCCTGGTGGAGGTCCGCCGTTCGATCGAGGCGCTGCGGCCGGGCCCGCTGCACGACGCCAGGCTCGGTGCCGCGGTCGCCACCGCGGTGGCGACGTGGCGGGAGCAGTACGGCATTCCCGCGACGTTCGTGACGACCGGAACACCGCAACCCATGCATTCGGAGATCGAGGTGACGGTCCTGCGCGCGGCACAGGAAACCCTGTCGAACGTCGGCAGGCACGCGAAGGCCGGACGAGTCGACATCACCCTTTCCTACATGGACGAGGTGATCGTTCTGGACGTCCGCGACGACGGCACCGGTTTCGACACCCGGTCGCCGTCCACCGGATTCGGGCTCACCGCCCTGCGCGAGCGGGCCCGGCTGCTCTCCGGCTCGGTGGAGATCGAGTCGGCCGAAGGAGCAGGCACGGCGGTCAGCGTCAGCGTGCCGGTGATCGAGGCGGCGCGATGACGTCCGTGCGGCTGGTGATCGTCGACGACCACCCGGTGGTGCGCGACGGCTTGCGGGGCATGCTCGGCACGCAGCCGGACCTCGAGATCGTCGGGGAGGCCGCGAGCGGCGCCGAGGCGCTGACGGTGGTGGCCGCCACCAGCCCGGACGTGGTGCTGACCGATCTGCGGATGCCGTCCCCGAGCGGCGCCGCGCTGATCCGGCTGCTCCGGGAACGCGTTCCGGCCACCCGGGTGCTGGTGCTGACCACCCACGACACCGACTCCGACGTGCTGCCGGCCGTGGAGGCGGGGGCGATCGGCTATCTGCTCAAGGACGTGCCGCGTGAGGAGCTGTTCCGCGCGGTCCGCGCCGCGGCTCGCAACGAGAGCGTGCTCTCCCCCTCGGTGGTCGCGCTGCTGCTCGACCGGGTTCGCCCGCGGCAGCCGGTCACCAAAGCCAGGCTGAGCGCGAGGGAACGCGAAGTCCTCGCGCTGATCGCACGCGGAAAGACCAACCGGGAGGCCGCTGCCGAGCTGCACATCAGCGAGGCCACCGTCAAGACGCACCTGCTGCACGTCTACGCCAAACTGGAGGTGCCCGACCGGGCCTCCGCGGTCGCCGCCGCATATCAGCGGGGAATCCTTCGGCCAGAACGCGACGCCTGAAAGCTGCGTGTTCCGTCGCCACGCCATATTGATCTTGAGCCGCCAAGGTCACCAACCGGCCCGGCACCGCCCGAGAATCGTCGACACGACGACGAGCAGGACCTTCCGGCGCCGGCCGGGGTCGTCAGTCATCGAGTTCTCCTCCGGACGATCTTCCGCGTACCGAAGAGTCGTGACGGCGTACGGGCCGGCAATTCACACGGTGAAGGGTTCTTTCTCACACTATCGCGAGAAAGAACCCTTCTTCCCGGGTTTCTAGTTCTTGGCCCTCTTCGTCTTCTCGATGGCCTTGTTCTTGGCAGACTTGGCTTTACCCTTGACAGTCCCGACTGCGTCTTGAACCGGCGAGTACGTCCCGTAGAGCGCGGGATCGGGCTTGGGTGCGGTGCCGGGACCGCCGAGCGGCTTGGGGTCGTTCAGGTATTCGATCTCTTCACCTTCGAAGCTCCAGGCGCCCTTGCTGCCGTCCGTTCCATCGGACAGTCGCCACACGGTGTTGTTGTGCTCTTGGTTCTCCTCATCGAACAACGCGTTCGGCACAAGGGAACTCTCCAGGCCGTCGGCTTCGAGTTCTTCGATGGCCGCCAGCCACTGCTTTTGATGCACGGTGTCGCGGGCGAGATTGAACTGCAGCATCGCCTTCACGCCGGGATCGTCGGTCATGTTGTACAGCCGGGCCGTCTGCAATCTGCCCTGTGCCTCGGCGGCGGCGTTCGCCCGAAAGTCGGCCAGCAGATTGCCACTCGCCACGATGTAGCCACCATTCCACGGCACCCCCTGACTGTTGCCCAGCATGGCGCCACCGCCCGCGACGATCGCCTGTTGCGGATCCATCCCGCCGAGGATCGCCGCCGTCACGGGATCCTTGGCCGCCTCGGCGGTCGCTGTCGCAGGCGCACCTTCCAGCAACCGGGCGACCATGGTGGCGAGCATTTCGACGTGCCCGATCTCCTCTGTCGCGGTATCCATGATCAAGTCTTTGTATTTGCCCTCGATCCGGCAATTCCAACCCTGGAACAGGTACTGCATGGTCACGGTCATCTCACCGTAGGCACCACCGATGAGTTCCTGCAGCTTTCTTGCGTAAACCGCGTCCGGCTTCTCAGGTTTGGCCTCGAACTGGAGCAATTTGGTATGACGGAACACAAGTAACCTCCGAAGAAGAAGGGGTATCAGCGGGAGTCGGCGATGGGCGCCTTGCGGCCGGACAGCGGTACGACTCCCAGGAGGATCATCAGGACACCGAGCCCGAGGTGCAGCCAGTTGTCAGCACCGTTGACCGGCACGAAGTTGGCCGCCGACCCATGATCGATGAGCAGGCCGTACACCCACAGCACGAGATAGATCACCCCGCCGCCGACCAGAAACGACCTCGCTCCGTTGACCGTCCGCGCCAGCAGAATGCCCGCGAGTCCGAACGCGAGGTGGACGAAATTATGCAGGATCGATACTTGGAAAACCCCCAGCAAAAGGGCGCCGGACTCGTGGCCGGCACCGCTCAACTGGTCATAATCGGTCGTGATCCCGGGGATGAATCCTAGAACGCCGACAAGCAGAAAGACCGCGCCCACAGCCATCGCGAAAACCTGACGTGGGCTTCGCTGGACTTTGGTAGCCGATGCAGTCATAGTGCTCCCTTCGATACAGTTGGAACGAACAAGCCGCACACCCGAATTTCGTTCCGAGACAGCTTTCTCCAGCCCGGAACCGAGTGAACATGGTTTCGGATACCCCGGGCGTGGCCCCTCACACGGAGATGAACGGGAATTTCACCGTATTCGAACCTGACCGCTCAGATGAGCACCTTGGAGAGGGCGCAGGAAGCGCTGTGCGCGGCGATAAGACCGCGGCCCGGTGATATCGTTCAGGGCCGAGCAGTCTGTCCATAATGGATTCACCCAGTGGTGATCAGAACAGGTCGAACGCCCGCAGGATGAAGAAGCCGGCCGCTCCCACGACGAGGACTCCGATCACGATGATCGTGATCATCCCCGGCAGCCGTGAAGGAATCGGTTGCGGGTGCGACAGACCCGACGTCTGCCCCGCGTCCGGCGGGGTGTCTCCGGGTGTCACGGACCCACCCGGCTCCAAGCCGGGGACATCTTGGGGTTCTGGTCCTGGCTTTGTCATGGTTCCTCCATATGCGGAAAGGATAGAACGAGTCGCCAGGTCCGGGGCGGCCGTTGGGGCTGCAGTCATCCGGGTAACCGAGGCTTGGCAGGGTCAACCCGACCGGTTCCGGTGGACGAGGCAGTCACCTCGGCCTCGCGGAGCCAGGCGAGAAGCGTCTGGTAGACGACTGCATCGCGGAGTAAGGCGAAATGATTCAGCCCGCCGAGCCAGACGACCTCGGCGTCCTCGATCAGTTCATCGGCCGCGACGGGGGTCACGAGAAGATCGCCGATCAACCGGCCCCACACGCTTCCCTCTCTCCGTGACACGGTGGCCGATAGGAACAACCTTCGGATTCCGTTGGAGGGAAACGGTTCAGCCTCACCCGGCAGTTCGGGATCACCGGCCCACTGCCGACGATGGACGTAGCCGTGCGCGAGGTCTTGAATGCCATCGCTGCGGAGAGCGAACAGTTTGGTCAGAGGAGTCGTCAAAGGCGTCTTGCCGAGCAGCGTGGTGAGCTGGGCGACGCGCCGTTCCAGTGGCGCGCCGGCGTGCGGTGTGCCCAGGCACACCAGCCGCGTCACGAGGGAAAGCCATGGCACGTCCTGTTCTTGCGCGCGGTACAGGGCGCTTCGTGCTACGAGGCCACCCATGGAATGTCCGATAAGGACGACCTCGGTGACGGGTACCGGCCACGCGGCCACCAGACGGGAGAGCAACGCCACCAGCTCATCACCGTTCTCCGAGACGTGGCGGCCCGAGTTGTACCGCACGTACACCGGAGTACTGCCGAGATCGTCGGCCAGGCGGGCCCCGAAGTCACCTCCTGGCTTAGAACCGCGAAACCAGCCTTGTTCGGTCTCTACCAATCCGTGCAGAAGGACCACCAAACTGCCGGCGGCCTCTGGGAAGGCCGCGGCGAGCGATCGAGGGTCGAGTCCGACCGGCCGCCGCTCGGCGCGGACGGTCATACCACCGTCGACCCTTCGGTCGTTTGTGGACTTTCGTGGTCCGAACATCCCCTGCGCGATGCCGACGAAATGGTGCCCGCCGACCGACTCGAGGACCGAGTTCGACCAGTAGTCTCGGGTAAGCAAGGTAGGCAGTTGCGAAGTCGCCTGAGCCAAGGCGGCCCAACCGCTTACGAGTTCTCTCAGCGCCGAGGTCACCGTCTTCATTGTTCTGCCGTGCGGAGGGGTGCGCTGACATCGCGTAGATGCCGCAGGACGTAGCGGTAGGTCTGCAGCAGTCCGCATTGGGCGTAGTCGATCCCGTGCGCGACACAGAATTCGTGTACCAGGGGTTGTGCGCGGCGTAGGTTGTTGCGCGGCATGCTGGGGAAAAGGTGGTGTTCGATTTGATAGTTCAGTCCACCGAGCGCGAAGTCGACCCAGGGGCCGCCGCGGACGTTGCGGCTGGTGAGGACCTGTTTGCGCAGGAAGTCGAGTTTGGTCTCGTCGGTGTAGGTGGGCATGCCCTTATGCCCGGGCGCGAACGAGCAGCCCATGTAGACGCCCCACAGTCCCTGGTGCACGGCGATGAACGCGATCGCCACCGGCGGGGACATCACCAGGAATATCGCGCCGAGATAGATGCCGATGTGCGCGACCAACAACACCGCTTCCAGGCGACGGGCTTTGACGTCGCCATGCCACACGGCTTGGATGCCGGCCCAGTGCAGGCTGATGCCTTCCAGCAGCAGGAGAGGGAAGAAGAGGCCAGCCTGGTGTTTCGTGGTCCAGCGTACGAAGCCGCTCTTCTCGCCCAATTGCGCGCGGGTGAAGGCGAGCAGCGGGATGTCGATATCGGGATCGTCGCCTTCGTGGTTGGGGCTCGCGTGATGCCGGGTGTGTTTGCCCATCCACCAGCCATAGCTCATGCCGACGACCCCTGCGAAGGCATAACCGAGTCTGTCGTTGGCCCGTCCGGTACGGAAGATCTGATTGTGCCCCGCGTCATGACCAAGGAACGCGACCTGAGCGAACATCACCGCGAAAAACGCCGCTATCGCAAGCTGCCACCAAGAGTCACCCAGCGCTACGACCGTCACACAACCGCCGACCAGCGCGAGCAGGGTGAAACTGATTTTCACCGCGTAGAAGCCGTAGCGGCGGTCGAGCAGACCTCGGTGCCGCACCAGGCCCGCGAGGTCACGAAAATCATTGCGAACCCCGGCAAGAGCAGCTGCTTCGACGCTCGGCGGCGTCACTGATGAGACAGGCATAGACGTCCTTCCCCGAATCTTGCGGCGCCGGGGCTGGGGCGACCTGTCGTACAGCCTCTGAATTCCCCACCGGACGAGCCCTAAACAAGTCGCGGAGTGCGCTTGGCCACGTTCGGGTCAGCAGTGACGGCACCTTGTCCCCGGGCATATCGCTGCACGGTCGTTTTCAACCCGGCCGAGCCGGGTATGCGGGGATCTGACCGGAGAGGATGGTGCCGCGATGCCGCTCAGCTCACCCCTTCGACCGGTAGGCCATTCGAGCCTGGTCGACGATGACCACCACGACCGACCGATCGCTGTGGCCGCAGGACACTTCACCCGCGGCCACCTTCTCCGAGACCTTGTCCGGTCAGCACACCAGCGAAATCGTCGTCATCGGAGACGGCATCGCCGGGCTCACCACCGCTCTTCTGCTCTTGCGTCGTGGCTTCGAAGTCACGGTCATCGAGGCTGAAACCCGGTTGTCAGCCCGTGTGTCCGTACCTTGAGGAGTGCCGCTCATGACCGACCAGGCCGACACCACCGGAACAATGCGCCCCAGCCGGGAGAGACACGTGTCCCGCACCTTTGTCAAGCTCGCCGACACCTTGGTCGCCGACTTCGATATCTCCGAATTCCTCAACATCCTGACGGAGGAATGCACAGATCTGCTCGACGTATCGGCGACCGGAGTGATCCTGCTCAACGCCCAGGGACGCCTGGACGTCGCGGCGACCTCCACCCACCGGGCCGAGCTGCTTGAGCTATTCGCGGTCGAGACCGACAACGGACCCTGTGTTGAGTGCGTACGAAGCGGCGCAGCGGTCTCCTGCGAAGACCTCCGCAGGGAATCACACCGTTGGCCGAGATTCAGCGCCGCGGCCAACGAATGCGGGTTCAAGGCGGTACAGGCCTTGCCGATGCGGCTACGCGATCAGGTCGTCGGAGTCCTCACACTGCTCAGCAGCGGACCCGGCGGCGCGGATCCCCACGATGTCGAACTCGCCCAGGCCATGGCCGACGTCGCCACTATCGGGATCCTGCAACAACGCACCATCGAAACAGGAGAGCGCCTCACCGGACAGCTGCAATCCGCGCTGAACAGCCGCGTGGTGATCGAACAGGCCAAAGGCGTCCTCGCCGAACGCGGCGCCCTCACCATGGACGAGGCCTTCACCCGACTCCGCGGCTATGCCCGCTCCAATCACCTACGCCTGACCGAACTCGCTCAGTCCGTTACCGAAAGCGCGACCGATCTGACCGCCATCCTCAGCCACGGTCTCGGCGCGGCGGCTCAGGACACGGACGAGGCCAGACGTGCGACGGAGTCGGGACCGGAGTGGCAGTGACGGCTGATTGTCCAGGCTTCGCGAGTACGGTGGCTCCCGCGCCCGACACGTCGAACATGGATAAGCCCAACGCTTGCTAATGCGAGCAAGCGTGCGGCAGCAGCAGTTGGAGCTCTTCGCACGCAGTACACTGTGATTCGTCAATGGCCCAACTTTCGCCACACGTGTCTGCGAGAGGCACCCATGGAGATTTTCTCAGCGGCCGCCCACTCCTTTGGGAAGACTTTCCTGCGACTGGACGTACACGGCCCGGTGCTCGGCCCCGCGACGGTGTTTCTGCAGAACCTGATCGTCAGCTCGATCGTGTTGACTCTTCCCGAGACGCTCGTGATCGACCTTCGCCACACGACATCGCTCGACCTGGCCGGCGTGAATACGCTGTTGACCGGCTACAACACTGCCATCGACCACGGCACGTCCTACCGCGTCTTACACGCCTGCGGCCCGGTCCGCGACCTTCTCCAGTTAACCCGCACCTGGGAAGTTCTCGCCGACAGCGACGACCTTGGCGCGCTGCTGGGTGCTGTTCTCTTGATACCCGACGCGGGTCCATCGAGCTGAACCGCGGAAAGTCGACGATCATTCACCGAATCCGGATACCCCGTGTCGACGAGTTCACCCTGGAGCCAAACGGTAAGCGGGAGGATGACGCGCCAAGGCGGATCCTCGTGCCGAGCAGGAGAGTTCTGTTCGTCGTCGGGTTCGGCGCCTTCTGCCGGATCTGTCGAGTGGCACCGCGTGTCAGTTCGTTGTCATTCATGTCTTCCGGTTACTCGGTGGTCTGTGGACCAATCATGGTGGTCGGACATGTTCTGGTGTGCAAAACGCGACCGATCCCCCTTCGAGAATGGCCCTCAAGAAGGGGAACCGGCCGCCATGAAGCGGCGAGCCTCCGGAGTGGAGCCCGCCGCAGGTCTTCGGCCTCGAGTGAAGCGAGTGTCAGCTCCCTTGCTGAGGCGCGCGATCGACGTCACCGCGCCAGGCGCCGGTTTCGTGACCGTCCCGGTTCTCGATGAACGTCTTGAAGCGGTCCAGGTCACTCTGAACGCGCCGGTCGATGATGCCGAACTTGTCCGCGACGTTCTCCACGAAACCATCGGGATCGATGTCCATCTGCACGGTGACGCGCGTGTGCGTGTCGTCGATGCGATGGACGGTCACGACGCCGGCGTGAGTGGGACCTGAATCGGACGTCCAAGCGACCCGCTCGTCGGGATGTTGCTCCGTGATCGTCGCGTCGAACTCACGGGTCACGCCCCCGATGCTGGTTTTCCAGTGCGTATGGGTTTCGTCGATCTGGTCGATCGAGTCGACGCCTTCCATGAACCGGGGGAAGTCGGAGAATTGGGTCCACTGGTTGTAGACCGCCGGAACGTTGGCTTCGACATCCACGGACTTCGTAACTGTGCTCATTGCGGCAGCTCCTCGAAGTGATGGTTCGGTTACCGCACCTGCGATGCGCGGGCACTCCCTGGATTACCCGCTGGGAGCGAGCGCAAACCGATCCATACTCGATTCACTCACGACCCGATCCCCTCGAAGGGAGACACCGATGGCCGCAACGCCCGCAGGCGACGACGTCGGCCGTGTGCGCACGGACGAGGTCGACGGCTTCCGGCGCCATTGACGCTCGACACGGCCGATGTCGTCACTCGGCCCGAGGCGAGACACAGCGTGCCGGTTGCTCAAATCTTCTCAAGAGCGTCGGGCTTATGGACCGCTTCGCCACCACTCTTGTCGCTCCGTACCAGATACTGCGGCTCCTCACGAGACGCACGCACTCTGCGCCCCGCCGCCTCGGTGTCGGAGGTGATCTCCTTCAAGATCTCGCCTTCAGCCTCTCCTCCGTGACTGTTCCAGCGAACCCTGTCGCCCCCGTGAAAAAGCTTCATCAGTGTCTCCTTCCACTCTCCGCCAGATCGCCGGATACCCGGGCAGCATCAGAACAAACCGATGCGAAAACGATTCATAATTCGAAAATCCCTGCTCAAAGAGGTGCGAAACGGCGTCAGCAGGCGTACGGTCGATGAGCGTGCGGTTCAGCCCACAGCTTCGCGCGACAGACGACCTGTCCGCAGCCGCAACAGCCTCGAATCCGTTCGAGCGCGGCCCGGCGACGCGCTTCCGCGAGTATCCCGCGTACCTCTCACTTGTAGGCCCGCGTCGTCCCGCTTCCCGGGAGACCACCTCATGCCTTCTTCGTTCCAGCCACCCATCGAACTCGATCACCGCCACACCGGCGACCGCCTAGGGTTCTATGCGCAGCATGTCGGGCCACAACCGACACGGGTGACCGAGCACGCCCACACCATCGACCTCCTCATCCTCACCGTGTCCGGCGAACTGGATGTCGCCACCGCCCCGCTGCTGCAAGGGAATCTGCGTCAGCCCTTGCCCGCCTGCACTTTGATCGACCTGACCCGGGTGACCTTCCTCGGCGTGGCAGGGCTGCGGGTACTGGAGACCGCCGCTTTCTCGGCTCGCTCCGAAGGTCGCCGGATCGGGCTGATCACCGCCTCTTCGAGCCTCCTGCGAATCTTGCGCTTGTTCGCACTCGACGTCCAGGCGCCGGTTTATCCGCGGTTGTCCGACGCTATGCGAGAAGAGTGCCCGCGCGACGTGTGAAGCCGACCCCACGGGGTAACCAGAAAACAGATCTTTCCAAAGGCGATAAAGCCCGAGTCGGAGTGGATATCCATGGGTAACTACCAGCAATCGATCACCATCGACGTGCCGCCGGCGCTGCTGTTCGCCTACCTCGCCGATGTACGAAATCTTCCGAAATACATGCCCCGGTTGACCTCTGCCGAGCCCGCCGGCGGCAACAAGGTCGACGTCACCGCACATATCGACCCCCATGATGCTCCTGAGCAGGAGGTGGCGGGACGAGCTTGGGTCAACGTGGTCGAAGACGGCAAGCGTCTGGAGTGGGGTGCCACTGGTCCGCACGACTACCGCGGCGAACTCCAGATCGGACCCGGCGACACACAGCAGAACGCCACCCTCGTCGTCGAGCTGCACACCGAACGCACCGAGGGGGATCAGGTCGACCAAGGGCTGAAGGAAACCCTTTCCGGCATCAAACAGGCCGCCGAAAACCACTGAACAAGGCCACCAGAGCAAGGCACCCAGCTTTCCAGATCGTGGAGGACAGAGATGGTCGAGGTAACCCGGAGTTTCACCGTCGACGCCGCCCCTGAGGTCGTCGTCGATTACCTGCGCGACTTCTCTCGCGCCGCCGAGTGGGATCCGGGAACGGTGACCTGCGAACAAATCAGCGCCGGCCCGGTCTCAGTCGGTACCCAGTGGCACAACGTGTCCAAGATCGGGGGAATGAAGACCGAGCTGACCTATGAATTGACCCGCCTCGAGCCTGGCCGAGTCGTCTTCGTCGGCAAGAACGACACCGCGACCTCGATCGACGACATCACAGTCGCAGTCGGCGACGAGAAAGACACGGCCGCGCTCACGTACCACGCCACGATCGAATTCCACGGGGCGGCGAAGCTGGCGGCACCCATCGCCAAGGTCGTTTTCGAGAAGATCGGCAAGGACACCGAGGACAGTCTGACCCAAATTTTCAGTGCCGCGAAAGAATGAGCACCGAAAAGACGGAGGTATTCCGATGAGTAAAACCGCGTCACTGTCTCTTCTACGCCTGACGGTGCTGATTCTTGCTCTCGTACACCTCGTCGTCGGCGTCCTGGGCTTCTTCTTCATGCCTGAGAACAACCAGGCCGGAGAGAACACGGTCTGGATTTTCAGCGCGACCGGGATGCTGGACCTCATCCGGGCCGCCACCGGGGTACTCGGACTCATCGCGGTACTGCGGCCACCTGTGATCGCCGTCTACAGCTGGTTCGTCTTCGTGGCCTTCGCTGGACTTACGGGCTTCGGCGTACTTTCCGCGGCCACCACGTCGGCCGGAGATGCGGTCAACCTCAACTGGGCGGACAACGTCCTTCACGCACTGACCTCGCTCGCGGCGCTCGTCGTCGCGGTCGCCGGTGTCCAACAGGCGAGCCGGGCTTCGGACGCGGTGCGCGAGTAGTCGGCACAGCTGGGATTTCCTCGCGCCGCAGCGTCGTCGGAACAGCGGTCCGACGAGTTTGTCGTACACCAGTGGCAAAAGCCGGAATCCGGTGACGACGAGCGGATTTCCGGGCCCGATCGGCACGGACATGTGCCTGCGGGGCCGGTCGGCCGGCCTCAGGATCGCGACGGCGACGAGTTCGGACAGGACATCGTCGAAGCGATCCGACCCGGTATCGATCTTGTTCAGCTTCGTGAGCAGTTGTTCGGCTTCGGCATGTTCCTTCTATCCGGCACCGGCGGCCGGATGCCCGCCCGGAGCCGTTTCCTTCCTTTTCGGGGCCCGGACGGTGAGGTTGAGTTCGCTCGGGCGGGGTATGCGGTGGGCATGACAGTCGATGCTTCGCGTGCCGAAATCGCGGACGCCGTGGTGATCGGGTCCGGGCCGAACGGCCTGGTGGCGGCCAACGTGCTGGCCGACGCCGGTTGGGACGTGCTGGTGCTGGAGGCGGCGCCGGAGCCCGGTGGCGCGGTCCGCACCGGGGAGATCACCGCACCCGGCTTCCGCAACGACCTGTACAGCGCTTTCTACCCGCTCGGGGCAGCGTCACCGGTGCTCACCGGGCTCGGCCTCGAGGAGTACGGCCTGCGCTGGCGGCATGCCCCGGCCGTGTTGGCGCACGTCCTGCCCGACGACCGGCATGTGATGCAATTCCGCGATCTCGACCGCACCGCGCGGTCCGTGGCCGGCTTCGACGAACGCGACGCCGACAACTTCAGGGCCGAGTACGAGAACTGGCGTCGAATCCGCGAACCACTCCTCGACATGATCACGCGCCCCTTCCCGCCGGTGCGCTCGGGCGGTCGGCTGCTGAAGACGCTGGGCGCGGCGGAATCGCTGCGGCTGGCCAGGATGCTGACGCTGACCGCACGTGGACTCGGCAAGGAACGGTTCGCCGGAACAGGCGCCCGGATCCTGCTGGCGGGCAACGCGATGCACACCGACCTGGGCCCTGATCAGGCGGGGAGCGGCATTTTCGGCTGGCTGCTGACCATGCTCGGCCAGGACGTCGGCTTCCCGGTCCCGGAGGGCGGAGCCGGTCGCCTCACCGACGCGCTGGTCACCCGGTTGAAGGCCAAAGGCGGGCAGATCGCCTGCGGCCGCCCGGTCACCAAGGTGATGCTCTCGGACGGCCGGGCGGCAGGCGTCCAGGACGCCGAGGGGCGGCTGGCCCGCGCACGCCGGGCCGTCCTGGCCGACATACCGGCGCCGGTCCTCTACCGGGACCTCGTCGGCGTCGAGCACCTTCCCCCACGGCTCGTGTCCGATTTGGACCGGTTCGTCTGGGATGACGCCACGATCAAGGTGGACTGGGCGCTGTCCGCGCCCATCCCGTGGACCGCCACCGAAGTCGGCCAGGCGGGCACCGTCCACATCGGTGCCGACCTCGACGGTCTCGCCGATGTCGGCAACGACCTCGCTTGCGGCCGGGTGCCCCGCGATCCCTTCCTGCTGCTCGGGCAGATGACCACGACCGATCCGACAAGGTCACCCGCCGGCACCGAAACGGCCTGGGCCTACACCCATGTGCCCAGGGGCGAGCCGTGGACGGCTTCCGGACTGCGCCGCCACGCGGACCGGATCGAACAGGTCATCGAGCGGCACGCCCCGGGGTTCCGCGAACTGATCGTGGGCCGGTCGGTCGCCGGGCCCACCGAACTGGAGGAGGGCAACCCGAGCTTGGTCGAAGGTTCGATCAACGCCGGTACCGCGGCCATCCAGCAGCAGTTGTTCTTCCGCCCGGTGCCGGGGCTGGGCCGTGCCGACACGCCGATCGAACGGCTCTTCCTCGCCGGGGCCTCGGCGCATCCCGGGGGCGCGGTCCATGGCGCGCCCGGATCCAACGCCGCTCGCGCCGCCCTCGCCGGCGACGGCTGGACCGGCGGCGTCTACCGCGCGACGGTGCGTGCCGCGCACCGGGTGCTCTACCGATGAGGACTCCTGGCATGAAAATCGTCGTGACCGGTGCGAGCGGGAACGTGGGAACGGCTCTGCTCCGGGAACTGTCCGCCGAAGGCTGCGAGATGACCGCAGTGGCCCGTCGGCGGCCCGACACGAGCGTCGAGCCGTATTCGCCGGCTCGCTGGATCGAGTGCGACATCGGCGCGGACGGCGCCGAGCCGGTGCTGGCGGAAGCCTGCGCCGGCGCGGATGCCGTGGTGCACCTCGCCTGGGCGATCCACCCCCGTGCCGGGGACCCGCCGATGCACCGGACCAATGTGACCGGAAGTGCGAACGTGTTGAGTGCGGCCGCCGGCGCGGGCGTGGAACACGTGGTCTGCGCGTCCTCAGTCGCCGCCTACACTCCGGCCGACCGATGGCGCTTCGTCGACGAGACGTGGCCGTGCGACGGTCTGAACGATAGTGCTTACAGTGCGGGAAAAGCCGCGTTCGAAACCCAGCTCGACGAATTCGCCGGTCGCCACCCCGAGATCCGGCTGGCCCGGATCCGCCCCTGCGGGATCGTGCAACGGGACGCGGCGGCGGAGTTCACCGGCTGGCTGCTCAGCCCCTGGGCGCCGCGTCCGCCGCTGGGCAGCCGATGGCTTCCCGTGCCACTGTGGCCGGGCCTTCGACTGCAGGCGGTGCACTCGGCCGATGTGGCACAGGCGATTCGGCTGATCCTGACGCGCCGGGCGACGGGTCCGTTCAACCTCGCCGGCGACCCGGTGCTGAAAAGCCGGGATCTCGCGGCGCTCGCGGGCGGACTCAGGATTCCCGTGCCGCTGACACTGCTGACCGGTCTGGCGTGGCCGAGCTGGCGGCTGGGGCTGCAGCCGTTGCACCCGGCCTGGCTGCGGCTCGCGGATCAAGCGTCCCTTGTGGACACTCGCCGGGCCAGAGAAGAACTCGGCTGGGAGCCGCGGTACGACGCCACTTCCACGGTGACCGGCCTCCTCGATGCCATCCGGTCCGGCCACCACGGCCACAGCGGTCCGCTGGACCCGCCCCGCGACCGCGTCCGGCTCGGGCGGCCCAGCCATCAGGATCAGGCGGGTTGAGCCTTCCTCCCGACCGCGAGATCCGCGAGGCGGCGTAACGACTCCCGGTTTCGCGGTATCAGCAACGCGGCCTGCGCGGCCTTCGGAAGCAGCCGGCCCGGACCTCGAGTCGCTTCTTCGAACATGCGTACTTCGGTGCTGCCTGGCTCGTTTTCGGTCAGTTCGAGCCGGATCCTGGCCGTGCCGAACGGCCATGCCCGCGCGTCCAGTTCCAGCAAGCGCGGGGAATCCACGACATGAACCTTGGTGACATCGTTGATCAACAGCGGCCACGGCCCGACACTGTGATGAATCAGTGCTCCCGGCTCCGGCCAACCCGTATCCACGTCGCGGATGTGCGACGCGCCCACCACCCAGCCCGCGTAGGTCCAGCCGTCGGCGAGCACCGCGAACACGCACTCCGGGGAAGCACGCACTGTCATCGTTACCTCGATCATGGATTCACCCGTCCGTAATCGCAGTCGAGCGCCTCTGTCCACCTTCACAGAATGCGAATACCCGGCGGCCGTACCCGCAAACGGGTCTCATCGTGTGTCGCCGGGCGGACTTGCGCCCAACCGAGACATTCCGATGAACGAACGTGCGACCGAATCGTCACTGCGGCCGGTGGCGCTGGTCATCGCGCTTGTCCATTTCGTGCTGGGTGTACTCGGCTTTTCTTCTTGCCCGAAAGCACGCACAAAGCCATCAGCGCCATCCGACCTGGGCGGAGTCACCGCGGGGCGGCTGCGGCGCACCATCGGCCCGTTCGTCCGCAACCGGCCCCACGCCGCGTTCGGGCTCGCCGTCGTCTACGGACACGCCAGCAGCGTCATCGGCGCGCACTACGGATATCGCGAGGTCACAGTTCGAGGCGGTTCTCGACGACCCAGGTGGCGACCTGGATCAGTTTCATGTTGGTGTTCTGCGAGGACTCCACGAGCAGCCGGAACGCCCGCACGGCGTCGAGGTCGTGGCGTTGCATGAGGATGCCCTTGGCCATGCCGATCATGTCGCGGTTCTCCATCGCCACATGCAAGCGGGCTTCCGTCTGCGCCCCGGTGAGCGCGATCGCCGCATGGGCGGCGAACAGCTTGCCCTCCTCCTCGGTCTGATCGCTGAACGCGTCACGAGCACGGGAATAGAGGTTCAGCGAGCCGAGTGTGGTGTCGGTGACGAACAATCGGTACGACAACATCGAACGCACCCCGGTCTCGGCCGCCGCGGGAGTGAACGCCGGCCAGCGATCCTCTGTGGCGAGGTCGCCGGTGCGGAAGATCTGGTGCTCGGTGATCGCGTCCAGGCACGGGCCCTGGCCCGTGCGGTACTGCACCTCGTCGATCGTGACCACGACCTCGCCGGTCGGCGCGACCGTCCGCACCTGATCCCCCCGCTCGACCAGCGAGATTCCGGCGTACTCCGCACCGTCGACATGATCGACCGCGGCCTTCACGATCGCTATGAGGGTGGACTCGACGTCGGGCTCGGCCTGCAACGTGCGAGCGATACCACCGAGCGTCGCGCCCAAGCTCCCGCCGACAACGTTCTCGATCTCGTTCACCGGCAGCCTCCTTCGTCATAAACCGCGGAGACCAGCGTAACGAGCCGGACGAGACGCTGTGACCACCGCACAGGTGTGGTCTCCAGCCGCAGGTGAAGGCCTCCCGCGGTCATGACGTCCGGCGTTCGCGACGCGCCAGCCGATTGAGCACCCGGAGCCGTCCGTGGTTCGGGACGGAGTGGGTCGGATGGCCCGCGACGCCCCAGTGCGACAGCAACGTGTTGGCGGCGGCCCAGCCGGTGGCGGCCGCGCGTTCCATGAGCGCCACCGGCAGGTCGATCCGGATCCCGTCGCCCGCCAGGACCAACCCGGGCACCGGCGTGGCGACGGACGGCCTGCGGGCGAAACCGCCGACTTCGAACAGCGGACAATCCTGACGCCACAGGTCGATCTCGCCTACGACCCGCGCGTCCGCGGTTTCCGGATAGATCTCGTGCAACCGTTTGTCCATCTGGCGCGCGAGAACCTGGATGTCCTCGGTCGGCGCGGCATACGCGTGCAGTTCCACGACGGAGCCACCGGTTCGAGCCGTCCAGCGCTTGGCTTCGCTCTCATAGCGGTCCAGAAGGCTGATGTTGTCCAACGGGGGAAGGCTTCCGGTACCGAGGAAAGCGGGCCGTTCGGGCAGCACCGGGCGGTTCAGCCACAAGCGCCGGACGAGAAATCCGGGTGCGGCGCGGAGCCTGCCGATCCCTTCCCGCCAAGCGGAGGTGGCGAGATCCGGCGACGACCCCACGATGGCTTTCAGCCCGCTCACTTCGCAGGCCAGGACGACCGCCTCGAACCCGGCCGTGCTGTCCGCCGTCTGCACCTGAAAGCCGGTTCCCGCGCTTTCGATGGCCTCGACCTGGACTCCGGTGTGGATGGTGACCCGGCGGTCGGCGAGGTAGTGCGCGAGCGGTGTCCAGAGTGCTTCGGGGAAGGGATCAGCCGGGACGTCGAAGAGGAGGCCTTCGTTCGAACCGAGGAAGTACAGGTGGAACATCGTCGCCAGTTCAGCGGCGGAAAGCTCGGCCGGGTCGGCGAAGAAGCTGCGTGAAAATACTTCGAACGCCAGATGCCTTGCGGCCACGGGGAAGTTGATGGCTTCCAGAAAGGACTCGGCGTCGACATCGTCGAGTTGCCGATAGATGCCGGGAACACTCGCCGTGGCCAGCGGAAGGGCGGCTTTCGGCTTGAGAGCGAGCAAATCGCGCAACCCCATGGTCGGGCTGCGCACCGCGAAGGCGAAGGCATTGAGCAACGGTGTCTTCGGCAGTCCGGCGAACGTGTCGGTGTGGCCTTCCTCGTCGATCAACGGATAGTCCTCGACGGGGGTGAGCCGGTCCAGGCCTGGATCGGTACGTGTCAGCAGGGCGCGCAGGTTGTAGTACTGCCGGAAGAAGGCGTGGAAGCCCCGGCTCATGGTCACCGGTGTCCCGTCGGGCAGCCGCTCGGCCCAGCCGCCGACCCGGCCGCCGAGGTGGTGTTCCCGTTCGTAGAGGGTGACGTCGATGCCGCGTTCGGCGAGGGCGGTCGCCGCGGTGAGCCCGGCGATGCCCGCGCCGACCACGGCTGCGCGGGGCCGCCGAACCAGCAGGCCCGCGGAGGACAGCCCGCTGGGCGCCGGGTGGGTCACCAGCTTCCGGTCATGGCCGAGAGGCGCGGTCATGTGGTCTCTCCAGATGCGGTACCGGCGACGGTGTGGACGATGCCTCGCTGCCAGCCGGGCATCGTGGCGGCTTCGACGTCCACCAGCCCGGCGTGGCGCAAGCGTTGCTCCAGTGCGGAGACACCGTCGAAGGCCAGCACACTGCGGCGAAGGTGCCGGTGCAGGGTGGCGTCACCAGTGACGACCTTGCCGAGCGGGATGATGATCGAAGCGCAGACGGTGTTCCACACCAGTCTCGCCCGCCGGGAATCACGCACCGAGTACTCGTGGACGGCCATCCGCCCGCCAGGCCGGAGCAGGGAGACGAGCTTACGTAGCTGAACATCCGGCTCGGCCAGGTTGCGCACCAGATAGGCGGCGAGGATCCCGTCGAACGGGCCGGCGACCTCCGTCCCGCTCAACTGCTCCACTGTGGAGTGTTCGAAGTGGACGGTGGCCGGCCAGGTCTTGCGACGCGCTTCGGCGAGCATGGCCGCCGAGCCGTCGAAGGCGGTGATGCGGGCCTTCGGCAAGACTTCGAGCAAGGCAGCGGTGGAGGCCCCGGTGCCGCACCCCGCGTCGAGCAGGTGCAGACCGGCACCGTCCGCGGGCAATCCGAGCCGTCGCACCGAGATCCGCAAATGCTCGTGATAGCCGGGACTTGCGCCGACCAGCCGATCGTAAGAGGGTGCTTCGACGTCGAACGCGGTGGGCACGGCGGCCCTGGGCAGGCCGTCGTCCGCGAGGCGGTTCACGTGCGCTCCTCCTTGGTCTTCTCGCGTTCCCAGACCAGCAGGACCGAGGTGATGAGCGCGAACCCGAAGAGGAAGTCCTCGACCGGGATGTCCCACGGGAACCGGATGCCGGTGATGTGTTCCGGGGCGTAGCGCACGATCGGGCCGGACAACTTCGTCAGCCAGCCGTCGACAGGGATCTGGAAGGCGGTGACGATGGCCATGCTGATCCAGTAGGCCGGTTTGCGGAACAATCCGGTCCGCAGGACGCGCAGTTCGAGCAGCACGACGGCGAACACGGCCACGATCGCGGGAAGGGTGTACCCGAGTGGGATCATCGCCGGGCCTTCCTCCGGCCCAGCTGCCGCACGAACGCCGGGGCCAGCCCGACGGCTTCGTAGGTCAGCACACCGCAGATCGGGATCACCACGAAGAACAGCACCTCTTCGAGCGGAATGCCGAAGGGGAACCGGATGCCGGTGACCCGGTCCGGGGCGTAGTCCCAGACTTCGGCGGCGATCGCGAGCGCGTCCCAGACGAGGAAGACCAGTGCGGCGGGCAGCACCGCCCGCGCCAGCAGGCGCGGGCTCCGGTACACACGCGCTCCGGCGAATTCGAGCGGCAAGGTGATCAGCACACAGGCCCCGAGCACGATCAGGTATTCGGCTTTGCCCATGTCACGGCACCGCCACCGCGACCGGGTCCGGTGCCTGATGGCGCACGCGCGACCAGTAGGCCCTGGCCAGGGCGCCGCCCGCCACCCGCAGCCGTCGCGAGCGGGAAACCTTGGCCCTGCGGGAAAAGACGTTGTACCCGGCCTGTTCGATACAACCGAGGATCTCCGAGTACAGGATGAACGCCGTGGCGACGCAGGGCCGCGACACCGGATGCAGCATGGTGATCCCCAGCCTGGCCTCGGCATAGATCGCCCGTGTGATGGCGACCTGCTCGACGAGCGCGTCACGCACCCGATCGTCGACCCGCTCTCCATCCGCGCACCAGCGCAAGCGCTCACGGTCGACGTCGAACGCGGCGAGCTCGTCCGCCGGCAGGTAGACCCGGTCCCGGGCGAGGTCCTCGGCCACGTCCCGCAGGAAATTCGTGAGCTGGAAGGCTTTGCCGAGGCTCGCCGCGTACGGCGCGGCCTCCTGCCGCGAGGTGACCGTGCCCAGCACCGGAAGCATCTGCAACCCGATTACCTCGGCCGAGCCGTGCATGTAGTAGTCGAGCGCGGACCTTCGCGGGTAGTCGGTGACGGTGAGATCCATCCGCATCGACCGGAAGAAGGCCCGGAAATGTTCGTCGGGGATCCCGTAGCGTGTGACGGTGTCGACAACGGCCTGGAGCACCGGATCGTCGTCCCGGTCCGCGGCGAGCGCGGAGAAGAATCGCTCTTCTGCGGCATCCAGTTCGGCCGCGATGGTCGCGGAAGTCGCTCCGGGTGCGGGCTCGTCGACGATGTCGTCCAGCATCCGCGCGAACCCGTAGAGCGCGTGGACGGCGGGGCGCTGAGCGGGAGCGAGCATCCTGGTGGCGAGGAAGTACGTCCGTCCGTGCCGGGCGTTGAGTTCGCGGCAGTCCCGATAGGCCGATCGCAGCGCGGGTTCTTCGATCCCGGCGGCGTCGAGTTCCATTCGTGTCATGGAAGGTTCCCCTCTGCGAGATCGATGGTGGAGTGGCCGGGTACGCGGTGCGCTCCGGTGATCCGGTCGGCGGCGAGCCTGCCGGACAGCAGTACGGTCGGGACGCCGACGCCGGGTACCGTCCCCCCACCGGCGAGAACGGCGTTCTCGGTTCCCCGCGGCAGGTTCCGCGGCCTGAACGGTCCTGTTTGGACGAACGAATGCGCGTAGCTGAACGGGGTACCGGCCACCATGCCCTGTGCGGCCCACTCCGCCGGGCCGATCACGTGCCGGGTATGAGGGTCGAGGTCGGGCAGCAGTCGCTTGCGGACCTCGTCGAGGACGGCTTCCGCATACGGCTCTGTCCGACGGCTCCAGTCGATCGGGCCGCGTTCGAGGTTCGGCACCGGCGCCAGAATCGACAGCAGGTTCGTGCCCGGAGGCGCCAAGGTGGGATCGGTGACGGTCGGCCGGGTGATCAGCAGCGAGGGGTCGGTCATGAGCCGCCCGTCGTCGATCAGTTCGCGAAACGTGCCGGCCCAGGCCTCGCCGAACGAGATCGTGTGATGACCGACGTCCGGCCAGTCGCCGCCCGCACCGACGTGCACCACGAGCGCCGACGGCGCGGCGGAAAGAGAGATCGGCCGGCGCGGAGTCCGGCCGAGGAGCCGACGGCTCTCCGGCAGTTCGCCGGTCAGGAGCACGGCGTCACAACCGATCCGCGCACCTGACTCGGTGATGACACCGGAGACACGGTCACCGTTCCGCTCCAGTGTGGCGGCGCCGTCGCCGTAGCGGAACTTCACACCGGCCGTTTCGGCGGCCGACGCGAGGGCACGAGGAAGCTCGGCGATGCCGCCGCGCGGAAAGAACACCCCGCCGACGGTGTCCATAGAGGAGATCACCGCGTAGAGCGCCAGCGCCTTCATCGGAGAGGTGCCCGCATAGAGGGCTTGAAAGGTGAACACCCGCCTCAGCCGTTCGTCCTGCAGGAAGGACGAGATCCTGGGTTCGAGCCGCCGGAAGCCGCCGAGCGCGACCAGCCGGGCGAGATCCCGGGAAGCCAGGCTCAGTGGCGAGTCGATGTTCGAGGCGATGAAGCGGTCGAATTCCGCCCGGTAAAGGCGGACGAGCCAGCCGCGCAGGCGTAAGTAGCCCGCCGCCTCGGCCGGGCCCGCGAACTCTCGGACAGCTTCGGCCATGACGTCGGGGTCGGTGTGCACCGCCAGGCGAGTCCCGTCGGCGAAACGTGCCGTGTACGCCGGGTCCAAGCGACTCAACGTCAAGTAGTCGTCCATCTCGGCACCGGCTGCCGCGAACGTGTCCCGCACGACCCCCGGCATGGTCAGCACGGACGGCCCGGTGTCGAACCGGTGGCCATCGAGCTCGACCAAGGCCACACGTCCGCCGGGGCTGGGATTCCGTTCGATCACGGTGACCTCGCGGCCGCGTCCGACGAGGTGCAGCGCCGCGGAGAGCCCGGACAATCCCGCACCCACGACCGTCACCTTGTCCGTCCTGCCCGGGATCGTCTTCATCGCCGGCGATCCGTGCATCGGGCCGCCAGCAAGGTCAGCGCGTCGAACGCGGGCCGGGGCAGGTCGACGAGATCGACGGCTTCCAGAGATCGGGTCACCCGGGCGTCGATCAGCTTCTCGAGCTGTTCGGGCGCACCGGTCGCGGTGATCACGTCTCGCAACCGGTCCACCGTGACGTCGTCGATCTCCCCGGCCAGAAGTGCGTCGATCTCCTGCCGTTCCTGGTCAACGGCCAGATCGAGCGCGAGGACGACCACGCTGGAAGCCTTTCGGTCGCGCAGGTCCTGGCCGGCGGGTTTGCCGGTGACCGCGGGGTCGCCGAAGGTCCCCAGCAGGTCGTCCCGGAATTGGAAGGCCTCCCCCACCGAGCCGCCGTACTCGCCGAGCGCCGCCATCACCGTGCTGTCGCAACCCGCCAGCGCGGCGCCGAACTCCAGCGGCCTCCGCACGGTGTAGTTGCCGGACTTCCGGCGGAGGACGTCGAGGACCGCGTCCCAGCTCGGCCGTCTGCGGGAATCGTTGACCAGATCCGCCAGCTGACCGGCGGCCAGTTCGGCACGCATGTCGTCATACAGCGGCCAGCCGCGCGCCAATGCGTCCTGGCCGAGCCCGCTCTCGCGCAACATCCGCTCGGCCCAGACCAGGAACAGATCACCGGTCAGGATGGCGGCCGATGCGCCGAAACGGTCCGGCGAGCCGCTCCATTGCTGCTCGTCGTGCCATCGGGAGAAGCGCGTATGCAGGGCCGGGCGTCCACGGCGAAGGGCCGAAGCGTCCATGACGTCGTCTTGTGCCAAAGCGAAACAGTGAAGCAGTTCCAAACTGGACGCCGCACGGGCGGCGTGGTCGTCCTCGGGTGCTCCGCAGCGCCAGCCGACGTATGCCATCATCGGCCGCAGGAACTTCCCGCCGCGTACGAATTCCGGGATGGCCCGCACGGCGACCGCGCCTTCGCCACGGCCCGCGAAGAGCCGCTCGCACTGGTCGGCGACGAAAACGTCCGCGTAGGCCTGACAGCGGAGACGCACGGAATCCAGCCATCGCCGCGTATCGACCGTGGCCGGAGGGAACTCTTCGGTGGTCAGGCCCATGCGGGCTCCTCCCAGCGGCGCGCCGATCGATGCGTCGTCGTTTCAAGTGGTGGTGCGGGCGCTCAGTGGGTACCCAGAGGAAGCGGATGTACTCATATCCGTCGATTCAGTGATCCCTGCAGCGAAAGCGCAGCGGTCCAGGAGGTTTCAGTGGGATCGTGGACACCGGGCAAAGTCGCCCTCGAGCTGGGGATCTCGCCGGTGACCCTCCGGACCTGGAGCGCGCGTTACGGGGTGGGTCCGATCGCCTCCGAAGACGGCGGCCACCGCCGGTTCTCCGATGCCGACATCCGGCGATTCCGGCACATGCGACGGCTCATCGACCGCGGGATGCGACCGCGCGAGGCCGCGACCACGGCATTCGGCGCCGCCCCACCACCGGTGTCGGTCACAGACAGCGTCCGTGAGCTCGGAGAGGCGGCCGAACAGATGCGGTTCGCCTCCATCGCCGCGCTTCTCGACGAAGCCTTTCGGTCGCTCGGGCCGGCCGGGGCCTGGACCGACGTGATCGTCCCCGTCCTGCGGCACCTCGAAGACCGGTGGCTCCGGGGCGATGTCTGCTTCGAGTCCGAATGGGCCCTGACGTCCGAAGTCTCACTCGCGTTGCAGCGCTACAGCGCCTCCCCCGAACAGGTTCCGCCCGAGCGCCCCGTGCTGCTGGCCTGTTGTCCTCACGAACGGCACTCGCTCCCGATGGAGGTGCTGCGTGCCGCGTTGGTGGAGATCGGGCTGCCCGCGCTGTTCCTCGGGCAGATGGCCCCCGCCGAGATGACGATGAGCGCGGCCGCGAGGCTCGCACCGAGCGTCGTGCTCTTGTGGGCCATGTCGGCGAGCACCGCCGACGACGTCCTGGCCCAGCGACTCAAGGACGGCGGATCGGCGGTCGTCACCGCCGGGCCGGGCTGGGAGCGGCTCGTCGACCACCGCGGCGACCGGGACGGTTGGGTCGGCGACCTGTCTGCCGCGCTGGATGCCGTGCAGGACCGCTGCACATGATCTCGCGGCGAATGGGCACCCGGTACGCAGCACCCGCGCCCCCGAATCAGGAGCTGTCATGAACTTGACGCGGAAACTCGCCCGCCGGTGGCCGCGCGACTGGCCTGTCCAGCCGTTCGGCGAGGCAAGCTGGGCACGGCAAGAACCGACGTTCCGCGACTGCGCGCCGGCCGTGATCGAGGCCGCCGTCAAACGCGCCGACGCGAGGCCGTCAGGCAACTGGTATGTGCTGGCCGCGAGCCGCGAGATCCGTAGCGACCGCCCGTTCGGGACCATCATCGGGGGACACGAACTGGTCGCCTGGCGGACCCGCGACGGCGAACTGGTCGTCGGGCCGGGCGCCTGCCCCCACCTCGGCGCGCCGCTCGCACAGGCACGTCTCGACTGCGGCGAACTCGTCTGCCGCTGGCACGGCATGCGAATCGGGCCAGGGAAAGGCGCGGGATGGTCGCCGGTACCCGCCCACGACGACGGTGTGCTCGCCTGGGCGCGGCTGGACGGCTTGGGCGGCGAGCCGCCCACCGAGCGTCCGGTCGTGCCCGAACGACCTGCTTCGCATCAAAGTTTCGACGCGGTCGCCACGATGACAGGTGTCTGCGAACCCACCGACATCGTCGCCAACCGCCTCGACCCCTGGCACGGCGCCTGGTTCCATCCGTACTCCTTCGCCCGGCTCAAGGTCCTCGACGCGCCGCGAACCGTGGACGTGTCCGAAGAGGACGATCGGTTCGTCGTCGAGGTCACCTTCCGGCTGGCCGGCAAATGGGGTGTACCGGTGATCGCGGAGTTCATCTGCCCAGAACCGCGCACCGTGGTCATGCGCATCGTCGACGGCGAAGGCATGGGCAGCGTCGTGGAAACCCACGCCACGCCAAGGGGCAACGGCCCTGACGGCAGGCCGCGGACCGCGGTCGTCGAGGCGGTGGTCGCCTCCTCGGACCGCCGCGGTTTCGGCGCCGCCCGCATGATGGCGCCGGCACTGCGCCCACTCACGCGCCGTACGGCCGTGCGGCTCTGGCGGGACGACCTCGCCTACGCCGAACGCCGTTATCACCTGCGCACCGACGGCCCGCGATAGCCGGCGGCGCGAGACAGCATCCAAGCGTGGGCGTCGCAGAGACGACGCCCTGCATCTTGAACTGCGGATCATCGGGGCGCTGGCCGGACTGTTCGCGCTCCTTCAAGAACGCAGAATCCCCATCCCCGCCATGCGCGACGGCGCCATGCTCGACGCCCTCCCAACCTGCCGCCGATCGTGGTCAGCGACCTGTTCGGGCTCCACCCGGCCTCCAGTGGAAGTCGCAGGGCGAGGCGGACATCCGGCGTCGGCGCGTCGTCACGGTCCGGCGATCGACCCGGACCTGCACGGACACGCCGACGGCCAGGTGGACGAGTTTAGGAATCAGGTCCCACGAGGTATTGATATGTAGCGCGCAACGCATCTGCAACGGGCTTCGGACCGGCACCCAGTGCAGGATACGGACGTTCACGGCGAAGGAGGTAACGATGTCCAGTCCTGACACGGTCGCGGGCGAAGGCCTCGGTGCGGTGCTCGGCACGATCGCGCGTACCCTGCAGGCCGAACCTGACGTCGACACGACTCTCACCGCGATCGTCACAGCCGCCGTGAACCAGGTGACCGGCACCGACTGTGCCGGGATCTCCCTGATCGAACGCGGCAAAATCCGGACCGTCGCTCCCACCGACGACGTGGTGACCGCGATCGACGAGGTCCAGTACCGCACCGGGCAGGGCCCGTGCGTCGATGCGATCGCCGAGCACCAGATTTTCCGCACTGGCGACCTCACCGCCGAGACACGCTGGCCCGCGTTCACCCCCGCGGCCACCGCGACCGGGATGCGGTCGATGCTGGCCTACCGGCTCTTCGTCAGCGACACCACTCTCGGCTCACTCAACCTCTACTCCCGCAGCGTCGACGCGTTCAGCGACCAGACCGAACGCGACGGCCACGTGTTCGCCTCCCACGCCGCGATCGCCCTGACCGCGGCCCAGACCGAAGCGGAACTGCAAGTCGCGCTTGAACATCGCGACGACATCGGCATGGCCAAGGGCATCCTGATGGAACTCCACGGCATCGACCCCGTCCAGGCGTTCCGGATGCTCGTCGAGTCCTCCCAACACACCAACATGAAGCTGCACAAGATCGCCGCCTGGGTCGTCGAGCACCACCGCGAACTACAGCCTGCGGTAGCACCGACTGAGACTCGTCACCGGCGGTGAGTGTGGCAGCACTCGACCATGGGTACCAGAGCAAGTGGCGGTCGGTCGGTTGAGAAAACAGCTTGCCGGCTGCCGCAGCAACTGGGGGTTGCACTTCTCCACGCCACGGCGAATAGCGCGGGCGTCGAATACTGCCCTGTTCCCGGTCTCGCCGCGATCGACTGACCGCTTTCCGATGCCCTGATCGGCGTGGGAAGCGGACATGACGTCGCGGTTCTGGAGGCTGTTCGGCGTCGGACCTCATGGCTGTCTCCGAGGAACCGTCGGCACCGCTCGCGCTTCCCTTCACACGGAAGCCGCCCGGGCCGTTCCGTCGCCGCCTGCCCCACCACCGGCCCGCCGAACACGCCGCCGATCCCGGGACACCGAAAGAAGTGGGCGGCCGCGCATACGGTGACGTCTGAGGGTCTCGCCGGGTCACAGCCGCCCCTGGGGCGGATTCACGCGCCGAGTCGGCTGTAAAGGCGTCCAGCGAGGGTGGCGGCGAGCTGGTTGAGGTGTCCGGTGGGATCGAGCTGGGCGTACTGGCGCAGCAACTCCGCGACGACGTCGCGCACACCGGACAGGCCGAACGGATCCTGTCGCGCGGTCGAGCCGGTCAGCCCGCGCTTCCCTTTCGAGTGATACCGCCTACCGGCCTCCCGCGTTGACCTGCGGATCTCCGGTCCTTGACGCTCCACCACGCCGAGACCTGAACAAATCTATGGTGGCGAGGGTAGACATTCAATGCCGGACGTGTGTAGTGTTCTGCTCATACCGAGAGAGACAACGTCAAGCAGGCGCGGGAGATGACGGAACTACCCGCGAGGTGAGACAAGACGGTCAGGCAGGACGAAGCCAATCAGGGAACAGGTTTCGACTGGTGACCGGTGAAGTACCGGGATCGAGAAGTGAAGACGCAAGCAGTAACGCCGATCCCGGCGAAGCAGTGAATTTGCCCCAACGCAGTACACAGTTGCAAGTGATTCAGCAATACACGCAGTACGAAGTTGCAAGTCAATGGCAAGTCAGATGGTGCAGGACCGGTCAGGTGGCCGGAGCCGATATCGGACGGGGCTCCGGGCAGTGACCAGCGGCGTGACGCGTGCTGGGACCGATCAGTGAAAGGGTTCCAGCCGGTGACGACCGCAGCAGTAGCAGTACAGCAAGTGGTACACAGTAAGGAAGAAAGGGAAAGGGAACATCATTGGATCGCCCGCCGCGGCTGGAAGGTAGTGCCGCGCGGGTACCGCAGTCCCATCGGATTGGAAGGTGGTTCTCGGTTACGAATAAGCGATCTCCGCATCGTCCACCTCTCGGACGGACACCGCGGATACAGGAATCCGGCCTCGTTGCCGGCTGACAATGGTGATACCTGAAACCCTGGGACCCCGGGCGCCGCACTGGCACCCGGGGTCCCTTGTGATGTGGAGGTGGAATGATCCCTGACCAACGCGACACCCCCGTTTCCAGCGGGGCCGACAAGTTCGACGACGACCACTACCCCGCCTACACCATGGGCCGCGCCGCGGACATGCTGGGCGCCACCCAAAACTTCCTGCGCAGCCTCGACGAGGCCGGCCTGATCACACCCCAGCGCTCGGCAGGCGGACACCGTCGCTACTCCCGGCACCAGCTGCGCATCGCCGCGCGTGTGCGGGAACTGGTCGATCAGGGCACCGGCGTCGACGCCGCCTGCCGCATCGTCTCCCTCGAAGACCAGCTCCACGAATCCCAACGCCAGAACACCGAACTCCGCGCCGCCGAATAGTCGGGCCGGAGATGCCGCAAGGCCCCGCAGCGCACCCCGGGCGGCTGGGAGCGTCCGAGCGCCGGGCCGTCAGCTCGGTCCGGCCGGTGTGCACATCCGCGCGGGCGCTGCGCCGCCAGCTTGGCAGCACGGACGACGGCGACATCGGTGATACAGCGAATGAGACATCCGACTTGTTGCGGGTATGCGGTGGTGTGATCCTCACTCGTAGCAGCCACAACGGGCGGTCGTGCAGACTTCCGTGTCGCACGAGGCGAGCCAGCTGGCAGAAGTCCCGGCGCGACGTGGTGTGAGCATCAGTGCCGATATTCACCGCACACTCGGCGCGGGAGTCCGCCAAGGGGTTGGTTCTGTGTGCGGGCCATTACGCTGCGGGTATCCGCATGATGGTCGAGCGCTAGGGAGGACCGATGGTGGAGAACCGGCGTCAGCGGATGCAGGCGCTGCTGGCCGCCGACCGCGCCGCCCGTCCGGCCTCGGCGGTGAGCCTGGCGTGCGGTCGGTGCGTGGTGGAGTTGTCCGTCACCGGCGCCGGCGCGACGGTCCTTGCCGAGATGCCCACCGGAAATGGCGACGGCGACGGGCGCCCGAGCCGTGGTCTGGTGCATGCGACGAACCCGGTAAGCGCGGGGTTGGAGGATCTGCAGCTCACTGTCGGGGAGGGGCCGTGCCTGGATGCGTTCGCCAGCGGCGGGCCGGTGCTGGTCGCTGATCTGGCGACGGAGGTGGCCCGGTGGCCGGCGTTCACGCCCGCGGCGTGCAAGCTGGGTGCCGCGGCGGTGTTCTCCTTCCCCTTGCTGATCGGGGTGGCGCGGCTGGGATCGCTGGACCTCTATCGCGACACGATCGGGCCGCTGACGCGGGTCGAGCTGGCCGACGCGCTGATTTTGAGCGATCTGGCCACGCAAGGGGTGGTGGATGACCTGAACGGGCACAGCGTCGATGATGTGAGCTGGCTGGCGGATCCGCATGTGCAGATACATCAGGCCGTGGGGATGGTGCAGGTTCAGCTGGTAACGACCACGGAGGTGGCGCTGATGCGACTCCGTGGTTACGCCTTTACTCATGACATTCCACTGGCCGAGGTCGCCCAGCAGGTCGTAGACCGTTCCCTGCGCTTCACCGATACCGAGGACGGCATTCATGCGCAGTGAGGGAAGGGCCTACGAGATGAATATTTCTCGGGAGCAACACGTCGCGAACACGTTCGTGTCACTGGCTGACACGCTGGTCGCGGATTTCGATGTGCTCGATTTCCTCGGTGGTCTCACCGAGCGGGCCGTCGACCTGCTGAAGGTCGACGCCTCGGCGGTGATTCTGTCCGATCAGCGGGGTGGATGGCGGCCCACGGCTGGGTCGTCCGAGAAGGCCGAACTGGTCGAGGTGTTCGCCGCACAAACGAGGCAGGGCCCCTGCCTCGACTGCGTCCACAGCGGCAGGCCGGTGGCCACAGCGGACCTCTCCGCCGAAACCGAACGGTGGCCCCAATTCGCGCCCGTGGCGGTCAGCGCGGGCTTCCGCGCGGCGTGCGCCGTGCCGATGCGACTGCGCGAGGATGTCATCGGCGCCCTGACACTGCTGAGCAGCGAGCCGGGGGCCATCGATGACGCCAGCGTCGCCTTGGGGCAGTCGCTCGCCGACATCGCCACCATCGGGATCCTGCAGCAACGCTCGATCCGTCACGACGAGATCGTGTCCGAGCAGCTGCTAGCCGCCCTGCATCACCGCACGGTCGTCGAACAGGCCAAGGGTGTGCTCGCCGAAGCCGGCGGGCTGGACATGCACCAGGCATACCTCGTGTTGCGCGGCTACGCCCACGCGCACCGCCTGCGGTTGTCCGACGTCGCGCGAAACGTCGCGATGATGGCCCTCGACCCTCATGCCCTGCTCGCCCGCACGAGCGATGCCTCTCGGCCGTGACCCCGCGAAGGCAGAGGAGCGCAGCTCAGGTCGCAGAGCCCGGAATAGTCGCAGGAACAGCGCGTGACCAGGAGCGGCAGGAATCCCGCACATTCGTCGGCCTGAGCTCGGACACTGCGCCACGTGGACGTTCCCTGTGACAGACGCGGACGAGTATTCCGACGTCATGTTCCTTGGTGCAGAGCCGGCCTGTTCACTCCCCAGACGAGGACTTTCGATTCTCGAAGCGGGTGCGCCGACCTCGCCGACAGAATCGCGGATCTCCACGCGGCGGCGTAGCACGGCCATCGGGCCCACTTCCCAGGACGGCCCGATGGCCGCACACGACCGTAAGGGTCGCGCTCACGCCGGGAGGCAAGGACGTGGAACACGCTGCGATCTCCGGCGGCCGGGGTCACGACCTGCAGATCGAGGCCGGCTTACGGATAGTCGATTCGCCCGGATCGAAGGGATCCGGGTGATCGCGACGATCGACCCGGCGAACCGCGTACCGTGGGAGGCGACTTTGCCCATGCTGGTGACAGGTGGTGGTGGAACGGTGGATCTGTCCAGCCTGTCGTTCACCGACGTCTACCGGGTGAGTGCTCTCGTCGACGCGGCCCGCCGTGTCCGGCCGCCCCGGTCGCTGACGATCCGGCATCCACCGGCGACCGTGCGGAAGATCCCGTGCCTGCTCTGGCCGGACGAAGCAGTCCGGCTCATCGGTGACGACAGCCGGTCACCATGAATCCCGCCGACACTTCCGCAGACCCGTTCCACCATCCGGCGTTGTTCTACAAGGGCCCCGAGGAGTACCTGGCGGGCACCCTGCCGTTCATCCGGCAAGGTCTCGAGACCGCTGAACCGGTCGCGGTATCGGTACCCGGCCCCAATCTCGAACTGCTGCGCACCGCATTGGGCTCAGATGCCCGTCAAGTGCGGCTGCTGGACATGACCGAGGAAGGCCGCAACCCCGGCCGGATCATTCCCGGCGTCCTCCGGGCCTTCGCCGACGCCCACCCCGCCCGGCGGGTCCGCATCATCGGCGAACCGATCTGGGCCGGGCGTTCCGAGCTGGAATACCCGGCCTGTGCCCAACACGAGGCGTTGATCAATCTCGCGTTCGCCGGCCGCGAGGTCACCATCCTGTGCCCGTACGACACCACCCGCCTGGACGCCCGCGCCCTGGCCGACGCCGAAGCCACCCATCCGGTGCTGGTCGACACCACCGGCGCGCGCTTCAGCAGCGGATACGACCCCCAGCGCATCATCACCGGATACAACACTCCCCTGCCCGAACCGATCCTGGCCGACCCGGCTGCGTACACCGCCATCGACACCGTCACCGGCGACTCGGCGTCCCTGGCCCACGCCCGCGCCGTGACCCGCGAGCGGGCGCACCGGTCCGGTCTCTCCCCGGAACGCGCCGAAGACGTCGCGCTCGTGGTCGCCGAGTTGCTCGGGAACAGCGTCAACCACGGCGGCGGACAGGGACAGTTGCGGCTGTGGACCGAGCAAGACCAGCTGGTCTGCGAAGTCGGTGACACCGGTCACCTGACCGACCCTTTGGCCGGGCGACGCCCTGCCCCGGCCGGGCAGGTGCGTGGCCGGGGACTACTGCTGGTCAACCACCTCTCCGACCTCGTGCGCGTCCACACCGGCCCGCACGGCACCGCCATCCGGGCCTGCTTCAGGGTCTCGGACTCGGTCGGTGGCCGGTAGCCACAGGCCTCGGGTGGACGCCGGTCCGATAGTGGATTCCGCGAGTGCGTTGTCGTAGGCGTCGCCGACGGTGCCGATTGACGCGTCGATATCCACGTCAATGAGACGTTGAGTGAACCGGAACGACGTGTACTGACTACCCGCGTCGGAATGGTGAATAAGTTTGTCCTCCCCGCCGTTGTGCCGATAATCGCGCGGGAGAAGACGTCGATGGCGAAGGCGACGTAGGTGAAGTCGACTACCCACAGCCGGTTCGGTGCGCCCGCCGCGAATTGGCGGTTCACCAGGTCCGCGGCGCGCACACCGTCCTTGTCGGCGATCGTGGTACGAACGGTTTTGCCGCGCAGGGCGCCGGTCAGACCCAGTCGACGCATGAGTCATTCGACCCGGCCTCGTCCGACCTCGATGCCGTCCCGGCGCAGCTGACGCCAGACCTTCCGGGCGCCGTACACCCGATAATTCTCATCGAATACACGCCGGATCTCTCGCATCAATTCCTCATCGCGAACTTCGCGAACGACAGCTACACAGCGCCCCTTCGCGCCACGTCAAGGCTCCACCTGCGTTCATATCAGGGCTGGCTCGGCCCCGAATCGGCACGCCTGTGAAAACGGAGACGAAACGGAGCCCACTGGCGCCGAGGAAAATATGAATAAGACTCACAAAACGTGACATAACGGCAGGTCGAGGACAATGTCGATCTTGAGCCGCCAAGGGGGCTCGAACCCCTGACCTTCTGTTTACAAGACAGATGCTCTACCAGCTGAGCTATAGCGGCCTCGCCCGGAGTCGCCCCCAGGCAGGCCCAGTATATCGGCGCCCGTTCAGCCGTTCGCAGGGCGCACCCACGGTTCCCCGGCCACGGTCCGGAAGGCGTGCGCGAACGTCACGGCGGTCGCCGGGTCGCGGCGGTCGGCGACGTAGTACCAGTTCATCCGGACGGCGTCCGGGGTCACTTCGAGGACGCCGGGGCCGTGCGAGTCGAGTTCCACGAAGCGCACGTGCGGGTTCAGCGCGCGGATGGCGGCCTCGACCTTGAGCGAGCCGGTCCGCGGCGGGACGCCGAGTTGTTCGTCGATGTTGTCGGAGGTGACCGACGGGCAGACGAACTCGACCGCGACGCTCGTCCCGTCCCGTGGCACGTCGTTCGCCCACGACGAGTGGACGTCGCCGGTCAGGAACACCGTGTTGCCCCGCCCCTGCGCGGCGATGGTGTCCAGCACCCGGCGCCGGTCCGCGGTGTAGCCGTCCCACTGGTCGGTGTTCACGGTGGTCGGCTGACCGTCGAGCAGATCGGCCAGCGCGAGCTTTTCACGCGTCGGCAACGCGGGCACCTTGATCGGTGTGACCATCACCGAGTTGCCGACGACATTCCACGACGCCGTGCCCCGCGCGAGGCCGTCGAGAAACCACTGCCGCTGGTCGGCACCGAGGATCGTGCCCGCCGGATCCTCCACGGGGCCGGGCTGCCGGGTTCGGTACGACCGTAGGTCCAGCATGGTGAGGTCGGCCAGTTTCCCGAACTTCAGCCGCCGGTACAGCCGGTCGCCGCGATGCCGCACCGGCATCCATTCGAAGTACGCCTGGTGCGCCGCCCGCATCCGGTCTGGCCAACTGCCCTCGGTCGCCGGATCGTGTGACGGCGATCCACCGGACCAAGCGTTGTCGGCCGCCTCGTGGTCGTCCCAGGTCGCGATGACCGGATGACGGGCGTGCAGCCGCCGGAGGTGCTCGTCGGTCTTGTACATCGCGTGGCGCCGCCGGTAGTCCGACAGGGTGATCAACTCGTGGGACGGCGCCGAAGGCCGGAGATCACCAGCGGGATTCGGGTTACCTTCGTAGAGGTAGTCACCCAGGTGAATGAAGGCGTCGAGATCGTCGCGACCGGCCAGATAGCCGTAGGGGGCGAAGTGACCGACAGCCCAGTTGGCACACGACACCACGCCGAACCGCAGCCGAGCGACGTCCTCCTCGTGCGCGGGCGCGGTGCGTGTCCGGCCGGTCTGCGAGACCTTGCCGCCCGACGTGAACCGGTAGTAGTACGCGGTCGACGCGCACAGCCCGCCCGCCGTCACCTTCACCGTGTGGTCGCGTTCGGGCCCGGTCCGGAGGTGACCACGAGCGACGACGTCCGTGAATCCGGCGTCGGCGGCCACCTCCCACCGGACGTCCACCGGCGCCCCTTTTCCGGATCCCGGAACGGCCTCGGCGGACGGCGTGACCCGGGTCCAGAGGAGCACCGAATCGGGCATCGGGTCACCCGAGGCGACCCCGTGTGCGAAAACCGGGGCTTCCGCCCCGCTAGATTCCCCCGAAAGGGTGAATGTCGCTGCGGTTCCGGCTGCGGTGACACCGGCCGCACGAAGGACGGAACGCCTGCTCACAGAGGACGCCATGGCATGCAGTGTGCCGCAAACCGGCGAAGCCGCGATGATCTTCCTCAGACGTGGCGGACGCCACTTCGGGATACCTGCAACGGTCAGGGCATCGGTCCCGATGGTCCTCGGGAAAGTCCCTCGAACGAGAGTGAGGAGGTGGATCGATCATGAAGATCAACGAGCACACCAAGGGAGCCCGAAGCGGCGAACGCGGTGTCGAAAAGAACCAGGACGAAACACCCGAACGTGGCGAATGGCTGCTGGAAGCCCCCCGCCAGCGTGACGGTGAGCGATCGATCCACCAGGCTCGCTCGCACCGGCCGAACCTGCTGCGCCGTCGCGCCTGGCAGATCCTCGAAGCCCCGACGGCGGAGCAGCCCGCCGTCGAGAGCGACGAGGCGATGGGCCCGAAGCCGCCCGACGACTCGACGGTCAACTTCGTCCTGGACCTCGTCCTGCGCATCGGCGAGGTCCAGATGTCGAGCGGCGCCGGCGCCTCCGACGTCACGGCGACGATCGTCGCGCTGACCTCCGCGCTCGGCCTCCCGCACTGCGAGGTCGACGTGATCTTCACGTCGATCACGGTCACCTGCCACCGCGGCACCGACATGGCGCCCGTGACGGCGCTGCGGGTGGTCCGCTCGCGCAGCCTCGACTACACGCGGCTCACCCAGACGGAGACCCTGGTCCGCCGGATCGCCCGCGGCAACATCGGCGCCGAAGAGGCCCAGCAGGAACTCCAGCGGATCACGACCGCGCCGCACCCGTACCCCCGTTGGGTGGCCACGGCCGCCTGGGGCGGGCTGGCCGCGTTCATCACCCTGATCCTCGGCGGCAGCATCGACGTCGCGCTGGTCGCGCTCGTGATCAGCGCGGTCATCGACCGGCTGGGCCGCTTCCTGAACCGCTTCGCGCTGCCGTTCTTCTTCCAGCAGGTGATCGGCGGGCTGGTGGCGACCCTGTCCGCGATGGCGATAGTCAGCAGTGATCTGCTCACCACGAACAAACCCACGCTGGTCGTCGCGGCGGCCGTCACCGTGCTGCTGTCCGGTCTCTCCACGGTTTCCGCCGTGCAGGACGCCATCACCGGCTATTACGTCACGGCCGCGGGGCGCACGATGGAAACCGCGTTGATGAGTGCCGGGCTGATCGCCGGTGTGGTGCTCGCGCTGAAGATCGCGCTGCTGCTCGAAATGCCGCTCACGCCACTGCCCGAGGTCGTCTCCTCGACGCCGCAAGATCTTCCGATCATCATCGTCGGCAGCATCGGCGCCTCCGCCTGCTTCGCGCTCGCCTCGTATTCGACCCTGCGCGCGATGCTCGTCGCGGGAGCGGCGGGCGCGATCGGCGGCGCGGTGTACGGCGCGCTGATGCTGACCGACTTCGAAGCCGTCAGCTCGTCCGCGATGGCCGCCACGCTGGTGGGTTTCTGCGGTGGCGTGCTCGCCAGGCGGCTCAAGGTGACGCCGCTCGTGGTGGCTGTGTCCGGCATCACTCCGCTGCTTCCCGGTCTCTCCACCTATCGTGGTCTATACCAATTGGGCGTCGAACAGGGCGCCAACATCTCCACGCTGATGACCGCGGTCGCGATCGGGCTTGCCCTGGCAGCGGGTGTGGTCCTCGGCGAATACCTCGCGCAGCCGGTGCGCACGGGGCTCGGCAGGCTCGAACGCAAGTTCGCCGGGCCGAGGATGGCGGGCCCGATGGAACCCGCCGAACGACGCTTGGAGTGATCGCGCGACGACCGGCTGTCGCGCGGGCCCGCGATAGGGTTTCCCCTCAGGGCAGCGACCCGCGATTTTCAGGGAGCGGCTGGTGGACGAAGTGATGGCTGAGACGGGCAGAACGGCTTCCGCGGACTTCGTCGTGGTGGCGAACCGCCTTCCGGTGGACCTCGAACGGACCGCCGACGGGAGCAGGCGCTGGACGGCGAGCCCCGGCGGGCTGGTGTCGGCGCTCGAACCGTTCCTGCGGTCCCGCAAGGGCGCCTGGGTCGGCTGGCCGGGTGTGCCCGACGTCGAGGTCGAGGAGTTCGACGACGACGGTCTGGTCCTGCACCCGGTCTCCCTGACCTCGGACGACGTCCGCGACTACTACGAGGGCTTCTCGAACGCGACACTCTGGCCGCTGTACCACGATGTGGTGGCCAGGCCGGTGTTCGACCGGAGCTGGTGGGAGTCCTACGTCCGGGTGAACCGGCGCTTCGCCGAGGCGAGCGCGAAGGTCGCCGCCGAGGGCGCGACCGTGTGGATCCAGGACTACCAGCTGCAACTGGTACCGGCGATGCTCCGCGAACTGCGCCCCGACCTCCGGATCGGGTTCTTCCTGCACATCCCGTTTCCCCCGGTCGAGTTGTTCATGCAGATGCCGTGGCGGACCGAGATCGTCCGCGGCCTGGTGGGGGCCGACCTCGTCGGTTTCCACCGGCCGGGTGGCGCGCAGAACTTCCTGTGGCTGGCGCGGCAGCTGGCCGGTCTCGAATCCAGCCGCGGCGCGGTCGGCATCCGCACCCGCCCCGGCCTGATGCAGGTCGGCGACCGTACGGTGCGGGTCGGCGCGTTCCCGATCTCCATCGACGCCATCGGCCTCGACAAGCTCTCCAAGACCAAGGGCGTCGCCGAACGCGCCGCCCAGCTGCGGCGTGATCTCGGCAACCCGAAGAAGGTTCTACTCGGCGTCGACAGGCTCGACTACACCAAGGGCATCGACCTGCGGCTGCAGGCGCTGCACGAGCTGCTGCACGAAGGCCGCGTCCGCCCGGAGGACGTCACGTTCGTCCAGCTGGCCACGCCGAGCCGGGAGCGCGTCGAGCACTACCAGCGGATGCGCGGCGACATCGAGCAGATGGTCGGGCGAATCAACGGTGAATTCGCCCGCGTGGGCCGCCCGGTCGTACATTATCTGCATCAGTCCGTGAACCGGACCGAACTGGCCGCGTTCTTCTCGGCGGCCGACGTCATGGTCGTCACCCCCCTGCGTGACGGGATGAACCTCGTCTGCAAGGAGTACGTCGCCTGCCGCCACGACCTCGGCGGCGCGCTCGTACTGTCCGAATTCGCCGGCGCCGCGGCGGAGCTGACCAGCGCGCTCCTGGTCAACCCCCATGACCTGGACGGGGTGAAGAACGCGTTGGAGACTGCCATTACGCTCGACCCCGCAGAGGGACGCCGACGTATGCGCGCCATGCGACGACAGGTCCTCACGCATGACGTCGACCGCTGGGCGCGCTCGTTCCTCCAAGCGCTCGGCTCCGAACCGGCCGACTGACTGACTGTGTCCCCATACCCCGCTTAGTTCCCGAGGAGAAATCGTTGACCGCCGAGGCACTGCCCGCCGAGTTGCGGCGCGCGATTGTCCAGGTCGCGCGGACCCCGCGACTGCTGGTCGCCTGCGACTACGACGGCACGCTGGCCCCGATCACGGCCAACCCGGACGAAGCCCGGCCGCTGCCCGAATCGGTGGGTGCGCTCAGGTCGCTCGCCGGCCTGCACGAGACGACCACCGCCGTCATCTCCGGCCGCGCGTTGCGCGATCTCGCCACCCTGTCCCGTCTCCCGGCCGAGGTGAACCTGGTCGGCAGTCACGGGTCCGAGTTCGACATCGGCTTCATCCACGCGCTCGACGACAAGGCCCGCGAACTGCACAGACGGCTCGAATCCGAGTTGGAGAACCTGGTGCTCGACGTGCCGGGAGTCTCGCTCGAGGTCAAGCCCGCGAGCATCGCGGTGCACGTCCGCCGCGCCGAACACAAGGCGGGCCGCCTCGTCCTCCGCGATGTCCACAATGGACCTTCGCAGTGGGAGGGCGTGTCCACCACCGACGGCAAGGAGGTCGTCGAGCTCGCGGTCGTCCAGACGGACAAGGGCCGCGCGCTGGACACCCTGCGCCACCAGGTCGGCGCGACGGCGGCGATCTTCCTCGGCGACGACGTCACCGACGAAAAGGCGTTCGCGCGGATCTCCGGCCCGGACATCGGCGTGAAGGTCGGCGAGGGCGAAAGCCTCGCGCAGTACCGGGTTCCGGACACCGTCGACGTCGCGATGGTGCTCGCCTTCCTGCTCGAAGAGCGCCGCAACTGGCTCTACGGCGAGCAGGCGCCGCCGATCGAGCGGCTTTCCATGCTGGCCAACGAACGTTCGGTCGCGCTCGTCACGCCGGACGCCCGGCTGACCTGGCTGTGCCACCCCGGCCCCGACGCGCCCGCGGTGTTCGCGGATCTGCTCGGCGGCCCCGGCGCCGGGCACTTCTCGATCAAACCGCACCGCAACGGCCTGCCGCTCGGGCAGCGCTACCTGCCGAACACGATGACGGTCGAGACCCGCTGGTCCCGGCTGCTCGTCACCGACTACATCGAACCGGAGAGCCCCGCGCACCGCACGGACCTCGTCCGGGTGATCTCGGGTGAGACGGCGGCGGAGATCGTGTTCGCGCCGCGGCCCGAATTCGGTGGTGTGCCGGTGAAACTGGCCGCGCAGGACGACGGGATCCTGGTGCAGGGCACCTCGGAGCCGTTCGCGCTGCGCTCGCCGGGCGTGGAGTGGGTGATCACCAGCGACGGGATGAACGACACCGCGACAGCCTTGGTGACGCCCACCCCCGAGAGCCCGGTGGTGCTCGAACTCCGTTGTGGCACCTCGGATCTCGCCGCCCACGAACTGTCCGAAGTGGAGCGACGGTCCCGCGCTGGCGACTACTGGAGCACCTGGGCGCAGACGCTCAAGCTGCCCAGCGTCCAGACCGACCTCGTCGGCCGCTCGGCGCTGACACTGCGCGGACTGGTCAACACCGACACCGGTGGCGTGCTCGCGGCGGCGACGTCGTCGCTGCCGGAGGAGATCGGTGGCGTCCGCAACTGGGACTACCGGTACTGCTGGATCCGCGACGCGGCCATGACCGTGCGCGAACTGGTCCACCTCGGCTCGACCGAGGAAGCCGAAGGCTACCTTCGCTGGCTGCACGGCGTACTGTCCACTTTGGCCGGTCCGGAACGGCTGCATCCGTTGTACACCTTGGCGGGCAGCGTGATCGGTGCCGAGGCGGTCATCGAGTCGCTGCCCGGATACGCCGGTTCGCGGCCGGTCCGCGTCGGCAACCTGGCGAACCACCAGGTGCAGCTGGACGTCTTCGGCCCGGTCGTCGAACTCGTGCAGACGCTGGCGGAAGCGCGCGGCGAACTGCGCGACGAGGACTGGCAGATGGTGCGCGCGATGGCCGAGGCCGTCACGCGGCGCTGGAACGAGCCGGACCACGGCATCTGGGAGGAGCGGCACGTGCCGCGCCACCGGGTGTACTCGCGGGTGATGTGCTGGGTGACCATCGACAGGGCGATCAAACTGGGCGAGGTCTACGGCCGTGAGGTGCCGGGCGCGTGGCCTTCGCTGCGCGACGAGATCGCCGCGGACGTACTGGACAAGGGCTGGAACGAAGAGGTCCAGGCCTTCACCACCGCCTACGACGGCACCGATCTCGACGCCGCGTCGCTGTTCGTCGGGCTGACCGGGCTGATCGATCCGGCCGACCCGCGGTTCCAGTCGACGGTGACCGCGATTGAGGCGGAGCTGCGCAGTGGGTCCACTGTGTACCGTTACCGCCGCGACGACGGTCTTCCCGGCGGCGAAGGTGGTTTCCACATCTGCGCGGCTTGGCTCATCGAGGCGTACCTGCTCACCGGGCGCCGCACCGAGGCCGAGGAACTGTTCACACAGATCGTCGACGCCGCGGGCCCGACCGGGTTGCTGCCCGAGCAGTTCGACCCGATCGCGGAGCGCTCGCTGGGCAACCACCCGCAGGCGTACTCGCACATCGGGCTGATCCGCTGCGCGAACCTGCTCTCCCGCTAGAACACGCGTGAAGGCCCCCTTCCCTCGGCTGAGCCGAGGGAAGGGGGCCTTCACGCGTGTTGGGAAAGGGCTACTTGGAGGCGTCGCGCCGGCTGCTGTCCAAGGGGGCGTGGCCTTCGCCTTCTCGGGAGAACGAAAGTCACAGACGAACAGCCGGCGCGACGGGCTTCGGGTGGGTCAGGTACCGCTGATCAGGCGCAGGGCCAGATCGGGGCTGAACTGACCGGCTTCGACGTTCGGCGCGATCCCGCACTTGCCGTCGGAGTCACCGGGCACCTTGACCCAGAGCAGCATCTCGGCGCCGCCGCCGGTCTGCGAGGGCGTCCCGAGCTTGCGCCCGGCCGGGTTGCACCACTCGGCTCCCTTGGGGCCGTTGCCGTTGCGGCTCGTGTCGATCACGAAAGGCTTGGTGTAGCCGTACTTGCTCGACAGCGCGGCGCTGACGGCCTTGCCGTAGTTCGCCGAGTCGGTGGTGGTCTTGTAGTTCGACACGTTGATCGCGAGACCGCGGATCGACTTCACGCCGACGGCGTTGAGCCGGTCGGCCATGGTCGCGGCGGGGATCCAGGTCGAGTTGCCGCCGTCCATGTAGGCCCAGGTGTTCGGGGCCTTGGTGGCGAACTGCTGACCGGCGAACTTGAGCAGGTCGAGGCGGGTCTGGCGTTCGCCGGCGGGAAGGCAGTCGAGCTGCGCGAGCGCGTCCGGCTCGATGATGACGACCGCGGGCTTGCCGCCGATGCCGTCGGCGAAGTTCGAGATCCAGGTGCGGTACGCCTCCGGGCTGCCCGCGCCGCCACCGGAGTGGCCGCCGCAGTCGCGGCCAGGGATGTTGTAGGCGACCAGGATCGGCAGCTTGTCGGCGACGTCGGCGGCGTAGGTGTAGCCGTCGACGGCCTTCTTGACGTCACCGCTCCAGTTGCCGAACCAGCGCGCGCCCGCCTTGGTGGAGATGGCGGCCTTGATCTTGTCGGCGGTGCTGCCTGGGTGGTCCTTCACCCAGACGGCGGGGTTGGAGTTCGGGTCCGTGTAGAAACCGTTGGTCTTCTCAAGGGGGTTGCCGTCGGCGGCCTGAGCCGGCGCGGCGATAAGGGCCAGCATTGAGGCGGCCAGCAGACCGAGCGTCTTGATGCGCATGTCGATCACCTTCGAGCACCCGCGTACAAGATTCGTACAACTCACCGCAAGTCGTCCTCTGGTTGCGGTAGTTGGTAGCGCGAACTACCGCAACCAGAGGACGAAACGCGGGAGGAGGGTCAGGCCGAGTAGCCCTTCGGCGGGATCAGGGTGGCGAGCTGGTTGAAGGTGAGCCAGTAGATCTGGTTGCCGCCGAAGTTGGCCGGGTCGGCGATCTTCACCGTCATGTTGCCGCTGTTGTAGCCGATGATCGTGAAGTAGTGGTAGATCGTGTAGTTCGGGTAGCCCGGCGGGTGGTTGTTCGCCGGGGCCACGATGTTCGCGACGATCGCGTAGCCCTTGTCGACGTCGAGGACGATGTCGCGCCACAGGAGGTCGCGCTGCGCCTGGGTCGGCGGGTCGTTCGGCATCTCCTTGGTCTCGTACCAGCCGCCCCCGACGTGGGCGTTGAGGACGCGGGTGACCTGGCCGATCCAGTCGGTGCCGTTGGTGCTGGTCGGGAGCTCGTTCGCGAGCTGCTGCTGACTCGGCGGGTTGCCGTTCTTGGCCGAGATGGCGATCCGGGTGGCGGCCGGGCCACACCAGTAGCCGGTCTCCTGGATCTGGTACTGGATGTTGAGCTCCGCGGCCGCCTTGACGCCCTCGACCTTGGCGGGCGGCGCCATCGACTTCACGAAGTCGGGAGCGGGTACGACGTACTCGTCTTGAGCGACGGCCACCGCCGGCGCGGTGATCAGTGCGGACACCGCGAGCGCGGCCACGACCGCGGTCCTGAGTCGACGCATGGTAATCCTTCCCCAGCTTCACGTTTCAATGGTGAATAGTGAACAGAATTGCCCGTTCGACCACGTTTGTCTCGATCTCCACCTGCGTCTTCCCTGATCGGCCCACGACGAAAGTAGGGTCGGATGAACGCCCGGGAGGCCATCGGGCAAGAGTGAGCGTGCAGGTGACGAAAAACGATCACGAGCAGGCGGGCTCGCGGGGGCAGGACCGGCCGGATCTCGGTGGCCCCGACCCCGCGCCCGTCTTCGGCGCGCTCTTCGACGCCCACGCGGCCCCGTTGCAGCGCTACCTCGCGCGCCGCGTCGGCACCGAGACCGCGCACGACCTCGTCGCCGAGACGTTCCTCGTGGCGCTCCGGCGGCGGGAGACGTACCGCCCGGAGGCCGGGACCGCGCGGGCGTGGCTCTACGGCATCGCGACCAACCTGCTCCGGCACCACGTCCGCACCGAAACCCGCGCACTCAACGCGACCGCCCGGCTCGCGGCCGCCAACCCGATGGTCTCGGCCGGGCACGACGGCCGCGTCGCCGAGCGGGTCGACGCGCAGTCCCGCGCGGCCCAGCTGGCCGGAGCACTGGCCGAACTGAGCGTGGCGGACCGCGACACCCTGCTGCTGGTCTCCTGGGCCGGTCTGGATCCCGGCGAGGTCGCCGAGGCGCTGGGCATTCCCGCCGGCACCGTCAGATCCCGGCTGCATCGGATCCGAAGATGGTTGCGCGCCAACGCGTCGGAGACCAACTCGAAGTCCACAAAGGACGAATCAAGTCGCGAAGGAGAGGGTGAAAGTGCCGGGCGGTAGCATCAGGAAGGTGTGGTCCGACGCCGAACTCGACCAGGCGCTGGCCGACCTCCATTCCGGGCCGGAAGTCCGGCAGGACGAACTGTCCCGCGCCAAGGCGGCGCTGCTGCGCGCCGCCGGCGAGGTCGAGGACGAAGCCCTCCCCAAGGCCGCGCCCCCGGCACGGAAACGGCCGGGCTCGTGGCGGTGGATCGCGGCCGCGGCCGCCGCGGCGCTGGTGTCCGGCGGGGCCATCGTGGCGACGAACGTCTTCGTCGGCGAAGACGGCCAGGACCCCGCGGCCCACTCGACCGTCGTCCCGGACATGGGCCCCCTGAAAGACCTGCGCGGCTCCGATCTCCCCCTGACCGGTCAGCAGTACTGGCTCTCCACCGAGTCGACCTGGAAGACGCGGATCGGCAAGAAGAGCGGGGTGATCTACCAGACGCACGAGACCACCGAGCGGTGGCTGCCGTCGGACTGGGCCTTCAAGCATATGACGCGGGTCACCAGGACCGGTGAGATCCGCTGGCTCAAGGGCGACTACGAGACGGCGAGGGTGAATGGCGAGGCGATCCCCGGCGCGACGGTCACCTCCGGCTGGGAAGGCTCGGGGCAGATGCCGACGGGTGGACCGGCTGCCGGTCCGACCACGACGAGTTCACCGCCGAACGCGCCCGTCTCGACCGAGCGGGACGAACCACCGCGAAGCAACTGGTTACTTCCGAGCAAGGAATTCCTCGAAGGGCTGCCCACCGACCCGGCGAAGCTGCTCGAACGGCTGCGCAAGGACGGCAAGGTGAACACGGCACCCGAGATGTACGACATGGCCCTCAGCGTCATGCGTTCGTCGCACGGCTACAGCGACCTGCGGGTGGCACTGTGCAAGGCGCTCGCGAAGGCGCCGGGTATCACGCTCGAGACGAACGCGACCACTCCCGACAAGCGTCCGGCCATCTCGTTCACCGCCCGGGAGACCGACCAGGTCAGGACGTTCGTCGTGGACCTGGCGACGGCGCACCTCGCGGGCTACAGCGCCGAACGGACCCGGTCCGACCCCGGCTTTCCCGGGTTGTCGATCCACGACACGACGGTGACGACGCAGATCACCGACCGGGCGGGTCCCTAGCGGGCGTGTTTGGCTGCGTTGAGCGCGCTCGCGACGTCCGCGACCTCCAGCACCCGGATACCCGGCGGGATCTTGCCGGAGTCCGGCGGCACCAGCGCGTAGGTGAAGCCGAGCCGTGCGGCCTCCGCGAGCCGCCGCCCGATGCCCGGCACCCGCCGGACCTCGCCCGAAAGGCCGACCTCGCCCATCGCGACGAGCTTGGGCGAGAGCGGGGTGTCCCTCGCCGACGACATCAGCGCCAGCACCACCGCGAGGTCGATACCGGGCTCGGTGATCTTCATGCCGCCGACCGTCGCCACGTAGACGTCCTTGTCGCCGACCTTGATGTTCGCCCGCTTCTCGACCACGGCCAGCACCATCGCGACGCGCGCCGAATCGAGCCCGCTCACCGCACGCCGGGGCTGCGGCGACTGGGTCGCCGAGACCAGCGCCTGCACCTCGCCCAGCAGCGGGCGTTTGCCCTCCATGGTCACCGTGACCGCGGTGCCCGCGACCGGCTCGGCGGTGTGGCTCAGGAACAGGCCCGAGGGGTCGGGGACGCCGACGATGCCCTCCTCGACCAGTTCGAAGCAGCCGATCTCGTCCGCGGCGCCGAAGCGGTTCTTGATGCCGCGCAGCATCCGCAGCGTCGAATGCTTGTCACCCTCGAATTGCAGGACGACGTCGACCAGGTGCTCCAGCACGCGTGGCCCGGCGACCGAGCCGTCCTTCGTGACGTGGCCGACCAGCACGATCGGCAGCCCGCGTTCCTTGGCCAGCGCGACCAGCCCGGAAGTGACCGCGCGGACCTGGGTGACCCCTCCCGGCGAGCCCTCCACCTGAGGTGAGGCCATGGTCTGGATCGAGTCGACGATCAGCACCCCCGGCTTGACCGCGTCGACGTGGCCGAGGATCGCGGCCAGATCGCTTTCGGCCGCGAGGAACATCTCGTCGTGGACGTTGCCGGTGCGCTCGGCGCGCAGGCGCACCTGCCCGGCCGATTCCTCGCCGGTGACGTACAGCGCGCGGCCGGCGGTGGCCGCCCACTGGTAGGTGACCTCCAGCAGGAGGGTCGACTTGCCTACGCCGGGCTCACCGGCGAGCAGGATGACCGCGCCCGGCACGAACCCGCCGCCGAGGACACGGTCCAGTTCGGAGACGCCGGTGGGCTTCGCACGCGCCGTCTCGACGTCGACCTCGCCGATCGGCCGCGCCGGGGCACTGGGCGCGCCGGCGGCGACCCTGGCTATCGCGGGGCGGGCGTCGCCGCGTTCCTCGAGCGTTCCCCATGCCTGACATTCGGGGCAGCGCCCGACCCACTTCGGCGCCTCGTACCCGCATTCACCGCAGCGGTAGGTGCTGCCTTTCTTGACCACCCCGCGAGGCTAGCGGCCACCACCGACAATCCCCGGCAACGACGCAGATACATGAAGGCCCCCTTCCTGTACCTAGGCGCAAGGAAGGGGGCCTTCATGTACTTCTGAGGTTTAGTGGCCGCCGCCCTTGGCTTCCTTCTCCGGAGCGGGCGCCCGGCTGCCCGGGTGCGACGGCGCCGCGACCGGCAGGTCCAGCGTGATCGAACCGGAGTTCTTGAAGACGAAGGTGACCTTGATCGTCTGGCCCGCCCACACCGGCTGCTTCAAGCCCTGCAACACGACGGTGGCCTTGCCCACCTCGGCGGGCTGCTCCGGACCGGCGGACGGCGTGACCGTCCCGGCGACGCTTGACGACGGGGCGCCGGACTGGCTGCTCGACGGGGCACCCGAAGACGACGGGGCTCCGGACGAGGACGGCGCGGAGGAGGCGCTCGTCGGAGCGACCTCCTTGGTCGACTCGACCGCGTCGGAGGGACCGATCACGAGCGCGTGGGTCGCGACGATGGCCTTGGCCCCGGTGATCTTGGCGTCGCCCGTGGCGGCTTCGGAGGAGACCGAGACGAGCTCGTCGTCCTGCTTGCCCTGGTTCACGATGGTCAGCGTCAGCGGCACGGCGGCACCGGCCGGGTACGCCTGGCCCTCTTCCGGGAACTGGAGCGCGGCGTTCCGCAGCACCAGGTCCTTCGCCTGCGCGTACGTCCCGTTGACCGCGGGCTGCTGCGAGTCGGTCTGGGTGATCTGACCAGCACTGCAGCCGGCCAGCACGAGCGCGGCGCCGAGCGCCAGCACACCTGCGCCCAACACGCGACGATTCTGCAGCCTCACGTCGGAGTCCTTCCATCTCACGGCCTCTTCACCGCGAAGACTAGCCGGGCGGCTTCGCGGCCGAAGAACCCGGTGCGTGTTGACACGCCACCAATGCGGTGACGTGCCCAAGATCAACCGTCCACAAAGGAATTGGAAAACGTTCGCTTCTCACCTGCATGAGCATGGGCGAATTGAGTTTGTCAACCCCCGGGCGGACCACCGTCAGGCCGCTGACCTGCGACGACGATCGCGGGCCGCTAGGTGGGCCTCGTCGGCACGTGCTAAGATGAATTCAGCGAAAGGGGCAGAGGACACATGGTTTTCAAGGTCGGAGAGACCGTCGTCTACCCGCACCACGGTGCCGCACTCATCGAAGCCATCGAGACCCGCGTGATCAAGGGCGAGGAGAAGAAGTACCTCGTCCTCAAAGTCGCGCAAGGGGATCTTACGGTTCGCGTGCCCGCTGACAACGCCGAGATCGTCGGTGTTCGTGATGTCGTCGGGCAAGAAGGACTGGACAAGGTTTTCGACGTTCTGCGTGCTCCGCACACCGAAGAGCCCACTAACTGGTCTCGTCGGTACAAGGCCAACCTCGAGAAGCTCGCCTCCGGCGATGTGAACAAGGTGGCCGAAGTGGTGCGCGACCTCTGGCGACGAGAGAAGGACCGCGGACTTTCAGCCGGCGAGAAGCGCATGCTGGCGAAGGCGCGGCAAATTCTGGTCAGCGAGCTGGCGCTCGCGGAGGGAACCGACGAGGACAAGGCTGAAGTCCTCCTCGACGAAGTTCTGGAAACCGCGGCAGTCTGAACCGGCGAGTGTCCCACGCCAGGTGAGGCTGCGCGGGATACCTCTACGATCGTGCGCATATGAGCACCGTCCCCATGAGCACGATCGTGTTCGTCACTGCCGTTCCACACCATGCCTCCGACGCGGAGCTCGCTCTCGCGCCGGTCAATGGTGAAGCTCTACTCACGCACACTGTGCGGGGGCTGCTCGCTCTGCCGGATCTCGATCTGGTGGTCGTGGCGGCCCCCGAGCGGTGTGCGCTGTCGTTTTCGGCCGCTCTGCGCGACTTCCCGGAGCGTTGCCGGATAGTACCCGGCTCTTCGCTCAAAGATGTTTTCGACACCGTCGAAGAAGAGATCACCGGAAATCCCGTCTTCCTCGTGCACGACGCTTTGCGTGCCTTCACTCCCGCGGACACGATCCGTACCGTCGCGGACGCGGTCCGTGCGGGATCGCCTTTCGTGGTTCCCGTACTCCCGATGGCGGACACGGTGAAAGTGACCGACGCGGCGAAGGTCATCACGGGCACCGAAGACCGCGCAGACCTGCGTACGGCGCAAACCCCGCTCGGCTTCACTCGTGAGACTTTTCTCTCGTATGTCGATAAACGGTCCCTCGACGGCGCGCACACCGTTGCCGGGCACCCCGATGCGATGCGGGTCACGAATTCGTTCGAACTGAAACTGGCCGAGGCGATCGCGGTGGCCGGGAAAGAGGAAACCCTGTGAGGATCGGGAACGGCGTCGACGTCCACCCCATCGAGGAGGGCCGCGAATGCTGGATCGCCGGTCTCCTCTGGCCCGGCGTCGACGGCTGCGCGGGGCATTCCGACGGCGATGTCGCGGCGCACGCGTTGTGCGACGCCCTGCTGTCCGCGGCCGGGCTCGGTGATCTCGGGGCGGTGTTCGGCACCGGGGATCCTCGGTGGGCGGGCAAGCACGGCGTCGAGTTCCTCGCCGAGGCGCGGCGGCTGGTCGAGGCGGGCGGCTGGACCGTCGGGAACGCGACCGTGCAGATCGTGGGCAACGCGCCGCGAGTCGGGAAGCGCCGCGAAGAGGCGCAGAAGGTGCTGAGCGAGGCTGTCGGCGGGCCGGTGAGCGTCTCCGGGACGACGACCGACGGGCTCGGCCTGACCGGACGCGGCGAAGGCATCGCGGCGTTCGCGACGGCGTTGCTCCTGCCCTCGCAGGAATAGGACGCGCCGGGGACCGGTTCTCCCCTGTCATGGCAGTCACACTTCCCGAACCGGTCCGAGAACTGGTGGACGGCAAGAACTTCGCGACCGTGGCCACGCTGGACGCCGACGGCGGCCCGCAGACCTCGGTCATCTGGGTGGGCCTCGACGACGGCGATCTGATCTTCAGTGCCACCGAAGACAGGCTGAAGGTGCGAAACCTCCGCCGCGACCCGCGCGCGAGCGTGTCGATCACCGACGCGGAGAACCCGTACCGGCACACGCAACTGCGCGGCACGGTCACGATCACTCCGGACCCCGAGAAGACCTTGCCGAAGCGGCTGAGCCACAAGTACCTCGGCCAGGACCCGCCGCCGGAAGGCCCGGAAGCCGAGCGGGTGATCGTCCGGCTGCGGGTGGACAGGATCGCCGGGAACGTTCGCTGATTAGGCTCTCGTCATGGGTGTGACCTTCAACGATGAGACCAAGAAACTCCTCGACGGCAACAACTTCCCCGTCCTCGCCACCATCAACGCCGACGGCTCCGCGCAGACGTCCGTGCTGTGGGCGAAGCGGGACGGCGACACGGTGATCTTCGCGACCGTCCGCGGCCGTCTCAAGGAGCGGAACATGGCCAGGGACCCGCGGGTGTCCGTGTCGGTGTTCGATCAGGAGAATCCGTACAACTACGTCGAGATCCGCGGGACCGTGGAGATGACCGACGAGGGCGGGCGCGAGCTGATCAACGAGCTCTCGCACAAGTACCTCGACAAGGACTATCCGGCCGAGCCGGCGGAGGTCGTCCGCGTACTGGTCCGGATCACGCCCACCAAGATCACCGGCAACGCCGCCTGACGTGTTATGAACGGACCGTTCATAACAAAATCTGTTATGAACGGTCCGTTCATCTCACACGCGGGGAGAGGCCAAAGCCCCACGATCGTGGCTAATGTGGGGTTCGTGACCTATCGCGCTGTGTTGTTCGACTTCTCCGGCACGGTCTTCCGGCTCGAGCAGGACGAGACCTGGCTCGCCGACCTCACCGATCACGAGGGGGAGAACCTCGACCTCGAGGCCCAGACCGAACTGATGCGCCGGATGACCGCGCCCGTCGGCCAGGTCGTCGACCTCGACGAGGAGCACCTGTACGCCTGGCACAACCGCGACCGCGACCCGGTGCTGCACCGCAAGGTGTACCTCGAGGTCCTCAAGCAGTCCGGGGTCCCGCACGCCGATCAGGCCGTCGCGCTCTACACCCGGCTGATCGATCCCACCCAGTGGACGCCGTACCCGGACACCGAGGCCGTCCTCAAGGGCGTCGCCGGCAAGGGCGTCAAGGTCGGGGTGCTGAGCAACATCGCCTTCGACATCCGGCCAGCCTTCAGCCGTCGCGGCTGGGACGCCTTCGTCGACGAGTTCATCCTGTCCTTCGAGGTCGGAGCGGTGAAGCCGGAGCCGGAGATCTTCCGGACGGCCATCGAGCGGCTCGGCGTCGACCCGGCGGAGACGCTCATGGTCGGCGACAGCGAGGAGGCCGACGGTGCCGCACGCGCGGTCGGCTGCGCGTTCGCGCTGGTAGAGCCGCTGCCGACGACCGAGCGGCCCGACGCCCTGCTCGGTGCCCTGCGGACCCATAACGTGCTGTAATACGGTCACTGCGACGCCGCTCACGCGGACCCCGTACCCTTTTAGGGTGGCACTACACCTCTATGACACCGCGACCCGAAGCGTGCGGGAATTCCACCCCGCCCGTAGCGGAACGGCGTCCATGTACGTGTGTGGTGCCACCGTGCAGGGCATCCCCCATATCGGCCACATCCGCGGCGCGCTGAACTACGACGTCCTGCGCCGCTGGCTCGTCCACAGTGGACTCGACGTGCTGATGGTCCGCAACGTCACCGACATCGACGACAAGATCCTCACCAAGGCCGCCGAAGCCGGTCGTCCCTGGTGGGAGTGGGCGGCCACACACGAGCGCGCCTTCGAATCGGCGTACGAGTCGCTGGGCTGCCTGCCCGCTTCGATCTCCCCACGGGCGACAGGGCACGTCACGCAGATGGTCGAGTTGATGCAGCGGCTGATCGACGGAGGGCACGCGTACGCCTCGGGCGGCGACGTGTACTTCTCGGTCAAGGCGTTCGACGGCTATGGCGACCTGTCCGGGCAGAAGCTCGACGAGGTCCAGCAGGGCGAGACCCTCGCCGAGGGCAAACGCGACCCGCGCGACTTCACCCTGTGGAAGAGCGCGAAGCCGGGTGAGCCGTCGTGGCCGACGCCGTGGGGTGAAGGCCGCCCCGGCTGGCACCTCGAGTGCTCGGCGATGGCGACGACTTACTTCGGCCCCGAGTTCGACATCCACGGCGGCGGCATCGACCTGGTCTTCCCGCACCACGAGAACGAACGCGCCCAGTCCAACGCGGCGGGCGACCCGTTCGCGCGGTTCTGGCTGCACAACGCCTGGGTGACCATGGCGGGCGAGAAGATGGCCAAATCGCTGGGCAACACGGTGTCGATCCCGGCGATGCTCAAGAACTACCGGGCCCCCGAACTGCGGTACTACCTGGTCCAGCCGCACTACCGGTCGACGGTCGAGTACTCCGACGGAGCCGTCGCCGAAGCCGCTCAGGGCTACCGGCGGATCGAGCAGTTCCTCCGGCGTACCGCGGGCATCGCCGGTGATGTCCACCTCGGCGAGGTCCCGAAGGACTTCGCCGCCGCGCTCGACGACGACCTGGCCACCCCCCAGGCGTTCGCAGTGCTGCACAACACGGTCCGCGACGGTAACGCGGCCCTCGACGCAGCCGACAATTCCAAGGCACTCGAATTCGCCGCCTCCGTGCGCGCGATGACCGACGTGCTCGGCCTCGACCCGCTCTCCGCGCGCTGGTCCGAGGCGGGCGGCAACGAAACGCCCACCCGGCAGGCACTGTCCGATCTCGTGGAAGGGCTGCTCACCGAACGGCAGCAGGCCCGCGCCGAGAAGGACTTCGCCCGTGCGGACGCCGCGCGTGACCGCCTCCAGCAGGCGGGCATCGTGGTGGAAGACACCCCGAACGGTCCACAGTGGACCGTCAAGGACGTCTGACACTTACTCGCTTTTCTAGCTCAAGGATTCTCACTGATGGCAGGCAACTCCCGGCGCCAGGGCGCTATTCGCAAGCCCGGCACGAAGAAGGGTCAGGTCGTCGGTTCGGGCGGCCAGCGCCGGAAGGGCCTGGAAGGCAAGGGCCCGACCCCCAAGGCCGAGGACCGGCCCGGGCACAAGGCGTACCGCATGTCGAACGCGCGTGACCGCAAGGAACAGGCGCGCCAGAAGAAGGCCGACAAGCCGGAACTGATCGCCGGCCGCAACCCGGTGGTCGAGGCGTTGCGCGCCGACGTGCCGGCCACCGCGCTGTACGTCGCGATCAACATCGAGATCGACGACCGCGTCAACGAGGCCGTCCGGCTCGCCGGCGACAAGGGCATCTCGATTCTGGAGATCCCGCGCGAGGAACTCGACCGCAAGACCAACCGGGCCATGCACCAGGGCCTCGGCCTGCAGGTCCCGCCGTTCGAGTACGCGCACCCCGGCGATCTGATGGCCGCGGCGAAGGACTCGGGCAACACGCCGCTGTTCGTCGCGCTCGACGGCGTCACCGACCCGCGCAACCTCGGCGCCGTGATCCGTTCGGCCGCCGCGTTCGGCGCGCACGGTGTCCTGCTGCCGGAACGGCGCAGCGCGGGGATGACCGCGGTCGCGTGGCGGACCTCCGCCGGCACCGCCGCCAAGCTGCCGATCGCCGTCGCGACCAACCTCACCCGCCAGCTGAAGGCGTGGAAGGAAGACGGCCTGATGGTCGTCGGCCTCGACGCGGACGGCTCGGTGGACATCGACGAACTGAACCTCGCGGCGGACCCGCTGGTCATCGTGCTCGGCTCGGAAGGCCGCGGGCTCTCCCGGCTGGTCAAGGAGACCTGCGACGCGACCGTGTCGATCCCGATGGCGGCCGGTGTCGAGTCGCTCAACGCGTCGGTCGCGGCCGGGGTGCTGCTGGCCGAGGTGGCGCGCCGTCGTCGTCTCAAGGGACGTGTCTGACCCCGCACTTCGTCACACGTAGTTCATCGACATCGGGCGGGGGCCTCAGGCTAAGGTCACCAGCGGATAACGCGTAACCGCTCTGGGGGACCCCGCACCGATGTCGTTCATTTCGCCGCTGTTCCTGTGGTACTTCATGCCGGCGGTACTGCTCGCCGTGCTGGTGTGCCCGCGCAGCTGGCGGAACGGCATCGTCGCCGCGGGCAGCCTGATCTTCTACGCCACCGGCGCCGGGCCGTACACGCTGGTGCTGATCGGCTGCATGGTGGTCAACTTCCTGGCCGGGCCCGCGCTGGAGCCGAACGCGTGGGACCTGCAAAACAAGCGGCGCAAGCGGCTGCTGCTCGGGGTCATCGGCCTCAACGTCGGCATGCTGCTGATCTGGAAGTACGCGGGTTTCGCGACCCAGCAGATCGCGGCCGTGACACACTGGTTCGGCGGCGGCTTCCCGGTGGCCGACCTGGTCATCCCGATCGGCATCTCGTTCTACACGTTCCACCACATCTCGTACGTGGTGGACATCTACCGCGGTGAACGCCGCGCGCTACGCAATCCGGTGTCGTTCGCCGCGTACATCGCGATGTTCCCGCAGCTGGTGGCCGGGCCGATCGTGCGCTACCGCGAGATCGCCGACCAGCTGCCGCAGCAGCGCTCGCACCGCCTCGACGACATCGCCGCCGGTTTCCCGCGCTTCGCGCTCGGACTGTGCAAGAAGACGATCATCGCGGACTCGCTCAGCCCGATGGTGGACGCGTGCTTCAACACTCCACCTGACCAGATGACCTTCGCGATCGCCTGGCTCGGCGCGATCGGCTACACCCTTCAGCTGTTCTTCGACTTCTCCGGATACTCCGACATGGCGATCGGGCTCGGCCGCATGCTCGGCTTCCGGCTCCCGGAGAACTTCGCGCGACCGTACTCGTCGGTGACCATCACCGAGTTCTGGCGACGCTGGCACATGTCGCTGTCACGCTGGTTCCGCGACTACGTCTACATCCCGCTGGGCGGCAACCGCACCGGCGCCGGGCACACGTACCGGAACCTGTGCATCGTGTTCGTGCTGACCGGGTTCTGGCACGGCGCGCAGTGGACGTTCCTGATCTGGGGCATCTATCACGGCGCGCTGCTGATCGTGGAACGCGCTTTCGGCTACGACGTCACCCCGAAGACCCAGGCCGCCCGCATCGGCCGCCGTGCGCTGACCCTCGTGCTCGTGGTCTTCGGCTGGGTGTTCTTCCGCGCCAAGGACCTGCCGCACGCGCTCGGCATGATCGGGCACATGGTGCTGCCGGACTTCACCGGCCTCACCGACGTCGTCGAGAGCGCGGTGACCAACCAGCGGCTCATCATCCTGCTGTGCGCGCTGGCGATCATCTTCCTGCCCGCGCATCCGGTGACCGGGCCGCTGCTGGAGTCCTCACGGAGCCGCCCGGCGACGGCGCTGCGGATCGGCGTGATGACCGTGGGGCTGGTGTACGCGGCCATCCTGATCGCCACGGGGACGTTCAGCCCGTTCCTGTACTACCAATTCTGATGGAGCACCGAGAATGACCGACCTGGCCACGCAGCCTGGCGTGATCCCCTACGTCGACAACCACGACGGTCCGCGCCGGCTGCTCGTCGTCGACATACCTCCCTTCAGTGTCAACGCGGTGCGCCACTACGCGCCTTTCGCGAGCATCGACGGCAGGCAGTACGTGGTCTCGTGGGGCTCGGTCACGTTCGAGATACCCGCCGACCGGAACGTGCATGTCAGCGTGCATCTCCAGACCAACTACGCGACCGGCGTGACCTCGACCCCGTTCGCGTCGATCGTCCTGGCTCCACACCCCGGGCCGGTCCGGCTGGCGACCCAGTTCACGACCAACGCCGAAGGCTCACTCATGCCGGTCGGTTAGCTTGACTCATGACCGATGACTGGCAACGGGATCGGGTCGGGTCGGCGCTGCGCGGCGAGAACCCGACTGTGCTTCGACGACTGGGCGCGGGATTCGCGGTGATCGGCGACACCCAGTTCCTGCCGGGTTACTGCGTCCTGCTGACCGATACCCCCAACGTCGGCAGGCTGACCGACCTGCCGAAGACGCGGCGGCTGGAGTTCCTGGCGGAAATGGAGTTGCTCGGCGAAGCCGTCGAAAACGTCTGCGCGCAAAGGGATTCCGGCTTCCGCCGGGTGAACCTGGAGATCCTCGGCAACACGGATCCGTTCCTGCACGCGCATGTCTGGCCGCGGTACGACTGGGAACCGGCCGACAAGGTCGGACGGCCGGTCTGGCTCTACCCGGTGGAAAACTGGGCCTCTTCGCTGGGACCTCAGCACGACTCGCTCCGTTCCGAGCTGACCGCGGAGATCGACAGGCTGCGACCCTGAGCACCCCCGCCGCCGAAACCGGCGGCGAGGGCACTGGCTCAGACGAGACCGGTCAGCAGCTCGGCGAAGACCTGTGGCCTGCTGAAGTAGCCGACGTGCGACGAGGCCAGGGTGTGCACCTCGAACGGGTTGTGCGGAGTCAGCTCGTCGGCCTTGCGGATCATGTAGTCCTGGACGGCCGGGGTGATGCTGAGATCCGAGGTGAGCCGGACGTAGGTGTGCGGGACCCGCCCCCATCCGTCGGCCTGGACCAGCGCCCCCGGTTCGAGCACCGCGTAGCTCTCGTCCGGATCCAGGGAGTCCAGCAACAGCCGGAACTGATGGTCGGTGGAGTCGGCCATGATGGCTGCCTTCAACTCGGCGAACAACGCCGGGTCGCCGTGGGCGCTACGCCAGTTCAGCCGGACCACACCGGGTTCGTCCGCGTCCGGCACGGTGATCCGCGCCGCCAGGGCGTCCAGCAGGTTGTCGTCGACCACGTCCCACGGCTCGGTGAGCATGGCCGGGTCGCTGAGGCAGAGCGCGGAGAGGTAGACGACGCGGTCGAGCAGTTCCGGCGCGGCGTTGGCGACGGCACTGATCGTCAGCCCTCCGAGACTGTTGCCGACCAGGACGGCCTGCCCTGTTTCGGCGAGCCGTCGCAGGGTGTCCACCACGTGCTTCACGTTGTCCTGCAACGTGATTCCGCGCAGCGGGGAGGGAGCGGCCGCCAGTGCCGCGAGGTCCTGGGGTTGCCGGTAGTAGGCGGCCGGGCTGTCCGCGTGGTCGCCGTGACCTGGCAGGTCGACGGCGTGCGAGCGGTACCCGAGCAGAGCCAGTTCGTTCTGCAACGGGCCCCAGGCCCGCGCGTTACTGGAACCGCCGTGAACGAAGACGAAAATGGGGCGCGAATCTGCGCGCATGATGAAGATCCTTGTCATCCCTTGGCGAACGGTGGACGTGGACCTTGGCGTCGGCGAGGGCCGGCACCAGGGTCAGCGCGTCGACCGGAGGCGAAAGGCCTGCCAGGTGTGGATGACGGAACACATGGTGATCATCTTAGCGAGGGGCTCCGCCGGTCGCATCTGATTTAGTCGGCAGGCAGCGGGCCGCGTCGAGCACCAGCCGGGAGAACTCCTCGCCTCGCACCATCGGCAGGTAGTGCCCGGCCTCCGGCACGGTGATGAGCCGCCCGTCCGCGCACGCGGCGAGGAACCGGCGCTCGTGGCGGCGGAAGTGGTCGCGTGCACCGTTGATCAGCCAGGTCGGGCCGGGGTAGGTGGCGAGTTCCGCCAGCACGTCGAGGTCGGCGAAGGCCTTGGCCACGTCCGGGATCACTTCGGTCGCGATGCCACCGCTGATCACCGCCTCGGCGAGCTTCGGCGACAGGACGCTCCGGAACTGCCATCGGCTCAGCCGCTCACCCCGCTCCGGCAGCCGCATGAGCAAGCCGTGCGCGACGCGGAACGGCGTCTCCAGCGTCCGCCCTGGCAGAAAGGTCGAATCCGCGACGACGAGGCCGGCGACACGATCCGGATGCCTCGCGGCCGCGGCGATCGCGACGTATCCGCCCAGCGAATGCCCGACGACCAGCGCGGGCTCCTCGATGCCTTCGACAACCGCGTCCACCGCGCCGGTCAGGGTGAACCGCTCGCCTCGGCGGGTGCCGTGGCCGGGCAGATCGACTGCTCGCGCGGAAGCGCCTAAGTGTTCGAGCTGCTCGGCCCAGGCGGCACCGCTGAGCCGGATGCCGTGGACGAAGACGATGGGGACCATGGAATACCTCCTGAATGCAACGCACCGTTGCGTTGCAAAGTACTGGCGTTCGATGCGCAACGCAACGGTGCGTTGTATTGTCGCTCTGTGAGCACGCAGAACGGTCCGCGCAAGGCCGAGGCGATCTTCGCCGCCACCCTCGAACTGCTGGCCGAACACGGCTACGAGAAGCTCGCCATCGAGGCCGTCGCCGCCCGGTCCGGAGTCAACAAGACGACGCTGTACCGGTGGTGGCCGTCCAAGGACGCGCTCTTGGCCGCGGCGCTGCGCGAGTCAGGACTGTTCGCGCTCGACGTCCCGGACACCGGCAGCCTCCGCGGCGACCTTCTCGCCGTGGCGACGCAGATCCACCGGTTGCTGACCTCGGAACACACCGCGCCGGTCGTCACGGAGACGTTGACGGCGGGCCCTCGCCGCCCGGAACTCGGTGAGGTGTCGCGGAGTTTCTTCGCCGACCGTTTGGCACGCGAAGAGCCGATCTTCGACCGTGCCGCCACAAGGGGCGAACTACGATCCAGCGTCGACCCGGTCGTGGTGATGGATCTGCTCGCGGGGGCGATCTGGTTCCGGCTACTCCTGCGCGGCGGCGACTCCGGTCCGAAATTCCTCGAAGAAGCCGTCGACACCGTACTGAACGGAGCCTCGTGAAAATCACCTTGAAGATCGAATCCGAGCGGCTCGACGATTATCTGGTCGCCGACGCGGTCATCGATCACGATCATCCACTGATCCGCGAAACGGCTGACGCGCTGTCACCGACCGGCGGCACCGAAGTCGACGTGATTCGTTCGATGTTTCACTTCGTGCGCGACGAGATCGCCCATACGGTGGATGCCGCCGATTCCCGGGTCACTCTTATGGCCTCCGAGGTTCTGCGCGAGCGGGTCGGCCTCTGCTACGCGAAGGCCCACCTGCTGGCCGCTTTGCTTCGCAGTCAAGGTATCCCGGCCGGGTTCTGCTATCAGCGGATCGGCGTCCTGCACGGGCTCAACGGCGTGTATCTCGCCGGTTTGGACCGATGGATCCGGCTCGACCCGAGGGGTAACAAAAATGGCGCGGACGCCCACTTTCCTTTCATACGAGAGAGTTCACTGGAAGATGAGCGACTCGCGTGGACACTTGACCCCACCAGAGGCGAGATCGACTTCCCCACGGTGTACACCGCGCCGTCTTCGGCCGTTGTCGAAACACTGTCGTCCGCGAAGCCCGGCCCCGCTTGGTACGAAGGGATCCTTCCACACGCTCCGTGAGCGGTTTTTCCGCGTTTCGGCGAAACCTCGGCCGCGAATAAGGTATAGCCGTGCGTTACGTTCGCTGTTGGTATCTTTCCCCCGAATTTCTTATTTCGGCATTGTCACGAGGCGCGTAGAGTAACTCCCCGCACTCGAACAGATACGCAATGCGTTCGTCCGTTCGGGTGCGGATCAAGGAGGTGACCCCCGTGCCCGCGGACGCCGACCGGCTCCGCCGTACCCCACTGCAAGAGATCTTCTGGACCAGGACGAGCTTGTTGCTCACCGTACTGGTCGTCGTCGCGGGCCTCAGCCTGTGGATCTCCAGCATGATGGATCCCGGCGCCGGTAAAACCCTGCTCACTTCAGTGGGCACCGGCACCCTGATCTCCGCGGTGGTCGGCTTCGGCCAGACCCTGATCACCGCCGCCGCGTCACAGCGCGCGTTGGTGACCCCGGTGATCGAGGAAAGCCGACGCGCACTGGAAGCGCTGAGCGCCGAATACCGTTCGCTCAACAAGGAATTCTTTCCCACCCACGTGTTCGAGGCGACCGCCGATCCGGATCCGTTGTTCAACCGGGTCATGACCGAAGACCTCGACGTGGCCCGGCACTACTTCTTCCGAGGGTTCTCCGGCAGGCACGCCGCGGCCCGATTGCTGTTGTCCCGCACCGAAAGGGAGCTTCGCGTGGTCATCGCCGACCCGCGCGACGAGGGAGCCATCAGCGGCAGGGCGCGCTATCTCCTGCGCAGCGAAGAGGCGGGCATGGACTACGAGACGATCCAAGCGCGGCTCAACGACGAGATCAGCATCGGCCTGGTCGGGCTGTTCCTGGCCCGCAGCCGGTGCTCACTGGTGGACATCACCGTCGTCGCCGACCCGCCACTGGACCGGCTCGAGGTGTTCGACGAGAGCGTGTGGGTGACCTTGTACAGCGACATCCGCGGCGCGACCACGCTGTATCCGCGGACGCTGCGGTTCAGCGAAGGTTCCTTCCTGTACAACAAGGAACGCTCCGAGTTCCTGCGCGTGTCCCAATCCCGTTCCGGACGGCACTTCCGCATCTCCACCACGACGACGAGAGCGGATTTCCTCTCCCTGTACGAAAAGATCACCGGCTCTCCCCTATCCGAAGAGAACTTCCTCGAACTGGAAGGGAAGTTCCACACCTTCCGGAAGGAGTTCACCACACTCGCCGAGTTGAACCCCTGACCTCTCGGCGTCGCAAAGTACTAGAACTGAGGAGCTGAAGTTGCTCACTCGCTTGTCCCCCCTCACCCAGTTGTCCGCGCTGCTCCGCACGACGGACCTGCCGCTGGCGCAGCATTGGCAAGTCGTCGACGAGATCTTCCGGGACTGGACGTCGAGACCCGATCTGCGCACGGACCTCCGGCAGCACCTGGATTCGCTGAGCCCGGACGAGGCGAGCGCGGTACTCGGCCGATCCCGCGAGACGACCACCCATTTCGCCTGGTGCCTGCTCGACTCCCCGACGGATCCCTTTTCCATCTGGCTCCACGAGTACAAGGCACCGGAGGACTGGCGTGAGGGCTACGCCGATTCCGTGCACAACCACAGATATCACTTCTGCACCACGATCCTCCGTGGCCACTACGTCCACGAGCGTTATTCGACCCTGCGCGACCAGCTCTCCGGATTGATCACATCGGTTCGGTTACGACGTAGCGCGCTGTGTCAGGCCGGGTCGGTAGGCGTCATGTACGCGGACGAGTTCCATCGGATTCCCGAAGCCACCGAAGGGACTATGACGTTTTTGGTGAAATCACGCCCGGTAAGCGAGTTCAGTCTTTCCTATGACCCGAAGACCGGAATCGGGCATCGTCACGTTCCGGTGGAGGTCCGATTGGGGGACCTGGCCGGCCGCATCTAACTACACACCGCCGCCGAAGGCGCATACCATTACTCCGCCCGTCTGTAAACGGGATCGGAGAGGTGTATGCGCGCGCGAAAGAATACGATTCCTGCCCAGGCCATCGACGCCGTCGAGCATCGCGTCCGGCAACTGTGCTGGCGCTATGCGGACAAACTACAGTTCCACGGCTGGCACCACGTGAGTTTTGTCCGGGCCAAGGCCGCCGGGTTCGCCGAGCACAACGGTGCGGATCGCACCGTCGTGGAGGTGGCGGCGCTGGTGCACGACGTGAACTACATCGTGCTCCGGAACTCCCCCGCGGCCGCCGGACGAGACCTCCGGCTGGGCATCCTGCGGGAGTGCGGGGTCGGGGAAACCGTGGCCCGGTGGATCGACGAGATCATCGACGAGGCCGAGATGGCCACCCGCGGCCGGCACATCTCGCTGGAGGCCCAGGCGTTGAGCGACGCCGACACGCTGTTCAAGGCGCTGCCGGTGACGCCCGTCGTGCTCGCCCACCGCTATCTGCGGGAGAACGGGCTGAGTCTCCGCGAGCTGGCACACAAGATCGTCGGCGAGCAACGCGATGTCCACGACAGCGGCTATTACTTCTACAACCCCAAGGCCGCTGAGACCTACTCACGGTGGGCCCTGGCGAATCTTCAGCTGTGGCAGTGCATCAAGGAAGCCGTCGACGACCCCAACGTCGTCGAACTCCTCGACGCGGTGCACGCGGTGGATCTCGAAGCGGAGCCTGCGGCCTCCTAAAGCTGTCCGTAGCCGCGGAGTTTCTCCACGACGTGCTCGATCTCGGCGGGCGGGAGCAGGTTCGGCATTCCCGCCGCCCGCGCCGTCAGCCAGACCTGGCAGACCCATTCGAGCTGCTGCGCCCGGCTGTACGCGGAGGCGAGACTGTCGCCGAAGGTGATCGTGCCGTGGTTGGCCAACAGGCAGCCCCGGCGGCCTTCCAGCGCCTCCAGCATGGCTTTGGCGAGTTCCTCGGTGCCGTACGTCGCGTAGGACGCGACGCGGGCCGTCGGGCCGATCGCGGCGAGCATGTAGTGGATCGGCGGCACCTCGGCGACGAGGGTGGAGACGGCCGTGGCGTGCACGGAATGCGTGTGCACCACGGCGGAGACCGCCTTGCCGTCCGGATCCGCCGCCTCCCGGTAGACGGTGAGATGCATCGGGAGTTCGCTGGTCGGTTTGAGCGAACCGTCGACGATCTCGCCCTCGAGGTCGACCACGGGCACGTCTTCCGGCCGCAGCCCGGCGTAGTCGACCCCGGTCGGGGTCACCGCGACCAGCTCGCCCTGTCTCGCGGAGACGTTGCCGGACGTGCCGACCACCAGTCCGTCGGCGGTCATCCGGCGGGCGAATTCGCAGACCGACAAGCGCTCTGTGGCCAGGATCACCGTCACAACCTCCGCCGCACCAGAGGCTGGATCGACGACGAACTGTTCGCCGTCGTCCAGCGTTGAGAGATCAGGAAGGACGTGGGCCGTTGGTCTTGGTAGGAGCCGTCTTGTTGGGTGCTTCAGCCGCCTTGGACGCGGCAGTGGCCTCGGGGGCGGGAGCCAGCAGCTTGATGGCCTCCTGGACGGCGACGTCCGTGGCGGAAAGCCGTTCGGCGACCTTCGACCGGAGTTCCAGCGCGAGCTTCCGGGCCTGCTGAGCCTCGGTCTGCTGGGTCTTCGCGTCGGCGAGAGCCTCCGCGACCTGCTCCTGCTTCGCGGCGATGTCCTCCGCCGAAGACTTCTCCGACTTGGCGATCTTCTCCGCCGAAAGCCGCTCGGCTTCGGAGCGCTTGTTCGCCGAGACTCGGTCGGCTTCCGCGATCTTGTCCGCAGAGGCCTTCTCCGCCTCCGCACGACGAGCCGCCGAAGCCTCCTCGGCCTTCTTGTCCGCGGCAGCGCGAGTCCGGACGCTCTCCATGTCCAGTTCCTTGCGCTTCTGCGCCGCCTCGGAGTTCAGCCGCTCGATCTCGGCCTTGGCGTCCGCGAGCAGTTTCTCGCGTTCGGCCTGCGCGTCCTTGGCCGCCTTGTCGCTCGCGCGCTGCGTCTCGTGGGCGTACCTGTCCGCTTCGGTGCGGGTCGACTTGGCGTCGGCTTCCGCGGCCGCTTTGAGGTCGGCGATCTCCTCCTCGGCGAGCTGCATCATCATGCGGACGCGTTCGGCCATCGCGCCGGCGCCGGACGGGCTCGCGCTCATCCGCACGAGGGCGGCCTTGGTCTCGTCGAGTTCCTTCTGGGCGTGGCCGAGCGCCTTGGTGAGTTCACCGGCGGTCGCCACGGCCTCGTCGCGGTTGCGCGAGGTCTGCTTGAGTTCGGTCGACAGTTCGGCGAGCCGCTCGTCGACCTGACGCTTGTCGTATCCGCGGACGGCGCCCGCGAACTGGGGCGATTTCGCTGAGGGCGCCTGAGGCGCCGTCTTCTCAGGAGCGACCATGGCGGACACCTTAATGAGCTTGGGCCCGTCAGGTAGTACCGCCAAACGGCTGCACTCGGCGTACGACCGGTCGATCACATGGCATCCTGCATCGTTGACAGGCCGTAAGCAGGGGAGGCCCGGTTGGACATCTCGGCGATCCTGGACGACATCAGGGAGCACTGGCACGTCTACGCCACGATGCCCTTCATCGCCGCGCTCATCGGCTACATCACGAAACGTGTCGCCATCGAGATGATGTTCCGTCCGCTGGAGTTCGTCGGGATCAAACCCTTCCTCGGCTGGCAGGGAGTCATCCCGGCCAACTCTCGCCGGATGGCGACCACCGCCGTCGACCTGCTAACCAAGAACCTCGTCGATCCGCAGGAGATCTTCTCCCGGCTCGATCCCGACGAGGTCGTCAAGGAACTGGAAGAGCCGCTCCTCAAGGCCGTCGAGGACGTCACCCGCGAGGTGATGGAGCAGTACCAGCCCAGACTGTGGGAACTGCTCCCGACGCGGGCGCAGCGGATGCTGGTCGACCAGGTGCGGGCGCAAGCACCGAAGGTCGTCGCGCGGCTGATGCGCGAGGTGTCGACGAACATCGACGAGGTCCTCGACGTCAACGAGATGCTGATCAACGCGATGGTCCGGGACAAATCGCTGACCTGCCGCCTGATCAAGGAGGTCGCGACCCCGGAACTCCGCTTCATCGCCCGGTCCGGGATCTGGTTCGGCTTCATCATCGGCCTGGTCCAGTTCGTCGCGTGGGCGCTGACGAAGCAGCCGCTGATCATGCCGATCTTCGGTTTCGTCACGGGGTTCGTCACGGACTGGCTGGCCCTGAAGATGATCTTCTACCCGCGTGAGCCTCCCGCGACTACGGCGCGTTGATCGCGGACGAGGTCCTCACCGTGCGGAACGTGATGGAGGCCGTGCTCACCGGCCCGAAGTCGGACAAGCTGTTCTCGATGATCAGCCGTGAGGTCCGGCGGACCATCGACGCGCAGGCGAGTATCGCGAAACCGTTGGTGGCACTGACCGTCGGCGGCAAGCAGTATCAGGATATGAAGGTGGCCGCGGCGGAGAAGGCGATCGCGTATCTCCCCGAAACGGTGAAACACGTGGAGAGCTACGCCACTGACGCGCTCGACGTCCGCAACACGATCGTCGTGAAGATGCAGCAACTGACCCCGCTCGAGTTCGAAGGGATCCTGCGACCCGCCTTCCAGCAGGACGAATGGAAGCTGATCGCGGTCGGCGCGGTGATCGGCGGGCTCGTGGGTGAACTTCAGGTCCTGCTACTCCTCCATTGAGGACAGGCGACTAGGTTCCCTCTAGCAAGACGCGGGAGGGGCTTCAAGTGGACGCCGTCATCGCCGATCTCGGCGAGCACTGGCCGGTGTACGTCAGCATGCCGTTCATCGCGGCGCTGATCGGCTACGTCACCAAACGCGTCGCCATCGAGATGATGTTCAAGCCGGTGGAATTCGTCGGCGTCAAACCGTTCCTCGGCTGGCAGGGTGTGCTGCCGGCGAACGCCGAGCGGATGGCGGCCACCGCCACCGAGATGCTGACGAACAACCTCGTCGACCCGAAGGAGATCTTCGCCAGGCTCGACCCGGCGCAGGTGGCGAAGGAGATCGAGCAGCCGCTGCTGCGGGTCGTCGAGGACGTCACGCGCGAGGTGATGGAGCAGTACCAGCCGCGGCTGTGGGAAGTGCTGCCGAACACCGCGCAGCAGATGCTCCTCAAACGCGTGCAGGCCGAGGCGCCACGCGCGATCACGAAGATCATGGGCGAGATCGCGGAGAACATCGAGGACGTCCTCGACCTCAAACACATGGTCGTGACGAACCTGGTGCGCGACAAGGCCTTGCTGAACCGGCTGATCCGCGACATCTCGCGGCCGGAGATGCGGTTCATCGCGCGGTCGGGGATCGTGTTCGGCTTCTCCCTCGGCTGCGTGCAACTGCTCGTGTGGGCACTGACGAAGTCGCCGGTCGTGCTGCCGCTGTTCGGTATCGGCATCGGCTGGTTCACCGACTGGATCGCGCTGAAGATGATCTTCCTGCCGCGCGAGCCGAAACGGTTCTTCGGCTTCTACACCTGGCAAGGCGTGTTCCAGAAACGCAAGGACCAGGTGGCCGCGGACTACGGCGACATGATCGCGCGCGAGATCATCACCATCCCGAACCTGCTCGAAGCCGTGTTGAGCGGGCCGAAGTCGGACAAGCTGTTCACGATGATCACCCGCGAGGTGCAGCGGACCATCGACGCGCAGGCCAGCGTCGTGAAGCCGTTCGTCGCGATGGCCGTCGGGAGCCGGAAGTTCCAGGAGATGAAGCAGACGGCGGCGGCGAAGGCGGCGGCTCGGATCCCGGAGACGATCCGGCACGCCGAGGGTTACGCCGTCAACGCGCTCGACGTCCGGAACACCATTGTGGACAGAATGCGGCAGCTCAACCCGCTGGAATTCGAGCAGTTGCTGCGCCCGGCGTTCCGGCAGGACGAGTGGAAGCTCATCGCCGTCGGCGCCGTCATCGGCGGCCTTGTCGGTGAACTTCAGGTACTTCTGCTGCTTCACTGACCCGCCACTGCCCCTCCGCCACCTCAACGGAGACGCTGCGCGCCGCTAGCCCTGACTTCGCGATACCGTTTCCCATCTTCGGAGAACAAGCGAGGAGGTCCCATGGACGCCGTCCTCGACGACCTCGCCCGGCACTGGTGGCTGTACGCCGCGATCCCGTTCATCGCCGCGCTGATCGGCTACGTCACCAAACGCGTCGCCATCGAGATGATGTTCAAGCCGCTGGAATTCGTCGGGATCAAGCCGTTCCTCGGCTGGCAGGGTGTGGTGCCCAAGCACGGCGGGCGGATGGCCGCCGTCGCGACCGAGCTGCTGACGTCGAACCTGTTGGACGTCAAGGAGGTCTTCCGCCGGATCGACCCGGCGATCATCACGCGCGAAATCGAGCAGCCGCTGCTGCGGGCCGTGGACGAGGTCGCCCGCGAAGTGCTGGAGCAGCACCATCCCAGGCTCTGGGAGGTCATGCCGACGATGGCACAGGAACTGCTGATCAAGCAGGTCCAGGCGTCGACGCCGCGGCTGGTGCGCGAGTTCATGGCGGAGATGACCGAGAACCTCGACGAGGTGCTCGACTTCCAGCATATGACCGTGCAGCGGCTGACCAGGGACAAGAAGCTGCTCGTCCGGCTGATCCGCGAAACGTCGCGGCCGGAGATGGCGTTCATCGCGCGCACGGGGATCTACTTCGGTTTCGGGCTCGGTGTCGTGCAGGCGTTCGTCTGGGCGGTGACGAAGGAACCGTGGGTGCTGCCGATCTTCGGCGGGTGCATCGGGCTGTTCACCGACTGGCTGGCGATCAAGCTGATCTTCGTGCCGCGCGAGCCGGTGCGGGTCGGCCGGGTGATCCTGCAAGGCAAGTTCCAGCGGCGGCGGGCCGAGGTCGCGCATCAGTACGGCGAGATGATCGCGAACGAGATCCTGACCGTGCCGAACCTGCTCGACGCCGTCCTGCGCGGGCCGCGGTCGGACCGGCTGTACGCGCTGGTCGAACGGCTGGTGGCGCAGGCCGTCGACGAGCAGGCGAGCGTCGCGAAACCGATGGTCGCGATGGCCGTCGGCGGGGCGCGGCTGCGCGAGATCAAACAGGCGGCCGCGCGGAAGGCCCTGGAACACCTGCCGCCGACGATCCGCCATGCCGAGGGCTACCTGACCGAGGCGATGGACGTCGCGAAGATCGTCGAGCGGCGGATGCTCGGGCTGACGCCGCTGGAGTTCGAGGGGCTGCTGCGGCCGGCGTTCCGGCAGGACGAGTGGAAGCTCATCGCCGTCGGCGGGGCCATCGGATTCCTGGTCGGTGAGCTGCAAGTCCTGCTCATGCTCCACTGACCCCGGATCGCGTTTAGCCCGCTAAACGCGCTCCTGGGCCGGGGCGTCGCGGCCCGGCGCACTTGCGTTTAGCGGGCTAATCGCGATCCGGGGCAGGGCTGGGGCCGAGCGTGGCCAGATCGCGTTTAGCGGGCTAAACGCGCTTTGGGGGCGGTTCTCACGTGCGGGAGACACGGGGTGATTACGGTGGAGGGGTGGCGTCCGAATCCCAGCAACTGCCAGCCGTCCACGAGGCGTGGCTTCCGCGTGAGCACGCGCTGCACCGTCCCCGCCACGGCGGCAGGCAGCTGACCGCGCTGATCAGCGCGCTCCTGTTCTTCACCACCCCGGCCCTGCTGTGGGTCTTCGGCGTGCGGCCGGGAGAGATCGAGAACCACAAGCTCGCGAGCTTCCCCGGTCTCGACAAGGGCTGGGGTTTCTTCACCGACCTGCCGACCTGGGCCATCGACCAGCTGTCGTTCCGGCCGGGCGCGATCGCCGCCGCCGACGCGATCAGCCGCGGCGTCTTCGGCGAGGGTGCCCCGCTCGACCAGCCGCCACCGCAGCAGCAGGCGGGCCCGATCCCCGCCCCGCCGGCGCCGACGCAGTCCAAGACCGCGCCCACCCAGGGGCCGACGCCGAACGCCGCGTCCGGTTATCGCCGCGTCGTCCAGGGCCGCGACGGCTGGCTGTACTACGGCTACGACGCCGACGCGAAATGCGATCCGTCCCGGCCGCTGCCCGAGACCATCTCCAAGATCAACGAGCTGCGGCGCGCTGTCGAGCAGTCCGGGAGGCGGTTCGAATTCGTCGTCGCGCCGGACAAGTCGACGATGGTCCCGCAGTTCCTGCCCGACACCTATCCCGGCAAGGACTGCTCGCGTTCGGCCGAGGCGACCACCTGGCACCGGATGCTCAAGGACGCCCGCGCGATCGACCTGCGGCCCGAGCTGCGCGCGTCCGAAGGCCGGGTGCAGCGGCCGATCTACCCGCCGAACGACACCCACTGGGCCGACGAAGGCGCACTGGTGATGACGCGCGCCATCGCGAACGCGATCAAACCGGGCGTCACGCAAACCTGGATGAGCGTGCCCATGGGCCAGTACGACGCGACCGCCGACCTGCCGCCGCTGATCAGCAAACAGGGCACGAAGACGAACACGCTCTACAGCCTCCGCCCGGACGGCCTGGTCGAGCGCGCGGGCGAGACCAACGGCGACATCGACCGGCCGGTGTACCGCACCGCGAGTCCGCTGGTCGGGACCGTCGACGAGAAGGTCCTGATCTACGGCGACTCGTTCACGAAGGCGTCTTCGCGGTATCTGTCGGGCGCGTTCACGAACCTGACGATGCTGGCGCACTTCACCCAGAAGACGTCACAGGCCGAGGCGGTCGACGCTTTCGTGAACGCGAACGTCGTGGTCCTCGAAGCCGTGGAGCGCAGCGTGGCCGGGGGTCAGCTGGCGTTCATCGACCCTGGTTTCCTCGCAGCGGTCAAGAAGGCGCTCGCCGAACACCCGATCCGCTAGCTCAAGGCGGGCTGCGGCGTCCAGCGGGAACCGAACCTGGATCAAACCCCGCACTCACGTGCTCAGAGGCGGATCTCGCGTGTTTGGAGACCGCACACGCGAGTTACGGCTCTGAGCACGTGAGTGCGGCGAACGGGGTCACCGTGGTTGCCCGCGTACTTACGACACGAACCTCGGACCCGATCCGCTAGTGTCGCGCCTGAAATTCGCACCGCAAATTGATGCTGGAACCCGGTCACCCATCGCTGAATGAACCCCACCTGCTGAATCGTTGCTCCTGAGGTTGGCGGGATTATTTACCACTCACGATCCGCTCGCCCGAACGGCCGCCGCCGCTCGCAGTCCCGTCAGGACCCGAATTCGCCAACAACGCCAGACCTGATGCGTCGCGAAAGCCACTTTCGGGACGTCAGATGTCGCGAAAGTGGCTTTCGCGACACGTGCTGGGCGGCTGGGCACGCAGTACACCGAACAGCGTGACACAACACCGGAATCTGAGCACGAACTCAAGCCGCGAACTAACGAATCGCCACACTAGTGCCCCGCGCCGGAGGTTCGTGCGTCCAGCGGGAATCTGGATCAAACCCGGCACTCGCGTGCTCAGAGCCGTATCTCGCGTGCTTGGAGACCGCACACGCGAGATCCGCCTTCAAGCACGCGAGCCACGTCTCCGAGCACGCGAGTTCGGCGAACGGGGTCACCGTGCTAGCCCGCGCACTTACGACACGAACTTCGGACTCAGGACACTAGCTCAAGGCGGGCTGCGGCGTCGCCGTCGGTTCGACGCGGACGCGCGAGGAGCGGCCGCGCAGCCAAGCGATGAGGCGGCAGACCAGGTAGATCACGAACGAGATCGTCGTGACGAACGCGCTCACCGGCTTCCCCGGCGCGAGCGAAAGGATGATCCCGCCGAGCGCCGCGATCTCCGCGAACACGATCGACAGCACGGTCGCCTTCCACGGGCTCGCCGTGACCCGCGCGGCCGCGGCGGCCGGGGTCACCATCAGGGAGACCACGAGCAGCGCGCCGACGATCTGCACGCCGAGCGCGCTCGAAATCCCGACCAGCACCGCGAAGATCAGCGACAGCAGCCGCACCGGCACACCGCGCGCCGTCGCGACCGCGGGATCGACCGTGGCGAACAGCAACGGCCGGTAGATCACCGCGAGCACCACCAGCACGACGACCGACGCGCCGACGAGCAGGTTCAAGTTGGTCGAGTCGATGGTGATGATCTGCCCGACGAGGATGCCGAACTTGTTGGCGCTGCGGCCTTCGTAGAACGAGAGCAGCAGGACGCCCATGCCGAGCCCGAAGGCGAGGATCACGCCGATCACCGAGTCGCGTTCGGACTCGCGGCCGCCGAGGATCCCGATCAGCAGGGCGGCGATGACCGCGCCCGCGAGGCCGCCGAGTTCGACGCCGACGCCGAGCAGCAGCGCGCCCGCCGCGCCGGTGAAGGCCAGTTCGGCGGTGCCGTGCACGGCGAACGACATCCGCCGCATGACGACCAGCGGGCCGAGCACACCCGCCACCAGCCCGAGGACGGCCGCCGCGAGCAGCGCCGTCTGCACGAAGTCGAGACCGAGAAGCTCGCCAGTGAGGGCGAAGTCGAACATCTTGTCCACGGCGCTACGAAACCTGTTCGTCGAAATGGTGGGGTTCGTCCTCGCACAGCGCGCTCTGCGCCCCGGCGACGTGGATCTGCCCGCCGACCTTGAGCACCTCGATCCGCGTGCCGTACAGCTCGGACAACGTCTCCGAGTTCATCACCTCGTCCGGCTTCCCGACCCGGAACTGGCCGTTCACCAGATACAGCACCCTGTCCACATAGGACAGGATCGGGTTGATCTCGTGGGTGACGAACAGGACGGCGGTGTCCGCCGAACGCCGCCGCTCGTCGATCAGCTCGGACACGGCACGCTGATGCGCGAGGTCGAGCGAAAGCAGCGGCTCGTCGCACAGCAGGACTTCGGGGTCGCCGACGAGCGACTGCGCGACGCGGAGCCGCTGCTGCTCACCGCCGGAAAGCCGCCCCACCGGCCGTTTCGCGTACGCCTGGGCGCCGACGGACTCGATCGCCCGCGACACCAGCTGGCGTCGTTTCGAAATCCCGAAGAGCCCCGTCCCCCACCGGTGCCCGTCCAGGCCGAGGCCGACCAGGTCCACCCCGCGCATCGTCAGCCCCTCGTCGAGGGCGCGCTGCTGCGGGATGTAGCCGATCCGCCGGTTCTGCCCACCGGGACGCCGCCCCGCGATCTCGACCGTGCCCTCGGGCAGCCCCTGCTGACCGAGCAGCACCTTGAGCAGGCTGCTCTTCCCGGAGCCGTTCGGCCCGAGGATCGCGAGGAACTCGCCGGGCTCGACGTCGAGGTCGAGCCCGGACCAGAGGGTCCTGGTGCCGAACGCGAGGCTCGCCCCGCGGACACGGACCGCGGGACGCGCCTCGGCAGGTACGGAGGTCACTACTTCAGTGCTCCCGCCAGCGCTTCCACCGACTTGGTCATCCATGCAATGTAGTCGGTCACACCCTGGGGAAGTGTTTCGGTGACGTCGACGACCGCGATCCCGGCGCTCTTGGCGTCGCCGACGACCTGCTGGGTGACCGGGGTGGTGGTCTGCGCGTTGTTGATCAGTGCCTTGACCTGCTTGCCGGAGATCAGCTGCTTGACCTGGTTGAGCGCGGCGGCGGGCACGTCCTGCTCCGCTTCCACGGCCTCGGCGAAGGCGGGCGGGGTCGCGTCAGTGACCTTCGCGCTGTCGAGCAGGTAGTGCGCGACGGGCTCGGTCGCGACGACCTTGCCGCCCGAGGCGCCCAGCCCGGTGACCTTCTTCAGCAGTTCCTGGGTCTTGCCCTTGAACGCGGTCGCGTTGGCGGTGAAGGTGTCCTTCGACGCGGGCTGGATCTCGCCGAGCTTCGCGGCGACCTGGTCGGCGATCTTCTCGACGCCGGGCAGGCTGTACCAGACGTGCTCGTTCTCGTTGCCGGTCGCGGCGATGTCGACGGCGACCAGCTTCTGCGCGTCGGTGGCCTGGTCCGCGAGCTTCGAGAAGAACTCGTCGTAGCCGCCGCCGTTGGACAGCGTCAGCTTCGCGTTCTTCGCGGCGATGGCGTCGCTCGCGGTGGTCTCGTAGGAGTGCGGGTCGCCCGAGGGGTCGTGGATGATCGAGGTGACCTCGACCTTGTCGCCGCCGACGGCGGTCACGACACTGCCCCAGACGTCGGTCGAGGCGACGACCTTGATCTTCTCGCCGCCGCCCGGGTTCGCGGCGGCCGCGTTCTGCGAACCGGAGCCTGTCGACGCCTTGTCACTGGACGCGCAAGCCGTCGCGCCGAGCGCGAGGACGGCAAAGGCCGACACGGCCGCGAAAACACTCTTAGTACGGCGGGAATTCATTTACTGCACTCCTGCGGATGCCCAGGCCAGGTGTCCCAGATGCCGGGTAATGGAAACCGTTGTCAGATTCAACTGTACCCCATCCGGCTGACGACGCCCGCCATCCAGGCGAGAGCTGTACCCAGGGTCACTCTGAATCGAGACCTGCCACACGTCGGGTGATGCTTCTGCAAAACGTTCTGAACCGTTACGGTTTGCGGATGGGCCGTCCTATCCGCACCAGGAGGCAGGCGACACTGGCGTCGTTGGCCGCAGAGCTCGGTGTGTCGAGGACCACCGTCTCCAACGCCTACAACCGACCGGACCAGCTGTCCCCTGAGTTGCGCCGACGCGTCCTCGAGACCGCGCGCCGCCTCGGCTACCCGGGCCCGGACCCGGTGGCCCGTTCACTGCGGACGCGCAAGGCCGGAGCTGTCGGTCTTTTACTCACCGAGAACCTCTCCTACGCCTTCCGCGACCCCGCCGCCATCGGCGTGCTCGAAGGGCTCGCACTGGCCTGCGAAGACGCGGGCGTCGGCCTGCACCTGGTCCCGGCGAGCCCTGGCAACGAGGACGTCGCGGCCGTGCACCGCGCCGGTGTCGACGGTTTCGTCGTCTATTCGGTGCCCGACGACGACCCGCATCTGGGCGCCGTACTGGAGCGCCCGGTGCCGACGGTGATCGTCGACCAGCCGCGCGTGGACGGCGTCGACCGGGTCGGCCCGGACGACGCGGCCGCGGTCACCGCGATGGCCGAACACCTCATCTCGCTGGGTCACCGGCAGATCGGCGTGCTGTGCATGCGGCTGGCCCGCGAGCGCAACGACGACTTCGTCTCCATCCAGCGGCAGAGCGCCGCGCACTTCCACGTCCAGCGGATCCGGCTCGAGGCGCTGGCCACCGCGTTCTCGGCGGCGGGCGTCGACTGGGCGACGGTGCCGGTGGTCGAACGCTTCGATCACACCGTGGACGACGGCGCGTCGGCCGCACGTCAGCTGCTCGACGCGTATCCGCAGGTCACCGCCGTGATCTGCACTTCGGACATCCTCGCGCTCGGTGCGCTGGCCGAAGCGGAACGCCGGGGGCTGCGGGTGCCGCAGGATCTGACGGTCACCGGTTTCGACGGCATCACCGAAGCCGAACGCTCCGGACTCACCACGGTCCACCAGCCGGTGCTCGAGAAGGGCAAGGCGGCGGGCAAGCTGCTGCTCAGCTCGGCCGACCGGGTCGGGCCGAAGGTGATCACCCTGCAGACGGAATTGCGGGTCGGCCGCACGTCGGCGCCACCACGAACGGCCGAAGAACGCTGGTTCGGGCCGTGATCTACGCCCGCACGCGTTGCCTCCACCCGGCGTGTCGGTTCCAATGAGTACGTGACCTCCATCGACGTACTGCTCAAGCGAAATCAGGAGCTGGGCGATGTCACTCCTGGTGACCGCTCCTCCCCGAGGCCATCGCTCCACGTAACGATTCTGACCTGCATGGACGCCCGTATCCGGGTGTTCGAGATCTTCGGCCTGCTGCAAGGCGAGTCTCACGTCCTGCGCAACGCCGGCGGCGTCGTCACCGACGACATGATCCGTTCGCTCGCGCTGAGCCAGCGAAAACTGGGCACGCGCGAGGTGCTGATCGTCCAGCACACCGACTGCGGCCTGTCCATGGTCACCGAAGACGACTTCAAGGACGAACTCGAAGCAGCCAGTGGACTGCGCCCGACCTGGTCGGTCGAGGCGTTCCGCGAGGTCGAGGACAGCGTGCGGCGCTCGGTGCAGCGAGTGCGGCGCAGCGACTTCCTGCCGCACACCGACAACGTGCGCGGCTTCGTCTACGACGTCAAAACGGGGCAGCTGTCTGAGGTCGCGTAGGTGCTGAAGGGGACTTTCCCCGCTCCATCCATGCCCCCGCCACCACCCTCAACGGAGGCGCTCCGCGCCCAGCCTGAATTCCTGCGGGTAAAGCGCCCTTCGCCGCGTGAGACGCGGGGAAAGTCCCCTTCAGCTCCGCCACTACGCTGGACCGGTGGGCGTCGACGCGGATGTGCTGATCGAGTGGTTCGGCGAAGTGGGGCGCGACCTGCCCTGGCGTGAGCCGGAGTGCACCGCATGGGGCGTACTCGTCAGCGAGATCATGTTGCAGCAGACGCCGGTCGCGCGCGTCCAGCCGATCTGGCTCGACTGGATAGCGCGCTGGCCGGTGCCGTCGGCGCTGGCGGCGTCTTCGCAGGGCGAGGTCGTGCGTGCCTGGGGCAAGCTCGGCTACCCGCGGCGCGCGCTGCGGCTGCACGCCGCGGCTGCCGTCATCGCCGCCGAACACGGCGACGTCGTTCCGTCCGATGTGGACACTCTGCTCTCGTTGCCGGGCATCGGCGCGTACACCGCACGCGCGGTCGCGGCCTTCGCTTACGGCAAGCGGGCGCCAGTGGTGGACACCAACGTCCGGCGCGTGGTGGCCAGGGCGGTGCACGGCGCGGGTGACGCCGGGCCGCCGTCGAACACCCGCGACATGGCCGACGTCGAGGCGCTGCTGCCGCGAGAGGACGCGCCCGCCGCGAAGCTCTCGGCGGCACTGATGGAACTCGGCGCGCTCGTCTGCACCGCCCGGTCGCCGCGCTGCGCGGATTGCCCGATCTACGACGACTGCGCCTGGCAGCACGCGGGCAAACCCGCCTACGCCGGGCCCGCGAAGCAGGTCCAGAAGTTCGCCGGTACCGATCGCCAAGTGCGCGGGCTGCTGCTCGACGTCCTGCGCGGCACCGAAGGACCGGTCGAGAAGGCGCGGCTGGACCTCGTCTGGGACGAATCCGGGCAGCGTGACCGCTGCCTCGACTCCCTGCTGGTCGACGGCCTGCTCGAACAGACCGGGGACGGTCTGTTCACACTCCCTGGCGAACACTAACGCACTACGACAAAAGTTGGTCAATGGTTGTCATCGGCGCGATGGCGGGTTAGTTTTCCGGCCAACGCGCATGATGGGAGTTACGCCCGTGGCCGACTTCGACCGACGTACCGCGCTCAAGGGCGGCCTGACGGTAAGTGCCGTCGGGCTACTGGGGACAGCGCCGATTTCCGCCGCAGCCGCGGCGCCTGGGGCAGTACGAGAACCGACGATCCACGGCACGGCGGCCTGGGGTGCCCGGCCGCCGAACGGGGCGATCGAGGTGCAGAACCACAAACCGACGTACATCGTCGTGCACCACACGGTCGATCCCGGCAACACCACCGACTACTCGCTCGAGCGCGCGTTCTGGGGGTCGCGGGCGATCCAGAACTTCCATATGGACACGCGCGGCTGGGTGGACAGCGGCCAGCAGTTCACGAACAGCCGTGGTGGGCACATCACCGAAGGGCGGCATCGCAGCCTGGAAGTGCTGCGCGGCGGAACGCGGCACGTGCTCGGCGCGAACGTGGGCAACAACAACAGCACCTGCATCGGGATCGAGAACGAGGGCCTCTACAGCAAGGAAAACGTCACGCCGGCGCTCTGGGACTCGCTGGTGAAGATGGTCGCGTACATCGCTTCGCAGTACGGGATCTCGCCGGAGTTCATCAAGGGGCACCGGGACTTCAACTCGACCGAGTGCCCGGGGACCGTGCTGTACGACCGGCTTCCGGAACTGCGCACCGAGGTCGGGAGACTGCTCGGCTCGGCGTCACCGAAGGTCGATCTGCCGGAGTGGCCGCTGCTCAAGCCCGGCGACACCGGACCGCGAGTGCGGACGGCCCAGGAACTCCTGCGGGCACGCGGGTTCGCCGTCCCGACTGACGGCCTCTTCGGACAGTCCACAAAGGACGCAGTCGCCGCGGTGGCGGCTCGGAACGGACTGGAGCGCGACGCCTGCGGCGCGACCATGGCGACCGACGAGACCGGGTTCCTCGGGTCGGACGTCTGGCCGCTCATCGTGCGGCCGGGCACCGACCTTCGTGCCCTCAAGAAGCAACTCGTCCTCTAGTCGCGCTAGTTCGTAACGCGTACTACCGCAACCAGAGGACTAATTGCGGCAGGGAACTACCCGATGACGTCGGAGAGAAAAGCTTCGACGGCACCGAGATAGGTCTCCGGGGCTTCTTCGTGCACGACGTGCCCGGCGCCCTCGACGACGATGTGACGGCCGAGGCCGCCGGGTACGCGGGCCGCGAGTTCGGCCTGCTGCCCGTGCGGCATCGCCGTCCGCTCGCCCTCGATGGCCAGCAGCGGGCATTTGACGCGTTCGACGTATTCCCAGAAATCCCGGCGCCCCCATTCGGCCGCGATCTCGTACAGATCGGGGAGCGAGGCGATCAGGTGATAGCCGTCTTCCCGTTCTTCGACGCATTCGATGAAATAGTCGCCGGTTTCGCCGAAGAACTCGCGCACGTGGGCCAGTGACCGGAACGGGACCGGCCAGGATTCGAAATAGCCTCGCCAGTCGTCCACGGACCGCCCGCGCTGGTCGGGCGCGAAGTCCTCGCAGACCACCGCGCGGACGAGGTCGGGATGCGTGGCCGCGGTGACCCAGGCGTGCAGGCCGCCCATCGAATGTCCGATAAGGACCGCGGGTTCGCCGAAGGTCCGCAGCACCGCGGCGACGTCGTCGGCGAACCGCTCGGTGCGCCATGGCCCGCCACGCGGACCGCGTCCGTGGCCGCGCGCGTCGAGACCGTGGACACGCCCGTACCGTTCGAGTCTTCCAGCGACCCGCCACCACGTCGTCGCCCTGCCCATCAACCCGTGCAGGAGGACGATCGGCGGTCCTTCGCCGCCGAAAGTGATCAACCCGTCGCGGTGAATCACCACTAAGCTCCCCTCCATGCGCAGCCGAGTCCCCGCCGCCGGCCTGATTCTGGGGGTCGTCGGCGCCCTGATTATCGGTTGCAGCGTCGATGATCCACCGGCCGCTCCCCCTCCGCCGCCGATGAACCCGGCGCCGGGTGCTTCGGGCGCGGGCGACCCGTATTACCCGATGGACGGCAACGGCGGTTACGACGCGATCGAATACCAGGTCGGGATCACTTACGACCCCGCGAAGGGGCGGCTCGACGGCGACACCACGGTGAGCGCGAAAGCGACTCAGGACCTCAATCGGTACAACCTGGACTTACGCGGCTTGACGGTCCAATCCGTTGAAGTGGAGGGAAAACCGGCGAAGTTCGCTCGTGAGGGCGAATTCGAGCTGGTGGTGACCCCCGCCGAACCGATCCGGAACGGGACCACTTTCCGCACGAAGGTCGTCTACGGCGGCGACCCGTCGGCGACCCCGAAAGCGGGCGGCAGCGAGAACGGCTGGCAGAAGTCGAAGGACGGCGGCGCGTTCATCGTCGGCGAGCCGCATTCGGCGTCGTTCTGGTATCCCGTCAACGAAACCCCGCGTGACAAGGCGATGTTCAACCTCACCGCCCGGGTGCCGGACGGCTGGACCGTCATCTCGAACGGCCGCGAGATCCAGAAGACCTCGGCGAACGGCTGGTCCACGACGTCCTGGCAGGAGCGCACGCCGGTGGCGGCCTATCTGACCACGGTGGCGATCGACAAGTTCACCGTCGACCGGATGGCCCTCCCGGACGGGACGCCGCTGGTCAACGCGTACGCGCCGGGCGCGGAGGACCGGCGCGACACCGGCAGGCGGTTGCCGGAGATCATCGGCTTCCTGACCTCGAAGTTCGGGCCGTACCCGGTGGACGCGGCGGGCGGGATCTACCTCGACGAGGACATCCACTTCTCGCTGGAGACCCAGACCAGGCCCACCTACGCGAAATGGGCCGACCTGATCACCGTGGTGCACGAAACCGCACACCAGTGGTTCGGCGATTCGGTGACGCTGAATTCGTGGTCCGACATCTGCCTCAACGAATGTCTCGCCTCGTACGCGCAATGGCTGTGGCAGGAATCGCGGGACGGCCAGAACCTCGACGACCGTTACCACGCCGCCCTCGAGATCATGCGGGGCAGCACGGATTTCTGGACGCCGAAACTGGTCGGGATGGGGGCCGGGCAGGAATTCCACGGCGTCTACGACAAGGGGATCCTGGCCATCCACGCGCTGCGGCGGAAGATCGGCGAAGGGGCGTTCGCGCGGCTGCTGAAGGAGTGGCCGGCGGCCTATCGGAACGCCAACGCGTCCTGGGCGGATTTCGAGGCGTTCACGATCAAGCTTTCCGAGCAGGACCTGCGGCCGTTCTTCGACGCCTGGTTCCACGGCACGGTGATCCCTCCGGACGCCGAACTGCTCCCAGGCACCCTGCGGGGCTAGGGACGGTCGTGAAGGCCTCCTTACTTGCGCGCAACCCACGCCTCCGCAAGTAGTCCTCTAGTTGCGGTCAACGCGGAGCGGGGCGTTCCGTGCAGGTCGCCAGCCAGATGCCGGCGCGGGACCGGCGACACTCGCGCCGGAAACGAGGATCTTCGTGTCGGCCATCGCGGCGCAAAAGAGTTTCACCGTAGGGTGGCGGTATGGCAGTCGTGAAGATCAACGCGATCGAGGTCCCCGAAGGCGCAGGCCCCGAGCTGGAGAAGAGGTTCGCCGCGCGGTTGCACGCCGTCGACAACCAGCCCGGCTTCCTCGGCTTCGAGCTGCTCCGCCCGGTTTCCGGCGAGACGCGCTACTTCGTCTACACGAAGTGGGAGTCCGAAGAGGCCTACCAGGCTTGGGCGTCCGGCCCGGCGCGCGAGGCGCACGCGGGCGAGCGCGCGAAGCCGGTCTCCAGCGGGGCGAACCTGCTGGAATTCGAGGTCGTCCAGGCTTCGAAGCCGGGTGAGTGAGCTCGAACGAGCCGCGGAACTGATCGACGGCGCCGGCGCGCTGCTCGTCTGCGCCGGTGCCGGGATGGGCGTCGACTCCGGTCTGCCCGATTTCCGGGGCGACGAGGGTTTCTGGACGGCGTATCCGCCGTACGAGCGGCTGGGCATCAGCTTCGTCGAACTCGCCGACCCGCGGCATTTCGCCGAAGACCCCGAGCTGGCCTGGGGTTTCTACGGGCACCGGCTCGCGCTGTACCGGGACACCGTCCCGCATGAGGGCTTCCGGATCCTGCTGTCCTGGGGAGCGCGGAAACCCGGCGGCACACGCGCCTTCACGTCCAATGTGGACGGACAGTTCCAGAAGGCGGGCTATCCGCACGTCGCCGAAGCGCACGGGTCCATTCACCACCTTCAGTGCCTTGCCCGCTGTACCGGCGAGATCTGGGCCGCGGACGACGTAGAAGTCCCTCTCGACGAGGACACGATGCGCGCGCTGGAACCGTTGCCGTCGTGCCCGCGCTGCGGCGGTCTCGCGCGGCCCAACATCCTGATGTTCGGCGACTACGACTGGCTGGAACGGCGCAGCCAGGCCCAGCTCGACGAGCTGACGGCTTGGCGCCGCGCACATCGCGACCTCGTGGTGGTGGAACTCGGCGCCGGACAGGCCGTGCCGACGGTGCGGCGGTATTCGGAACTGGCCAGCGCCGCGACCGGTTCACTCGTCCGCGTCAACCCGCGCGAGCCGCAGATCCGGCACGGACGGGGCGTCTCGCTGGCGAGCAACGGCCTCGACACCCTCAAAGCGCTGGACGCCCTGCTGTCTTAGGGCAGGACGACCTCGGCATAGACGGCGTCGTGATCACTGCCCGGCATCTCCAGCACCTTGAAGTCCGCGATGGCCGTCCGCTTGTCCGCCAGCACGTGGTCGATCGGCACCGGCGGCACCATCCCGTTCGTCCAGGTCCCTTGCAGTGCCTTCCCCAGCTGATCGGCCGCGTCGACGTATCCCCTGGTCAGCAGCTCACGGAAGACTGAATGGTCGAGGCTGGCGTTGAAGTCGCCCGCCAGGATCCGGATGTCGTGCTCGGCGTCGGCGTAGGGCAGGTCCTTGGCCTCGTCGACCCAGGCGTGCCTGTCCCACATCGGCGCCGCCGGATGGACCGCGACGACCTCGATGCGGACCCCGTCGCCGAGGTCGACGCTCGCACTCGGCTGCTTGCGGTTCGAATCGCCGCTCAGCTTCAACGGCGTGAGCGGGTACTTCGACACCAGCCCGGAGCCGGACGCCCACGCCGCCGGGTTCAGCACGCGGAACGGCAGCAGCTGGAACAGCCCGGCCCGCTCCAGCCCGGAAACCGCCTCGGGCGTCATCTCGGTGAGACTCAGGATGTCGACCTGGTGTTCCTTCACATAGCCGACGATCGTGGCCAGCTCCGCCTGCCCGCCGAGCAGGTTCGACGCCAGCACGCGGACGTGCTTCCCGCCGAGCGCCTTCTGCTCGTTCGCGAACGCGCGGGGCAGCACCAGCGCGGCGATCGTGAAGGTCAGCACCAGCGCGATCGCTCCTGTCCACCAGCGCCGCGTTCCCAGCGCGAGGACGGCGAGCACCAGCGTCGCGATCCCCGCGTACGGCGTCAGCGCGAGCGCCGCGATCGTGTACGTGTTGCCGTCGAACCCCACCAGCCGCAGCATCGTCAGCACCGCGAACGGCACCAGCGCGCCGATCAGCAGCCCGCTGACCAGCTTCCCCCGCGGGCTCACGCGCACCCGTTCTTCGATCACCATGACGTCGAGTATGCCGATCATGGGCGGCGTGACGGCGGTCTCCACAACACCTTCACAACCTCCTCACCTCACGCCTACCAGCGCTTATCAGCCGGTGTCAGCGCGCTGTGCGCGGTCTGCCAGCCGGGAAGGGCACCTTTGTCCGCGGGGCGAGATCCACAGGAGGAAACATGACTCACGCGATCAGGGCCGAGGGCCTGGTCAAACACTATGGGGAGACGAAGGCGCTCGACGGGGTCGATCTGGAGGTCCCGGCAGGCAAGGTGGTCGGGGTGCTGGGGCCGAACGGCGCGGGGAAGACGACCGCCGTCCGGATCCTGGCCACCTTGATCCGGCCGGACCGCGGCCACGCGAGCGTCTTCGGTTACGACGTCGTCAAGAACCCGATGCAGGTACGGAGCATGATCGGGCTGACCGGGCAGTACGCGTCGGTCGACGAGGACCTCTCCGGCACCGAGAACCTCGTGCTGATCGGCAGGCTGCTGGAGTTCTCCAGGGCCGACGCGAAGAAGCGGGCGGCCGATCTGCTGGAGCGGTTCGAGCTGACCGACGCCGCCGGGCGCGCGATCAAGACCTACTCGGGTGGGATGCGGCGGCGGCTCGACCTCGCCGCGAGCCTGGTCGGCCGTCCCAAGGTGCTCTACCTGGACGAACCGACCACCGGCCTCGACCCACACGCCCGCAACGAGGTCTGGGCCGTGGTCCGGACGCTGGTCGCGGACGGGACGACGGTGCTGCTCACCACGCAGTACCTGGAGGAGGCCGACCAGCTGGCCGACACGATCACCGTGTTCGACCGCGGGCTGGTCGTGGCGAACGGCAGGGCCGACGAGCTCAAGCGGCGGACCGGCGGCCAGACGTTGCAGGTCCGGCCGACCGCGCTCGCCGATCTCGACGCCGTCGAGCGCATCTTGGCCGGGCTCACCGGGGTCCAACCGAACCGGGACAACGACACGGGGCTGCTCACCGCGCCCGTCGCCGATCCCGTCCTGCTGTCCACCTTGGTCCGCAAACTGGACGAGGCCGGGATCACCGCGGACGAGCTGGCGCTGCGGCTGCCCAGCCTCGACGAGGTGTTCCTCGCGCTCACCGGCAAGCGCCCCGAAGAGTCCACAAAGGACACTACTCCGGAAGGGAGCCTGGTATGACGACCATCGCCGCGCCCGCGCAGGCGCGTGTTTCACTGTCGAGCAGCGTCCAGCATGGGCTTTCCCTTGCCTGGCGCGGCATCCTGAAGATTCGCAAGAACCCGGAGCAGCTGGCCGACGTCACCATCGCGCCGATCATCTTCCTGGTCATGTTCGTCTATCTGTTCGGTGGCGCGCTCGCCCCGAGCATCGACGACTACCTGCAGATGATCGTGCCCGGCATCATGGTGTTCAACATCCTGCAAGCCAGCATGACCGTCGGGGTCCAGCTCAACACCGACGTCACCAAGGGCGTGTTCGACCGGTTCCGGGCGATGCCGATCGCCAGGTCCGCCCCGCTGATCGGCGCCGTGCTGGCCGACATCGTGCGCTACCTGGTGTGCATCACCGTGCTGATGATCGTCGCGACGATCATGGGCTACCGGATCCAGACCGGTCCGGCGGAGTTCGCGCTGGCCGTGGTACTGGTCATCGCGTTCGCGCTGGCGTTCTGCTGGGCGTCGGTGTTCGTCGGGATGCTGGTGAAGAGCCCCGGCGCGGTGCAGGGCCTGATGTTCGTGGTGCTCATGCCGCTGACCTTCGGCAGCAACGTGTTCGTGCAGACCGGCACCATGCCCGGCTGGCTGAAGGCGTGGGCCGACATCAGCCCGGTGTCGCAGATGTCCGACGTGCTGCGCGGACTGATGAACGGCGGACCGGTCGCCGGGCCGCTGACCGGCGCGCTGATCTGGATGGCGGCCGCGGTCGCGGTCTTCTTCCCGCTCGCCACCTGGGCCTATCGGAAGCGCGTCTGACGGGGGTCAGGGGGAACGCGCAGGAAGTCCGTGAAGGCCTCCTTCACTACCTTGAGGGTAGGTAAGGAGGCCTTCACGGACTCGCTTCGGCGCTCAGCCAGGAGAGCAGATCGGCCCGCGGCAGGTCGGCGTCCTGAACGAGCAGGGCCTCGTAGCGCTCCTCCCCGAAGTGCTCGCGGAGGTCGTCGATCAACGCCCGGATCGAGGGTTCACCGAGGTCGAGCCTGCCGCGCAGGAGATTCGCCGCGCCGAGCAGCCGGACGGCGCTGTCGGGCCGCCCTCGCAGGAACCGGATCAGGGCGACGACCTCGACGATCCGGGCGAGGTCGGGCATGTCGCCCCGCTCCTTGGTGGACTTCACGACGACGGCGGCCGCGCGCTCGGCCTCGTCCAGCTCTCCGGCGGCCAGCGCGACCTCCGTGTCGATGAACCCGCCGAACTCCTCGCCGAACAGGCCCGGCAGCGGCACCTGGGACATCAGCTCCCGGAACCGCGCGGCGACCTCGCGGGCCTCGTCCACCCGGCCGGCGCGGCTGAGCAGGTCGGCCTTGCCCACCAGCACCATCACCGCGAGCTGGTCGTTGCCCGTGTCGATCGCGTAGCGCTCCGCCTCCCGGATCTCGCGCATCGCCGTTTCGAGGTCACCGGCCCGCGCGTACTCCGTCGCGAGCCGCCAGCGCTGCTGGATCACGTCGTCCTGCGAACCCAGTTCGAGGGCGAGGGCAATCCCTTGCCGGTACAGGGAAAGCGCGGCTTCGTGGTCACCGGACATCGAGATGTCGGACGCCTTCATGCCCACCGCCATCGCGGTGCCCCACCGGTCGCCAACGGCCGAGAACCCTTCGAAGGCCCGGTCCCTCGCCTTTCCCGCCCCCTCGGAGTCCCCTTCGTCGCCGAGGATGAAACTCTGCGCCCACGAAGCGGCGGCACGCGACCACGGGTCCGGGCTCAGCAGCGCCCGCGCCACCTCGCGGTGCGCGAGTTCCCTGTCCTGGCAGAAGAACGCGAGCATCGGCAGCCCGAGAGCCAGCCCGGCGAACCGTTCCTGCGCGTTCGTCCGCACGCACTGATCGATGAGTGCGAGGCCCTCTTTCGCGTCGCCGATGCCGGGCACCATCGCCATCATCGCGCGGATCGCCTGGAAAGCGGCGGCGAAGTCCTCCTCCAGCCGGTCACCGAAGGCGAGCACCTCGGCGACGAACCCCTCCAACCGGTCACTGTCACCTTTGATCAGCCAGTACCAGTAGGAGTTGCCGAACAGGCGCGCCGCCATCTCCACGTCGTCCGCGTCGATCGCCTGACGAAGCGCCGTCACGAGGTTGCCGTTCTCGGCGTCGTACCGCGAGATGGCGATGAGCTGGTTCCTCGTCCGCAGCGACGGCTCCAGCCGCTCGGCGAGTTCGGCGTAGTAGCGGTGGTACGCCTTCGTCAGCAGCGCACGCTCTCCCGCCTCGTCGAGGCGCTCCGCCGCGTAAGCCCGGATGGTCTCCAGCATGCGGTAACGGGGCTCGCCCTGATCACCGGCCATGGCGTCCACAATGGACTTCTCGACAAGGGAACCGAGGACGTACAGGACGTCTTCGGCGGGCAGTCCTTCACCGGCGCAGACGCTCTCGACCGCTTCGACCTCGGCACCCGCCCCGAAGACCGACAGCCGCCTGGCGAGGACGCGTTCGGCGTCGTCGAGCAGATCCCAGCTCCACTCGACGACGGCGCGCAGCGTGCGCTGCCTCGGCAACGCCGTCCGGCTGCCCGAGGTCAGCAGGCGGAACCGGTCGTCGAGACGCCGCGAGATCTGCGCGACGGTCATCGACCGCAGCCGTGCGGCGGCCAGTTCCAGTGCCAGCGGCATCCCGTCCAGCCGACGGCAGATCTGCGCGACATCGTCCACAGTGGACTCGTCGAGGACGAAGTCCGGGCGCACCGCCATGGCCCTGTCGACGAACAGCCGGATCGCCCCCGCTTCGGCCGCCTCCGGCACGGTCGGGGTGCCGTCCGGCACGGAGAGCGGGCCGAGCGGGCACAGCGTCTCGCCGTCGATGGCCAGCGCCTCGCGGCTCGTCGCGAGGATCCGCAAGGTCGGCACGCGGCGCAGCAGGGTGTTCGCCAGCTCGGCGGCCGAATCGACCAGATGCTCGCAGTTGTCCAGCACCAGCAGCGCTTCGCCGGCGCCGAGCGTCTCCACGGCCCTGGCCAGCGCGTCCACCGGGCGCCGCATCGGGTCGCCGTGCGAGAGGCCGAGGTCCCACAGTTCCAGCGCCGCGAAGACCGCGCCGGGCAGATCGCCAGGATCGCGGACACCGGCGAGCGGCACGAACCAGACGCGCCCGCGCGAGTGCGCCGGATGCCGCGTCGCGACCTCGGTGGCCAGCCGTGTCTTCCCGGCGCCGCCGGGCCCGACCAGTGTCACCAGCCGCGCGCCCGCGAGGAGTTCGGCGACGAGCTTCAACTCGTCGTCACGGCCGACGAAACTGGTCAGGCGGACCGGGAGATGGTCGGCGGCCGCGGGTGGCGGGCCGAGTTCGCCGCGCAGCGCGGCGAGGTGGATCTCCTTGAGTTCGGCCGAGGGGTCGACGCCCAGCTGATCGGCCAGCGCCGCCCGGACCTCCTCGTAGACGGCGAGGGCATCGGACTGCCTGTCCGCCGCGCACAACGCCCGGATCCACAGCCCGGCGAGACGTTCGCGCAGCGGATTCCCCGCGGCCGCTTCCTTGAGATCCGCCAAGACCCGGTCTTGCCCGCCGAGCCGGATCTCGGCCTCGAAGCGATCTTCGACGGCTTCGAGACGCAGATCCTCCAGCCGGGTCGCCGGCGCCTGCGCGAAGGGAGCGTCGAGCACGTCGGACAGCGCTTGGCCGTGCCAGAGACCGAGCGCTTCGGCGAGGATCGCGGCCGCACCGCCGTCCCGGCCCGCCGCCAGCTCGGCCCGCCCCTCCGCGGCCAGCCGTTCGAAACGGAACACGTCGACGTCCTCGCGGGCGACGTCCAGCCGGTAGCCGCCAGGGCCCGAGTCGAGCGTGACGCCGTCGGCACGCAGGACCTTGCGCAGCCGCGAGACCAGGGATTGCAGCGCGTTCGCCGCGTCGGCCGGCGGTTCCGCGCCCCAGAGACCGTCGATGAGGGCCGTCGCCGGGACACCGCGGCCGGGGTCCAGCGCGAGCCTGGCCAAGAGCATGCGGAGGCGGACACCGCCGATGTCGACCGGGGTGCCGTCACCGGCCTCCGCTCCGATCGGGCCCAGCAGCGTCACACGCACGACCCCCAGCTTTCCAGAACGCGCAAACGCATAGCCCACACAGGCGACGGAAGTGGGGATTATCCGGGCACGAAGGATCTTTCCGGGCGGACGGCCGAGGTCACGGCGCTACGTTCGTGACCAAATGACAGCCGATCGACTGGGAGCGTGAATGAGGTACCGGAGTGCGGCCGTCATCGCCGCCGTTCTGGCCGCGAGTGTCCTCGGCGGCGGGACCGCCCTCGCCGACACCGACAAACCCGGCGCCGACGGCGCGGGCGACAGCTACTACCCGCAGGACGGCAACGGCGGCTACGACGTCGGCGACTACAACCTGAAAATCGGCTACGAACCGGCCACCAAGCAGCTCACCGGCCTGCAGACGATCACCGGCCGGACAACGCAGTCCCTGAGCTCGTTCAACCTCGACCTGCACGGACTGACCGTCGATTCGGTCAAGGTCAACGGGCGGAAGGCGGCCTTCACCCGGACCGGAGACCACGAGCTGGTGATCACCCCGGCCCGCCCGCTGCGCAACCACGAGCGGTTCACCGCCGAGGTCGTCTACCACGGTGTCCCGCAGCCGATCAACGATCCGATGCTGGGCGAGAACGGCTGGCAGTACGCGAAATCCGGCGGCGCGTTCGCGGCGGGCGAGCCGAAGTCCGCGACGACCTGGTACCCGGTCAACGACACGCCGCGCGACAAGGCGACCTTCCACCTCACGATCACCGTGCCCTCGGAATGGGGCGTCATCTCCAACGGTCGCGAGCGCGGGCAGTTCAAGAACGGCGAGCACACCACGTACGTCTGGGCCGAAGAAACCCCGGCCGCGCCGTACATGACGACGGTCGCGATCGACAAATGGGAGTTCGAGCGGACGAAGCTGTCCGACGGCACCCCGGTCGTCAACGCCTACGCCCCCGGCACCCCCGCCGCGACCAAGCAGGCCGAGGCGCGGCTGCCGGAGATCATCGACTTCCTGGCGTCGAAGTTCGGGCGGTACCCGGTGGACGCGGCGGGCGGCATCTTCCTCGCCGAGCCGATCGGGTTCTCGCTGGAGACGCTGAGCAGGCCGATCTACTCGGGCGCGGCTGGCAACGTTCCGACGATCGTGCACGAGAACGCCCACCAGTGGTGGGGTGACTCGGTCGCCGTCGACAAGTGGAAGGACGTCTGCCTCAACGAATGCTTCGCCTCCTACGCGGAGTGGATGTGGTCCGAGGCGAAGTCGGGCCAGGACCTCAAGGCGCGCTACCTGACCGCCGTGCAGAAGGCGACGGACCGGTTCTGGGCCGGAAAGCTGTACGACATGGGGCCCGGCAACGAGTTCACTTCCGTGTACTCGAAGGGCCCGATGGCACTGCACGCACTGAAGAACTACATCGGCGCGGCACCGTTCGACCGCATCCTGAAGACGTGGCCCGCCATCCACCGCGACGGCAACGCGAGCCTGCCGGAGTTCCAGAAGTTCGCCGAACGCGTCGCGCACAAGAACCTCCAGGGCTTCTTCGACGCCTGGTTCTACGGCAACACCAAACCGGCGCCCGAGTTCCTCTACCCCGGGGACCTCAAGCCGGCCGCCTGACGTCGGTCACACGTTAGGGTGAGGGGCATGACGTCAGTGCTCCTCACCGGTTTCGAACCGTTCGGCGGTGAGCGGGTGAACCCGTCGTGGCAGGCGGTTTCCCTGCTCACCGGCCGACGGCACGACGCCGTGGCCGTCGAACTGCCGTGTGTGTTCTCGCGTTCGCTGGTCACCTTGCGCGACGCGATCGACGAGTACCGGCCGGAGCTGGTGATCTGCGTCGGCCAGGCGGGCGGCCGTCCCGGTGTCACCCCGGAACGGGTCGCGATCAACCTGATCGACGCACGTATCCCGGACAACGCTGGCTCGCAGCCGGTCGACGTCCCGGTGATCCCGGGTGGGCCCAACGCGTACTTCACGACACTGCCGGTGAAGGCGTGCGTCGCGGGGATCGAGGCCGCGGGACTCCCGGCGTCGGTCTCGCATACAGCGGGGACGTATGTGTGCAATCAGGTCTTCTACGGGCTGATGCACTTGCTGGACAACGATTTCCCCGGTGTGCGGGGCGGTTTCGTGCACGTTCCCTACACGCCGGAACAGGCCGCGCGGACGACGGCGCCGAGCCTCGCCGTGCATCGGGCGGCGGAAGCGCTGGGGATCATCGTCGACACGGCGCTTTCAGTGACCGAGGATCTTTCGACGCCCGCAGGCACCCTGCACTGACTCAGTACAGGTTCTGCCGGTAGTCCACGGAGATCGCGGCGCGCATCATCCGCTCGCCCGCCGCCTTCCGCAGGAGCTTCGCGGCGATGCCCGTGGTCTCGTTGAGCTTGACGTGGTCGGTCCAGATCGCGGCGGGTTTGGGCAGTACTTCCGGATCGACGTGCCGCTCGGCGTCCCAGAGCCGGGCGTCGCGGACCGCTGTGCTGTGCGCGAGCCGGGCGTGCGTCACCTCGACCAGCAGCACCGCCTTGGGCGTGCGGCCACGTTCGGACATCGGCTCGCGCAGTGCGGGATCCGCGCTGACGCTCGCGGTGCCGGTGAGTTCGAGGACGCGGTCGTCGCCGGGCGCGACGGCCACGATCGCCACGTCAGGCCGTTCGAGGACGTTGTGGAACGTGTCGGTGCGGCGGTTTCCGGGCCGGTCGGCGATCGCGAATGTCGACGGTCCGATCGGCCGGATGACACCGGGCGGGTCGCCCTTGGGGCTGGCGTCCGCCTGACCGTCGCCGTCCCGTGAGGTGATCACCGCCAGCGGCGCGGTGGCGAGGAAGGCGACCGCGGCGGGGCCGAGCCCCTTTTCGGTGGTCTCGGTGGCGCCGTTCCCGGACGGCGTGGCGGGGCCCCAGACGTTCGACCGGATCACCGCCTTGCCGCAGTGCAGGAACGCCTCCTCGACGGCGAGGCCGCCGTCGTCCACCGTTCCGTTGATCCGCAACGTCTCGCGCCAGCCCGGAAGCAGGACCAGCAACGCGGCACCGCTGCCGTTCACGGCGTCCGGCGGCATCGGCAGGCGAAGCCGGGTTGGTGTCTCCGGCACCGCGAAGCCAGGAGCGCCACCGATCACCGTGGCCCTCGGCCCGTCCCCGGCGTAACCGAGCACGGCCACCGGGGCCCGGCCGAGCAGCGCGACGCAGTGGGAGTCGAGCCTGTCGATGGATTTCATCATCACCGGCAGCTGCCTGCTCCCCACGACCCGCTCCAGTTCGGCCAGGTCACAGATGGCTTCCATGGAGTTAGGTTACCCTGATCAGGGCTTCAGCTGGGCGGTGAAGAAGTCGACCATCTCCTGGGTCGTCCGCGCCGTCCCGTCGCGACGGGTCGAAACGAGCATCGCGCTCACTGGCGCGTCTTCGGTCCCGAAGAGCACGATGCCGCTTCGCTTGCCGACGCCCGCCAGGTAACGCCCGCGCAGGCCGTCGGCCGCCCAGGTGCCCTCCACGGGCTTGCCCTTGGTCATCTGGCGCCGGGCGTCGTCCTCCAGGCCGGTCATCGCGACGCCCTGGTAGTAGTTGATGGCGTTCGACGCCTCGTCGTTCTTGAACACGCACGTGACCGCCGACGCCGCCCCCATCGCGGCGGCCGCGTCCGGCGCGTCCCGGCAGTCGTCCCGCTGCGGGATGACGGCGGCGATCCGGCGGAGGCAGTCCGTGAACCCCTGCGCGTCCTTCTGGCCCGACTGGTCGCAGGCCGGTCGCGTTTCCGGTGCCGCTGCGATCGGTTCTTCCTTACCGCCACTGAGCAGGAAGATCGTCGTCACGATCGCCGCGACAGCGAGCCCGATGACGCCGTACGTCATGGGCTTCCGCCAATCCCGGCCCGGCGGGGGCTGCGGCGGCGTCCAGCGCGGAGGTTGCGGGCGCCGAGGCGGCGGTTGCCGCTGGACCGGCGGCTGCTGCCCTCGCACCGGCGGCGCGACAGGCGCGAACGCGGGCACGGTCAGTTGGGAGTCTTCGCCGCCCGCCGGCACGTGGTGCAACCCGAACGCGACCGCCGTCTCCGGCTGGTCCTGCGTCGTCGGCGTGATCCTGAGCTGATTCGCCAGCAGACTCGCCAGCAACGGCATCCGGCTCGGCCCGCCGACGAGGTAGACGCCGCCGAGCTGGGCCGGGGCGAGCCCGGCGCGGCGGATGGTGGTGGCCAGGAGTTCGGCGCTGCGCAGGAAACTCGGCCGGACGAGCGCCTCGAGCTCCATCCGGCTGACCCGCACGTCCCCGAACGGCTCCGGCATCGGGATCTCGGTCTGCTGGTGCCGGGACAGGCTTTCCTTGGCGTCACGGACGTCCTGCAGCAACGATCGGCGCGTCCGGCGGTCGTTGACCGACTGCGGGCGCAGGATCCGTTGCCACCGCGCGGGTTCGGAATGCGAAACCTCGCGGCCGATGTGCACCAGCAGCGCCTGGTCGATGTCGAGACTGCCGAGATCGGGCAAGCCGTCCTCGGCGAGCACGGCGAACCCCTGCGCGCTGACACCGACGACCGCGCAGTCGAAGGTGCCCGCCCCGAGGTCGTACACCGCGATCGGACCGGGCGGCCGGTGGCCGTGGTTGAGGGAGGCGTAATGCGCCGCGGCCGCGACCGGCTCGGGAATGAGCAGCGTGGTGCCGAATCCGGCCTTGATCGCGGCGTCGCGGAGGATCTGCTTGCGGTCCGGCCCCCAGCCCGCGGGATGGGAGATGCGCACCTGCGCGGGCGGGCGATGGAGGAGCAGCTCGGCTTCCTCGCCGACGCGGCGAAGGACGGCGGCGAAGGCGTCTGCGATGGGGAGCGTGACGTCACCGAGCTGGAGCGCGCCCTCGTCGATACGCCGCTTCGGGTTCGCTTCGAACCGGCTCGGATCCAGGCGGGCGCGGCGTTCGGCGTCGCGGCCGACGAAGACGGTGCCGTCCTTGTCGACGTAGATCGCGGACGACATCGTCACCGACCCGTCGATCTCGACGACCTGTGTCCCCCTGCCGTGGATCGAGAGCACCCCGACCGTGCTGGAGGTACCGAAATCGATCGCCAGAACGTCCACCTGACCCCCTCCCGGACCCGATGGCATCGTCTCACGCTCCCTGATCACGCGAGTTCCGCGTCCAATCACGCGAGTTCGCCATCTGATCACGCGAGTTCTCCGTCTGATCACGCGAGTTCGCCATCCACGCACACCGGCCTCTGTGCGGAAGGGCGAACTCGCGTGATTGAACACGTAACTCGCGTGATTGAACGGCGAACTCGCGTGATTGGAAGGCGATCTCGCGGGCGCGAACAAGGAAATGCCCGCCGCGGCCAACCCGCGACGGGCATTTCCGTTACCACCGAGACCTACTCCGCCTCGGCTTCACCGTTCTCTTCGCTCGTGCCGGCGCCGATGCTGACCGGCGGGGCGTCCGGGACCGACGAGGGCCGCGCTTCGCCACGGAAGACGAAGTGCGCCTTGTCGTCCTTCTCGCCCTCTTCGTCGTTCCAGCCTTCGACGTCGACCAGGATGATCTGACCGGCCTGGATCTCGCCGAACAGGATCTTCTCCGACAGCTGGTCCTCGATCTCGCGCTGGATCGTGCGGCGCAGCGGCCGCGCGCCCAGCACCGGGTCGAAGCCGCGCTTGGCGAGCAGCGCCTTGGCCTTGGGCGTGAGCTCGAGCTCCATGTCCTTGGCCTTGAGCTGCTTCTCGACCCGGGCGGCCATCAGATCGACCATCTGGATGATCTGGTCCTTGGTCAGCTGGTGGAAGACGATGATGTCGTCGATCCGGTTCAGGAACTCCGGCCGGAAATGCTTCTTCATCTCCTCGTTGACCTTTTGCTTCATCTTCTCGTAGCGGTTGGCGGTGTCGCCACCCTGCGAGAAGCCGAGCGAGACGGACTTGGAGATGTCCGAGGTACCCAGGTTCGAGGTGAAGATGAGCACGGTGTTCTTGAAGTCGACCGTACGACCCTGGCCGTCGGTGAGACGGCCGTCTTCGAGGACCTGAAGGAGCGTGTTGTAGATCTCCTGGTGGGCCTTCTCGATCTCGTCGAACAGCACCACCGAGAACGGCTTGCGCCGCACCTTCTCGGTCAGCTGGCCGCCCTCTTCGTACCCGACGTAGCCCGGAGGGGCACCGAAGAGCCGCGAAGCGGTGTAGCGGTCGTGGAACTCGCCCATGTCGATCTGGATGAGCGCGTCGTCCTCGCCGAACAGGAACGCCGCGAGTGCCTTGGACAGCTCGGTCTTACCGACACCGGACGGGCCGGCGAAGATGAACGAACCGGAGGGGCGCTTCGGGTCCTTCAGGCCGGCGCGGGTACGGCGGATCGCCTGGGAGACGGCCTTGACCGCGTCCTCCTGGCCGATGATCCGCTTGTGCAGCTCGTCCTCCATGCGGAGCAGACGCGTGGTCTCCTCCTCGGTGAGCTTGAACACCGGGATGCCGGTCCAGTTGGCGAGGACCTCGGCGATCTGCTCCTCGTCGACCTCGGCGACGACGTCGAGGTCGCCGTCCTTCCACTGCTTCTCCCGCTCGCCCTTCTGGCCGAGGAGGGTCTTCTCCTCATCACGGAGGCGTGCGGCGCGCTCGAAGTCCTGCGCGTCTATCGCGGACTCCTTGTCCCTGCGCACGTCGGCGATCTTCTCGTCGAACTCGCGCAGGTCCGGCGGCGCGGTCATCCGGCGGATGCGCATCCGCGCGCCCGCCTCGTCGATCAGGTCGATCGCCTTGTCCGGCAGGAACCGGTCGTTGATGTAGCGGTCCGCCAGGGTGGCCGCCTGCACCAGCGCGCCGTCGGTGATCGAGACACGGTGGTGCGCCTCGTACCGGTCGCGGAGGCCCTTCAGGATCTCGATCGTGTGCTCAAGCGACGGCTCGCCGACCTGGATCGGCTGGAAGCGGCGCTCCAGCGCGGCGTCCTTCTCGATGTACTTGCGGTACTCCTCGAGCGTGGTCGCGCCGATCGTCTGCAACTCACCGCGGGCCAGCATCGGCTTCAGGATCGACGCGGCGTCGATCGCGCCCTCGGCGGCACCCGCGCCGACGAGCGTGTGCAGCTCGTCGATGAACAGGATGATGTCGCCGCGGGTCTTGATCTCCTTGAGCACCTTCTTGAGGCGCTCTTCGAAGTCACCGCGGTACCGGGAACCGGCGACCAGGGAGCCGAGGTCGAGGGTGTAGAGCTGCTTGTCCTTCAGCGTCTCCGGGACCTCGCCCTTGACGATGTTCTGCGCGAGCCCTTCGACGACGGCGGTCTTGCCGACGCCGGGCTCACCGATCAGGACCGGGTTGTTCTTGGTGCGCCGCGACAGCACCTGCATGACCCGCTCGATCTCTTTACCGCGGCCGATGACCGGGTCGAGCTTGCCTTCGCGGGCCTGCACGGTCAGGTTGCGGCCGAACTGGTCGAGCACCAGCGACGACGACGGGGTGCCTTCACCGCGTCCGGAGCCGGTCTCGGTCGACTCCTTGCCACCCTGGTAGCCCGACAGCAGCTGCAGAACCTGCTGACGCACCCGGTTGAGGTCCGCGCCGAGCTTGACGAGCACCTGTGCGGCGACGCCTTCTCCCTCGCGGATCAGCCCGAGCAGGATGTGCTCGGTGCCGATGTAGTTGTGGCCGAGCTGGAGCGCTTCGCGCAGCGACAGCTCAAGCACCTTCTTGGCCCGCGGGGTGAAGGGGATGTGCCCGCTCGGGGCCTGCTGCCCCTGGCCGATGATCTCCTCGACCTGCTGGCGGACGCCCTCCAGCGCGATGCCCAGCGATTCCAGCGCCTTGGCGGCGACACCTTCACCCTCGTGGATCAGACCCAGGAGGATGTGCTCGGTGCCGATGTAGTTGTGGTTGAGCATCCTGGCCTCTTCTTGGGCCAGGACGACCACCCGCCTCGCGCGGTCGGTGAACCTCTCAAACATGTGCACTCCCTCGACTGCTGCGACGGCGGCCCGTTTCCATCGTGCTTTCACCGCGATGGATTCAGCACCGTGAGACCACTCTAGTAGCCAAGCGGTCGCGCTGGCGTACCACTACGGCTGATTGCGGCCCGTTCGCGCCCGGCCCGTTCTCCGGCCGTGCGCTCTTTCATCTTCCGGTTGCCCTGCACCTTTACGTCAAGCCCAACGTGCGAACACGCACTCGGATTCCGCCGGACGTGCCTTGTCCGCTGAGCGCGAACACGGCGGGCGATCAAGGACTGCCCAGTGGATGGACACCCGTCCGGAGTAGTCACGGACCGTATGTAAGGTTAGGCGTACCTAATGATGGGAGGATCGGCGTGCGGCATCAGCGGCCCTCTCACGCACTCGCGGCGCCCGAAGACGGGCTCCGAGCCTCCCTTTCGAGGATGCCAGAAGAAGCCGGGATCCGCGGAGCCGTGCCGGAGGCCGAGGCGGGCTGGGTCCGCTGTGACGACCTGCTCGACGAACCGGACCGTCTCGTGCGATGGCGGGAGCGGCTCGGCGGCTGGCTGGCCGAGCGGTATCCGGCGGCGTCCGCGATTCCCGAGCGAATCCCGGCGAGCTGGATCCTGTCCTGGTACCTGCACGTCCCGGCGTTCGCCGGCGCGACGCTGCTGCACCACGCACGCCGCGTCCCGTCGCTGGCGCCGTCCGCGCTGGCCTTCCGGATCGGCGCCGACCGGCCACACCCCGACTCGGTCGCCGTCCTCGACCCAGGCCTCCGCGGGTTCCACTGCCTGCCGACCGACCCGGGTTCGGCGCATCCGGGAGCCGTCGTCGTCCAGGACGAGCGGACGCTGGCGGCGATCCTCCGCGGTCGCTTCATCGCGCACGCGAACCGGTTCATCGACGTCTACGGGCCGCTGACGCGGCTCGGGCGGCGGCAACTGTGGGCGGCCGCCACGGACTCGCTCGACAACGCGCTGTGGTCGGCGGGACAGCTCGGCGGGACCCCGGACGCAGAGGGCGCCGGGGTCGCCGACGCCGCACTGGTCCTCGAATCGCGATTCCCTCCGCTGACATCGGCGTCGAAGCTGCGACTGGCCACGGGAGCCGACGGACGCCGCGAGTGGACGAGAAACCGCGAAAGCTGCTGTTACTCCTATCTGTTACCCGCGGAATCGGAATGCGGCGGCTGTCCGCGAATCCGTTAAGGAGTCCAGCCGGGATTCCGTCCAGTGGCACCCAAGGCGCGTTCGAGGGTGGTCGCGCCTTCCGCGACAACGACTTCTTCGCCGTACACCTTCATCGCCCGCGCCTGCTCTCCGATCTCCAGCGCGATGGCGTGGACGGCATCGGCGACTTCAGGGAGCACGGCGAAGTCCGCGCCGGTCGCCTTGGCGAGGTCCCAGCCGTGGAAGACGAACTCGTCCAGGACCATGTACCCCGCCATCGACGCGGGCATCTGATTGCCGCCGAAGGTGGTCTGCCCCTCCCACGCCGCGGGCGTGCCGAAGACCTCGACGAGCCGCGCTGTCTGCTTCTCCAGCGCGTCGAGCCAGTCGTCTCCGACGAGCCCCGCCTCCGCCTCGCCCGTAACCAACTCGGGCGGCGACGCCTTGCGTCCGGCGGCTTCGAGCCAGGGACCCCAGTAGAGAAGGTGGTTCAGCAACGCACGGACGTCGTACTCGGCGCACGGGGTGCGGGCGGTGAACTCGGGCTCGCCGATCCCGCGCAGGATTCCGGCGAATTCCGCGGCGGCGGGGGCGATCAGGGCAGCGTATTCGGGCATACGGGCATCAGTTCACGGGAAGGGTCGCGCTGTCTTGAAGAAACGCGACACGGTTAGGTTGAGCGGGTGAGCGGGCACCGGATCCCGGCGGGGATCGTCAACGCGCGAGGGGCGAACGCGGCGTTCAGCCTCGTCCGGCACCCGCCGACGCCGGAACTGCGGCCGTTCGTCGACCATCACTGGGTTCTGCGCTGGGATCTGGACGGCCGTCCGCCCCACGAACAGGTGGTCCTGCCCAATCTCGCGGTGAACGTCACGTTCTTCAGCGACGCGGCAGGGGCATCCGGACCGGGAAAACGGCCTTTTCGCTATGTCGTAGCGGGTACGGACCATGGTATCGGCGTGCGATTCCGGCCAGGGGCTTTCCGGGCATTCCTCACCGGTCCGGTCACGATGATCTCCGGCCGTTCCGTTCCGCTCACCGATCTCTTCACCGGCGCCGTACCAGTGACGGAATCGGTACGCAATGCGACGAACGACTTCGAAATGGTCCGCCAGTGCGAGGAACTACTCCTCACGAAACACCCGGTGCTCACCGCGGCGGCCAGGACGGCCATCGAAGCGGTGGAAACAATCGCGGCCGAACCGGCCATTACCAGAGTCGGCGAGCTGTCAAGCCGAACGGGCTTGTCTCACCGAAGTCTGCAACGCTTGTTCGCCGAACATGTCGGCACCGCCCCCAAATGGGCGATTCAGGTATACCGGTTGAACGAAGCGGCGGCACGGATCGCGGCCGAGGGACGGCCCGACTACGCGGAACTAGCGACGGTGCTGGGCTATAGCGACCAAGCACACTTCATCCGGGATTTCCGCTCCGTGACCGGATGGGCGCCCACGGAGTACGCCCGCTTGAACCGTGTACAAGAACAAGAAAGCCGCCGGGAATAAGTTCCCGGCGGCTCGAGGGTCGAAAGACCTTCAGTTCTTCTTGTGGTAGGCCTCCACGACCTCGGACGGGATACGTCCACGGTCGGAAACCTGGAAGCCGTTCTTGCGGGCCCAGGCGCGAATGGCCTGGTTCTGCTCGCGGTCGACGGTCGCGGGGCGGGCGGCGGCCTTCACGCCGGCGACCGGACGAATGGCGGTGCGCTTACGGCCACCCGCGCGGCGAGCGTGCTCCACATACTGGGCCAGCGCGTCACGAAGCTCTTCCGCGTTTTCCGCGGAAAGGTCGATCTGGTAGCTCACACCGTCCAAACCGAACTCGACGGTCTCTTCCGCCTCTGTGCCGTCGAGGTCGTCAACGAGCGAGACGAGCACCTTCTGTGCCATCTGTTTCCTCCTGCTGGGGGCTTACACGAATGATCTGGTACGGGGCATGCCCCGGACAGAAGACTTTGTCTAGCGACATTAATACCCGCTACCGAGACATAACGCAAATCTTGTTTACGAGAACGATCGAGGTATCTGTCACGCGGACGGGTTATTCAGGCCGTACGAGCGGGAACAGGATGGTCTCCCGGATACCAAGGCCGGTCAGCGCCATCAGCAACCGGTCGATCCCCATTCCGACACCACCGCTCGGCGGCATTCCGTACTCCAGCGCACGGAGGAAATCCTCATCCAGGTTCATGGCCTCACTATCGCCCTGCGCACCCAGGCGAGCCTGTTCCACCAGACGCTGGCGTTCTACCACGGGATCGACCAGCTCCGAGTATCCGGTGGCGAGTTCGAATCCGCGTACGTACAGATCCCACTTCTCCGCAACCCCCGGCTTGCTGCGATGTTGCCTGGTCAGCGGGGATGTCTCGACCGGAAAATCACGGACAAAAGTAGGTTCGTGAAGATGATCGCCGACGAGGTGTTCCCAAAGTTCTTCGATGAGTTTGCCGTGCCCTAACTTTGGGTCGAGCTCCAGCTCTCGCCCTTCGGCATAGGAACGCAGCTTGTCCACCGATGTCTCGGGAGTGATCTCTTCCGACAACGCCTCGGACAACGACTCGTACATTCCGAGGGTGGTCCACTCGCCGGACAGGTCGTACTCCGAACCGTCGACGAGAGTGACCACCTGAGTGCCGAGAACGTTCTGCGCCGCCTCCTGGATGAGCTGGCGCGTCATCACCGCATTGGAGTCATAGGTCGCATACGCTTCGTAGTACTCGAGCATGGCGAACTCGGGCGAGTGCGACGAGTCGCTGCCCTCGTTCCGGAAGTTCCGGTTGATCTCGAAGACCTTCTCGATACCGCCGACCACGCAACGCTTGAGGTACAGCTCCGGCGCGATCCTCAAGTAGAGGTCGAGGTCGAAGGCATTCGAATGCGTGACGAATGGCCGTGCCGCCGCGCCTCCGTGCAACGTCTGGAGCATCGGGGTCTCGACCTCGAGGAATCCCCGGCCGTGAAACGAGTCACGCAGGGAACGCAGCACACCAGCGCGGGTACGGACCACGTCCCGGGCCTTGGGACGCACGATCAGATCGACATAACGCTGCCGGATCCGCGTTTCCTCGGCCAGCTCTTTGTGCGCCACGGGCAACGGGCGCAATGCTTTCGACGTGATCCGCCACGAGTCGGCCATCACGGAAAGTTCGCCGCGCTTGGAGGTGATGACCTCGCCATCGACGAATACGTGATCGCCGAGATCGACATCGGACTTCCACGCCGCGAGCGCGTCTTCGCCGACCTTGGCCAGGCTGATCATCGCCTGCAACTCGGTGCCGTCGCCTTCACGGAGACTCGCGAAACACAGTTTGCCGGTATTGCGCAGGAACATGACCCGGCCGGTGATGCCGACGGTCTCGCCGGTGGCCGTGTCGACCGGAAGGCCGGAATGCTTCGCCCGTACTTCGGCCAGTGAGTGCGTCCGGGGCACCTCGACCGGATACGGATCGATACCCTCCGCGATTATCCGGTCGCGCTTGTCCCGGCGCACCCGCATCTGTTCCGGCAGGTCTTCGTCGGGGCTCACGCCCTCGGATGCGGGGATTTCAGTCATGCGCACAGCGTACGAACCCGTCGCTTCCCTACGCCAACCGGATTACCTTTTCCGGGTCCGGCCAAGCCGGTTTTCTCTCCATTAACCTGGCTCGCGTGAACTCATCCACTCCTGGCATCGAAGCCGAACTGCACGCACGACGCGCCGCCTCGTTCGGCTCGAAGGCCGCCGCCTATGCCGCACATCGGCCGGACTATCCGGAAAAGGCACTGGCCTGGGGGCTGGCGGGCGCGAGTAGCAGCCCGAAGCAGGTCCTCGACCTTGGCGCGGGAACCGGCAAGCTCACCGGAGGGCTACTCGCCCTCGGCCTCGCGGTCACCGCGGTCGAACCGGACGCGAAGATGCTCGAAGAGCTCACCAAGGCATTCCCGGCGGCGACCCCGCTCATCGGGACGGCCGAGAAGATCCCGCTACCCGACGAATCCGTGGACGCGGTGGTCGTGGGCCAGGCCTTCCACTGGTTCGCCCTCGACCGGGCGTATCCGGAGATGGCCAGGGTGCTGAAACCGGGCGGAATCGTTGCCGCGCTGTGGAACCACGACGACGAGTCCACCGGCTGGCTGGCGGAATTCAACGCGCTGATCAAGACCTCGGCGAGCAGGCGCTGGCTGAGTGACTACGAATCGCTGCCGGAACACGAGGCCTTCGAGCCGTTCGAGAGGAAGACTTTCGGTCACAAACAACCCAGGACGGCGGAAACCCTGGTGGAGACTCTCGCCACCCATTCGCACATGGTGGTGGTTCCGGCGGAGGAACGCGAAGCCAAGCTTCGCACGGCACGGGAATTCCTCGAACGGAACCCGGAAACCGCCTCGGGGGAATTCGACCTGCCGCTCACCACCATCGTCTTCCGGGCGCGTAAACGATGACCGACTGGAAGGCCACCTTCACCGCGACCTTCGGCACGCCCGCGTCCGCGGTGTCGGCGGAGATCTGGGCCGAGGTATACGGCGACGACTACCCCGCCGAACTCGACACCTACAGTTTCGTGACCCGGACCGACCTGCACCGCATCGCCGCCGAAGCGCGGCTGCAGCCGGGCGGACGGCTGGCCGACATCGGCTGCGGACGCGGCGGGCCGGGGCTGTGGGTCGCCGCACGCACCTACGCGACGCTCACCGGCGTCGACATCGCGGAGACGGCGCTGGGTTCGGCACGGCGTCGCGCGGAGGCGATGGACGTCGAGGCGACCGATTTCCAGGTCGGCAGTTTCTCGGACACCGGTCTGGAGGACGCGTCGTTCGAGGCGGTGATGAGCGTCGACGCGCTGCTGTTCGCCCCCGACAAGCAACGCGCCTGCGCGGAGTTCGCGCGGATCCTCGTTCCCGGCGGCCGGTTGCTCGTCACGACCTGGGACTTCGACGGGCAACCTCAGAACCGGCCGCCGCAGGTGCCCGACCACCGGCCGCTGCTGGAATCGGCCGGATTCGACGTCCTCTCCTACGAGGAGACGCCGGACTGGCGGTCGCGGCAGCGGCGGACCATGGAGTTGTCGCTTTCGCGAGTGGAAGACCTGGCCGCGGAGTCGGGCGAGGATCCGTCAAAGCTGCGGGCGAGCCTCGAGCAGACCCTGCGGAACCAGGACCTGATGACCCGGCGGGTCCTGATGATCGCCTCGCGCCGCTGACCGACCCCGAAACTCACGTGCTCAGACGGCGAACTCGCGTGATCAGATGGAGATCACGCGTGATCAGGCGGAGAACACGCGAGTTCTCCGCCTGATCACGTGAGTTCGCCGCCCAAGCACGCGTGATCGCCGTCCAATCACGTGAGATCGCCGGAGAGGCACGCCGCAAGTAGTCCTCTAGTTGCGGTGGTGGCGTTCGTAGACGAGGCGCAGGCCCAGGAGGGTCAGGTCCGGGACGTGTTCGGTGATCGTCTCCGATTCCTCCAGCACCAGCGGCGCCAGGCCACCGGTCGCGATCACCGCGATCGGATCCGCCCCGCCCGGCGCAAGCTCGCGCTTGATCCGCTTCACCAGGCCGTCGACCTGGCCGGCGAAGCCGTAGAGGATGCCGGATTGCAGGCATTCCACGGTGTTCTTCCCGATCACCGACCGCGGCGGCACCAGTTCCACCTTGCGCAGCGCCGCGGCGCGGGCGGCCAGCGCGTCGACCGAGATCTCGATGCCGGGCGCGAACGCGCCGCCGAGGAACTCGCCTTTGGCGGAGATGGCGTCCACATTGGTCGAAGTCCCGAAATCCACCACCACACAGGCGGTCCTCGGGTGCAGATGGTGCGCGGCCAGGGTGTTCACCAGCCTGTCCGCGCCCACCTCCTTGGGGTTGTCGACCAGGAGCGGCACCCCCGTGCGCACCCCGGGCTCGATGACGATCTTCGGCAACCCGTCGTAGTACCGCGAAAGCATGACCCGCAGTTCCCGCAGCACGGCGGGAACCGTGGACAGCGCGCTGATCCCGGTCACCGCGTCCGCGTGCGCGCCGAGGAGCCCGCGCATGGTGAGCGCGAGCTCGTCGGCGGTGATCCGCGCGTCGGTGCGCATGCGCCAGTCACCGACGAGTGCCGGTCCCTTATAGAGACCGAGCACGATGTTGGTGTTGCCGACGTCGACCGTGAGCAGCAAGGACTCAGCTCTCGGCGTGCAGCAGCGCGTCGAGACGGCGGGCGTCGGCGGTTTCGGCGACCGGGAAGGTCATCGTGTCGTCGTCGGCCAGCGTCACGGTGCCGCTGAGCAGTCCGGATCCCTCCGGCGCGTGCCCGGGGTTGGCGCCCTTCTCGACGATCCGGTTGTCCTCGTCGACGAAGATGACCCGCGGCCGGAACGCGGCCGCCTCGGCGTTCTCCATCTGCGCGTACGAAATCAGGATCACCAGATCCCCGGGGTGCACCAGATGCGCCGCGGCGCCGTTGATGCCGAGCACCCCACTGCCGCGTTCGCCCGCGATCACGTAGGTCTCGAGCCGCGCACCGTTGGTGACGTCCACAATGGACACCTGTTCGCCCGGCAGCAGATCCGCCGCGTCCATCAGGTCTTCGTCGACGGTCACCGATCCGACGTAGTGGAGATCGGCCTGGGTGACCGTCGCCCGATGGATCTTCGATTTCAGCATGGTTCGGTACATCGTGGACTCTCCCTATTCCCCTGCGTCCAGCGCGTGTTCCGGATGGTCCGCGGCGGCGCCGAGCACCACGCCGACGTTGTCGATCAGCCGGGTACTCCCCACCCTGGCCGCGATCAGCAACCGCGCTTCACCGTCGACGGGCGCGGGCCCGAGGTCGGTTCCCCTCAACTCCAGATAATCGATCTCGACCGCGGGTCGCGCGGCGAGGGTCTGCCTGGCGGTCGCCAGCACGGCGTCCGCGCCGTCGCGCCCGACGAAGGCACCCGCGGTGAGTGCCGCCGACAACACGATCGCGTCCTCGCGCTGTTCAGGAGTCAGGTAGACGTTGCGCGAGGACAACGCCAGCCCGTCACGTTCCCTGACCGTCGGCACCCCGATGACCCGGGTGTCGAAGTTCAGGTCCCGCACCATTTTCTTGATCAGCACCAGCTGCTGGTAGTCCTTCTCCCCGAAGAAGGCGTAGTCCGGCCGCACGATGTTGAACAGTTTCGCCACCACGGTCAGCACGCCGGCGAAATGCCCCGGCCGCACCACCCCTTCGAGCTCGTCACCGAGCGCGCCCGGGTGCACCGTGACGGTGGCGCCTTCCGGGTACAGATCCGACGCCTTGGGCAGGAAGCCCAGTTCGACGCCGTCCTCCTTCAGCACCTCGAGATCCTTGTCCAGCGGACGCGGGTACGCCTCGAAGTCCTCGCCTTCCCCGAATTGCAGGGGGTTCACGAAGATCGACGTCGCGACGACGGTGTTCGGCAGCCGCTTCGCCCGGCGGATCAGCTCACGGTGCCCCGCGTGCAGGGCGCCCATGGTGGGCACCAGCGCGACCTTGCGGCCGACCCCGTGCAGGGCACGCGTCACCTGGCTCACCTGCTCCGGCGGCTGGAAGGTGTGCAGCGTGCCTCGGGCGAATTTGGGTGTGGTCACTGGTTTTGCTGCCCTTCGGCGGGATCTGCGGGATCTGCGGGTTCACTGAGGAGTTCGGCGAGCTCGGCGGCGGCCGAGGCGTCCAAGAGCCCGGCGGCGTCGCCGCGCGCCAGCGTGCGCTTGGCCAGCGCGCGATAGCTCGGGGCGATGTCGGGGCCACGTTCGGCCAGCACCGCGAGATGCTTACGCACGGTGCCGAGATCACCACGGGCCACCGGCCCGGTCAGCGCCCGGTCCCCGTGTCGCAGAACATTATCCAACGCCGCCGACAACAACGGAGCCACCAGGCGTTCGGGCTGGGCGATTCCCGCTTCCCGCAACAGTTCCGCGCAGTCGGCGACCAGTGTCATCAGGTGGTTCGCGCCATGCGCCAACGCCGCGTGATAGAGCGCTCGCGCTTCGTCAGGGACCCGGACGGGCTCCGCGCCCATCTCCACGGTCAGCGCCTCGCCGACGTTCCACGCCGCTTCGTCACCCTCTGTGGCAGTGACGCCGACGCTGCACGTGGCCAGCCTGTCGAGGTCTTCCTCGCGGCCGGTGAAGGTCATCACGGGGTGCAGGGCCAGCGGTAGCGCCCCGGCCTCGGCGGCGGGCGTGAGGACGTCGATGCCGTGCGACCCGGAGGTGTGCACCACGATCTGCCCCGGCCTCAGTGATCCTGTCGCGACGAGGCCGCGCACCATCCCGGCGAGCGCGTCGTCGGGCAGCGCCAGCAGGACGAGATCGGCGCGGCGGGCGACCTCGTCGGGCGGCAGGAGGGGAACGTCGGGGAGCAGGAGCTCCGCCCGGCGTACCGAAGCGTTGGAAAGGCCTGAAGCCCCTACGACGGTGTGACCGGCCCTCGCCAATGCGGCGCCGACGACACTGCCGACCCGGCCCGCGGAGACGACTCCCACGGCCAGTCGAGCGGGCCTCATCATGGCGTACGCCAGTGGACGCTCATGGTCGAAAACTCCTCAACTCGTTCCAGTCCCGCTCTGCGGTGGCGGGTACCGGACGACGGCGCGAGGGTAACCCTCCGGCCCACGTCCGAACCGACCCTCGTGACCAGCTTCACCTGATACGGGTCACCCGCGCGGAGCACCGTCCGCCAGCCTCACCGCATCGGCCCGCGACGTCTTGAGCACTCGCAGCAGTTCGCGCTGCCGCTGTTTACCCTCGTCGGTGAGCTTGGGGGCACGCCGCAGGAACGCGAGCTCGGTCACGCTGGCCTGGTAGCGGCCGACGGCCTTCGCCGCGTCGCGGCCCGACTGTTTCCGTGCCTGTTTCCGCCACGATCGCCGTCCGGACAGGCTGGCCAGCAGCGGCACCTCGGACGGGGCGATCCAGCGTGCGTCGACCATCATCGGCAGCGCGGCCGCGACGATCCGCTGCTCGCGGCGCCGCTGCATGACCACCACCGAGAACACCCCGATGAACAGCGGCACCATGATCAGGAAGTAGACGTTCAGGAAGGTCTTGGCGCCACCGAGCAGCGCGGCGCCGTTCCACAGCGCGTGCAGCAGCACGGCGACGACGTAGCCGCCGATCGGCGCCAGGATCCTCAGCGCGCGGACCTTGCTGCTCGCGGCGACGCCGAGCCCGATCCCGGTCATCACGGCGAACAACGGATGCGTGAACGGCGAGAGCACACCGCGAAGGAAGAACGCGGCGAGGACACCGGCGCTCGTGCCGTCGCCGAACCCGTTCTCGGCGAACGCGCGGCCGAAGTAGTAGATGTTCTCGGTGAACGCGAACCCGGCCGCGGTGAACCCGGCGTAGACGATGCCGTCCACGACGCCGTCGAACTCGATCGGACGGCGCCACCACAGCAACAGGATGAAGGCGGCCTTCGCGGCTTCTTCGACCAGCGGCGCGGAGATCAGGCCGCTGATCTTGCCGCCGCTGCCACTGCCGAGCAGCAGGTCACCGACGGCCTCGGCGCCGCTGTTGAGCAGCAGCGCGATGATCGTCGCGACGCACGCGCCCCAGACGAACGACAGCAGCAGGAGCTTCGGCGGTTCCGGTTCCCAGCGGTCGACCCACAGGAACGCGGTGACCACCACGCCGACCGGCACGAGTGCCGCGAGCACGCCGATCGTCACCGCGGGCAGGCCGACCTTCTCGGTCACCGTGCCGAAGACGAACAGCCCGCACAGCGCGACGGCGATCAGCCCGAGCACCGGCAGCAGCACGGTGATCGACCGGGACCGGCGGGCCCGGTCGAGGCCGGGCTCCGGGGAGGAAGGCTCGCTCACAGCGGGTCACCCTACCGTCGGTATGCGCTCAGTCCTCCGCACGCCGCCTGCGCCGCGGAGTGGACTCGTTCGCGCCGTTGGCGGCGAGCAGGTCCATCACCGAACGGCCGGAAGCGTGGGAGCCGGCGTCAGGGGTCTCCGGACGGCTGTGCGACGACCCGTTGCGGGACGGCGCCTCGTCCTCCGGCTTCGCCCGCCCGCCACCGTGACGGCCGCCCGAGGACTCGGTGCTCTGCCAGGCCGGGGGCTCGCCGTCCGGACGGCGGCGACGGCCACCACCGGTGGGCTCCGGGACTGGGGGAACGGGGGTGAGCGAGACCGAGGAGTCGTCCGACGCCCGGCGACGGCGTCCGCCGGACCGGTTCTGCGTCACGCGGAGTTCCTCGGGCAGCGTCGGGTTGACCGCGGGTGGCTCTTCGACGCCGCCGCTGTGCCGCGACGGCGTCTCGGCGGCCGGACGGCGCACCGGTTCGGGCTCCGGCGGCCGCACGGGCTCGGCCACGACCGGGATCGACAGCGGGGTCGGGGGCTCCGGGTCGCGACGAGGCGGCGGACCGGCGGGCTGGGGACGCTGCTGCGGACTGGAGGACTGGGGCTTCGAGGGCGGCGTGGGGCGCAGCCGGTCCTGGAAGTCGTCCTTCCTGGGGAACGCGGCACTCAGATCGGAGACCGGGCGCTCCTGCGTCCACGACGGCTTCCACTCGCCGGTGGCCTCCATCGGCTCCGGGGTGGGCTTGTTCGCGGGCGGCGGCGTGCCACCGGCCGGACGAGGCCGGTCGACCGGCTTCATCCCGGGCCGGGTCAGGCCGAGCTCACGGTTCGGCCGGGGACGGTCCGGCTCGACCTTCTTCACCGGCTTCGCCTGCGCGGCGGGCTTCACCGGCGGCGCCTGCTTGCGGGTCTGCTCCTCCGGCCGCGGGGCGGGAGGACGCTGCACGGTGCCGGCGTCGAGACGCTGCTGCAACGAAGGCTGCTGCGGACGGCGCTGGGGTTCCTGACGCTGGGATTCTTGGCGCTGAGGTTCTTGGCGCTGGGGCTCCGGACGCTGGGGTTCTAGACGTTCGGGCTGCCTGACCTCGGGGCGCGAGACACCGGGCATGGACGGGCGGGACACCTCGGCCGGAGTCACCGGCGGCGGCGTCTTGCGCTTGGCGTCGACCTTCGGCATCGGCCGGGAGATCTCTGCGGGCGACATGCTGGGGTTCGACATCTCGAGCCGCTCACGACGAGCGGCTTCGGCGGCGAGCGCCTCGGCCGCCTTCGACGCGCGGGCGTCGGCCTTGCGCATGCTGCGGCGAGTCGACTCGTCGACCGGCTTCGGCCGCGGCACCTGATTGTTCTGGCCGTAACCGTTGGTGCCGTTGACCTGACCGTTCGTCGGCTTGCGACGCGCGGCGGGCGGGGCACCGTTCCGCGCGGACGCGGGTTCGAGGACGCGGTCGATCAGCTCGGTCGGGCGTTCCCGGCCGTGGTCGCGTTCGTCGACGTCGATCGTGGTGCTCTTGGCCGCCATCAGCTGGGGTTTGCCGTTGCCGTTCTCGGACCCCGCGCTCATCAGCTGCTTGTTGTCGAGGGATCGCATCCGGGTGGCCTGCGCGGTGAGCGCGACGCGTTCGAGGAGAACCTCGCCGCCGCCGAAGAGCGATTGGAGGCTCTCACGCAGAGCGGTCACCTCGGCTCTGAGCGCTTCGAGTTCGTCCTGGGAGCGGGTCTCGGCGGCCTGCCGGGTCTCCGCTTCCATCTCCAGCTCGAACTCGCGGCGGGCGGCGATCTCGCGTTCCAGCTCCAGCTCGTAGACGGCCTGCGCCTCGGCGACGGCGTCCTCGCTCTGTGACACGTGCTTGCGGTAGCGGACCGCCAGGAACGCGCCGATCAAAGCGGCCCACAGCGCCGCGACGATCCCCAGCCGCAAGTAGCGGAGGTCGTCGGAAAGCACCAATGCGAGAGTCGCGCCGACGGCGAGAACCAAGCCGACGACAAGCCACGGCCTACCCGCAAGGCGGCCGCGCGAGTCGTCACCCACCCCGGTCATGCCCAACACCGTACCTTCTAGTAATCCGAACGAGACCTAGTCGGTACTTCGAGCGGTGGCTCTCAAGCGTTAACCGGTCGGCTCGGGATCGCGCTCCCGATCGCCGCCTTCGGGGGTCCGGCAGCAGTGTTCGAGCCACAAAGCCGCAGCTACCAGCGCCACCGCGCTGACGATCCCGACCATCGCCGAGCGGAGGTCACCGCTCGCCGCGAGGAGTTCGTCACGTCGCGGAAAAAGATACGCGAAAGCCGCCAGCCAGACCCCCGTCATGACGGATCCGGCCAGTGACGAGGCCTTCGCGAGGGCCACCGATCGGGCGATGGAGATCGCGGCGAGGACCCGGCCCTCCTTGATCCGCGACCGGACGATGAAGGCGAGCACGGTCTCGCAGAGCGCGAGGACGAGCAGCGTGATTCCGGCGAAGAGCGGAAGCGCGGGGATGGATCCGTACGCGACCTGGAAGAGCAGATAGGCCAGGACCAAACCCAGGAGGCCGGCCACCGCCAGCTCGCGTGGCCGGGTGAAGTGCATGGTCCAACGCTACCTGTCAGGCTTGACTCTCCACCAACTGGAGAGTCGAACATGAAGCAGATGCGCACCGCAGCGGTTTTCACCATCGGGGAGCTGGCCAAACGGACCGGCCTGCCGGTGAAGACCATCCGCTTTTACTCCGACGAAGGCCTCCTGCCGCCGACCGACCGCACCGACTCCGGTTACCGCCTCTACGACGCCACCGCGATGGCGCGCCTGGAGCTGGTCCGGACGCTGCGGGAGCTCGGGCTGGGTCTCGCGGACGTGGAGCGGGCGCTGACCAGGGAAGCGACCATCGGGGACCTCGCGGTCCAGCACGTCGCGGCCCTGGACGAGCAGATCCGGCGGCTTGAGCTGCGCCGGGCGGTTTTGCGCGCGGTGGCCAAACGGGACTCACCACTGGAGGAGGTCGAACTGATGAACAAACTCGCGTCGATGTCGGACGAAGACCGCAAACGTTTGCTCGACGAGTTCTGGGCGGACATGGTCGAAGGGCTCGAACTGGATCCGCAGTTCTACGAGCGGATGCGCTCGGCGAAACCGGAACTGCCCGACGACCCGACGCCCGAGCAGCTGGAGGCGTGGATCGAGTTCGCCGAACTCGTCCAGGACGACGAGTTCCGCGCGTCCATCCGCCGGATGAGCGAGTGGCACTCGAAACTCCGGAAAGAAGACGGGGCCGACTTCGGCGAGCAACAGCAACAGCTGTGGATGGCTTGGAGTGAGAAGGCGTCGGAGGCACTCGAAGCCGGCTTCGCGCCGGACTCGCCTACGGGCCGGGAACTGGCCGAGACGATCTTCTCGGAGTCTTCGCGAAACGGGCGGGACGCCAACGACCCGGACTGGCGGAAGAAGCTGGCCGACGGGATGGCGATCAGTATGGATCCGCGGGCGGAGCGGTACTGGCTCCTGCTGGGGAAGATGAACGGCTGGCCGTCGTTCCCCTCGCAGATGCCGCAGGCCGAGTGGATCGTCGCCGCCCTGCGCGCCGCGCTGGGGTAGGAAGGGACCTTTGCTATCGCCCCTTGCCCTCCCGCCGCAATTAGTCCCCTAGTTGCGATGGTTCGTGACGCGAACTACCGCAACTAGGGGACGAATTGCGGGGGTCGGGCGGGGGCTCACGAGGGTGTCGCGTCGGGTTTGTCGTGAGTGGTCGTGAGTGGTCGTGAGTGTTTGTCGTGAGTGGCGATCCGCGTGCGTCGCTTATGCCGATGTCCCCAATGCCACATTGGTGACACTCAGCGTCTCCAATGCCTCATTGGGGACATTGGCCGACCGACGGCGCCACGCTGGGGTAGCAAGGGACCTTTGCTATCGCCCCTTGCCCCCCGCCGCAATTCGTCCTCTAGCCTCGATCTTGCATGGGTTTCTGTGAGTTCGTCGGGATTGCTGCTGCGGCTGGGTTTTGGTCGGAAATCGTGCTGTGGGCAGGGTTGTGGGCCGACTGTCGTGTCGGTGGGCGGGTTCCGAGGGTCC
>NZ_JADNQM010000023.1:0-150251 GCF_046269425.1 Amycolatopsis sp. cmx-11-12 | reverse complement strand
GGCATGTTCGTGCATTGGCGACACGGGGCACTCCCGGCAGGTTCGACAACGGGAGCCGTGTGACGCGAGAGTGTCACGCACGGTTCTGAGAGCGGCGGCGGGGGAAGCTCCCGCCGCCGACTCACCATCGGTTGATTCATCATGGTGATTGGGAAGTCCGCATGGCGGCCGACGGGTTGCCGGAGTTCATTCCGCCCCAGTATCTGGATCCGTTACGAAGAACCCGGCGCAACACCCTCCCTGCCTGACTCTGACCCCGAGGAGCCCGCCAGCCACACCGGCGACGGGCCCCTCGGCATGCCCGCTCGTCAACGCCTATCGGGAAGACAAACGCTGGCGCCGAGAGCACGCGCGCGAAGACGTTCGATGGGGTCGCGAGCGACAGCGGGGATCGAAGAGTGAGAACTTGAGACTGAGCGATATTGACGTGACCAACGCCCTCGGATCTCACTGCCGTCCCGAATCTACGGTTGGCCTCGCGGCGACCGCCGGAGATCTCTACGCACCTTGGGGTGTGGTAGGCCCGCTGAAGTCCGTGACCGGTGACCCCTCCACCTGGCGCGGTGAGTGGCGGATCCCAGGACACGGCCTAAACGGTTAAAAGCGCCAGACCTTCGAAGGCATACGCCGCAGGTCGGCGCTTCTATCGTCGGAGGCTGACCGGGTCCGGACTCTCCTGTGAGGAGCGCCTGATGAAGATCGTGCGCATGATGGGGCTGGCCGTGCTGACGGCCTCCGCGTTGGTGTTGTCGATGTCGGCGGCGTCCGCGCACGACCCCGAGACGGCCGAGGGGCAGGCGGCGGCCCGGACCTTCATGGCGGACCACGTCCCGGCCGAGCGGCACGCCGTCACCGGCACCGCGGCGGGAGTGCCTTGTGTCAACGGCAAGGCCAACATCTATCCGTGCAAGAACGTGGACCTGCTCAGCGTGCTTCCCCTGTCCGGGCTCGGCGGTGGGAACGGCAACGATATCTGGGGCTGGACCGATCCTTCGTCCGGCAAGGAATACGCCATCGTCGGGCGTACCAACGGCACCGCGTTCGTCGATCTGAGCATACCGACTTCGCCTAAGTTCCTCGGCAACCTGCCGTCCAACGGCGGCAGCAGTTCGTGGCGCGACATGAAGGTGTACAAGGACCACGCGTTCATCGTGGCCGATTTCATCACCGGGCACGGTATGCAGGTGTTCGACCTGACCCGCCTGCGCACGGTCACCACACCGCAGACCTTCACCGCCGACGCGCTGTACAAGGAATTCGGCCCCGCGCACAACATCGCGATCAACGAGGAGACCGGCTTCGCCTACGCGATCGGCTCCAACACCTGCAGCGGCGGACCGCATATCGTCAACATCCAGAACCCGAAGGCGCCGGCCAAGGCGGGCTGTGTGTCGCAGGACGGCTACACCCACGACACGCAGTGCGTCGTCTACAGGGGACCGGACGCGGCCTACCGCGGCAAGGAAATCTGCTTCAACGCCAACGAGGATACGCTGACCATCGTCGACGTCACCGACAAGGCGAGGCCCGTCCAGATCTCGCGCAAGGGCTACTCCGGCGCGCAGTACTCGCACCAGGGCTGGCTGACCGACGACCAGCGCTACTTCCTGCTGGACGACGAACTGGACGAGTCGCGCGGCACCGACAAGCGCACCAAGACCTACGTCTGGGACCTGGCCAAGCTGTCCGCTCCGGTGCACACCGGCGTCTACAGTTCGCCCGCCACGGCGATCGACCACAACCAGTACATCAAGGGCCGCTACTCCTACCAGGCGAACTATCAGGCAGGCCTGCGGATCCTGGACGTCAGTGGCGTCGCGGCGGCGCGGTTGTCCGAGGTCGGTTACTTCGACATCTACCCGGCGGGCGACGCGGCGAAGTTCAACGGGGCGTGGAGCAACTACCCGTACTTCTCCAGCGGCATCGTCATCGTCAACGGGATCGAGCAGGGCCTGGTCGTGGTGAAGCCCAACCTCGGCGGGCAGTGACCGGGAGAGAGCGTGCGCAAACCCCGGTTCACGGATTGGCTGTTCCTCGCGCTGGCCTTGGTGATCGGAGCCGCCGCGGTGTTCGTGGCGCTCCGCCCGACACCTGGCCCTGACCACTCGGCCCACCGGCCGGTGATCACGGCCGATCTGGTGCCGGCCGCGCACAGCGACGGGTTGTCGGAGGCGGAAAGCGGCTACCGGTTCGAGCGGATCACCACGCCCGACCGCCGGGGGCCCGAGGTCCCGGTCGCGTTCCGGATCCTCGGGCCTGACGGGCGGCCGGTCACGCGGTTCCTGGACAACCAGACGAAACAGCTGCACTTCTTCGCCGTGCGCGACGACATGAACGTCTTCCAGCACGTGCATCCGACGTTGGACGGGGACACCTGGCGTACGAGCCTCGCGCTGACCGACGGCGGCGCCTACCGGATGTTCGCCGAGTTCGTCCCGCTCGACACTTTGGACCCGCGGCATCCGGTGGTGCTGGGCGTCCCGTTCACCGTGCCCGGTGACACCACCTTCGTGCCGGTGCCCGCTCCCGCCGCCGACACCGTGACGGCCACGGGCTACCGGGTGGCGCGGGCCGACGGGACGGCCCGGATTTCGGCGATGCGGGCGCAGGTTCTCCGCTTCGCCCTCCGTGGCCCCGACGGCGCGCTGGTCACGGCGGTCGACCCGCATTTGGGCGCCAACGGGCATATGACCGGGTTCCACACCATGCTGCTGTCGGCAACGCACCTGCATCCCGTCCAGCCGCTCGGCGCGGCGCTGGTCAACGGTGAGCTGACCTTCCACTCCCTGTTCTCGGAACGGGGGGAGTACCGGCTGTTCCTGGAGTTCTCACACGGCGGGCGGATGCATACGGCCGCCATCACCGTCGCGGTGGACTGACCGGGACGACCTCGGCGATCTTCGGCGCCGTCCCTCCCGGCGCCCACAGCAGCCGGACGCGGTCCGTCACGGCACCCCTGGCGGGCAGTTCCGTGTAGCCGCCTTCCATCCTGCCGATCGTGAGCCAGCCGCCCGACGCGTCGGCGACCTGGACGTCGGCGCCCGCACCGGCTTCCGTCGCCAGGACGACGACCTTGTCCAGCGGCTTCGGCGCGGCGGCCGTGACGACGAGCGCGTCGCCGGGCACCGGCGCCGATGCCGCCGCGTACACCGAATCGGCGTTGTTGTCGGCAGCGGCGGCGAGGTTCGATCCCGCCGGGGTTCCGGTCACGGTGTACTGGGGACTGTCCGGTGTGGACACGGTGAATTCCCGGACCACGACCCAGAAGGCCTGGGTCCCGATCGTACGCACACGCACGAAACGTGCTTTGGCGCCGTCCGGTAGATCCGCCGAGATCACGGGTTCCGTGACCGTCTTCACCGCCGTCCACTGTTGACCGTCGGAGGAGTACTCGAGGACGCCGTTGCGGACGAAGTCGTCCGGGCTGGTCGGTTTGCCCATCAGGATGTCCACATGGGACACCGGCTGCGCCGTGCCGAGGTCGACACCGATGACGTCGCCCGCGCGGGGTGCCCAATCGCTCCAGTAGAAGGTCTCGGGATCGCCGTCGACCATCCGGGCGGGCACGTTGTCGGTGTAGGTCCCCATCGACGTCGTCGGCTGCGGCCGGATCCCCGGCAGGCCGAACCAGCGGTCGGCCTTGGCCAGCGCGGAGTTGGCGAACGGCACGCAGACGTCGGTGCAGGTGCTCGGGTTGCGCGGCCCCCGCGAAGTCTGGACCCGGATCGCCTGGGCCTTCTTGAGCGCGGTGACGAGTTCCCCGCGCTCCGCCCACGCTTTCGCGCCATCGCCGATGAACTGGGCCAGCAGCATTCTCACCGCGTGCACGCCCGCCTGACCGTAGAGGCCGACCTGGTCGAGCCACGGCCCGACCTCGGCGAGGAACTTCGGATTCGAGGCCATCCCGCTTCGCAGGTCGTCGGGATCCGTGGACATGGAGGTGAGATAGCGCTCCAGTTTCGCCGCCGCGTCCCAGGGGCTCTGCTCCTTCTCCAGCACGGACCAGAACGCGGCGATCAGAGGTCGCAGCACCGGCGAATCCAGGTCCGGCTTTCCTGTCTCGAGCCGGACGAGCAGGCTCGAATAGTTGTTCTCCGCGAACACCTTCAGCGCGGGAGCGGACGGGCCGGCGAGATCGGCGATGGCGGCGAGCCATGACTGGTCGGGGTCGTACTTGTCCGGGTTCCACAGGAAGTCGCCCGAGGTGAACTCGGCGATCTTGGACGCCTCGGCCTGCACCATCGGGTTCGCGGTGATCCCGGACAGGTATTTCGCGACCCCGGGTTCGCGGCCGATGTACGGGCCGAGCAGCAGACGCTCGGTGATGTAGTCGTTGACCGGGTAGTTGTCCCAGATCAGGATGTCGTGCCCGAAGACCTCTTTCGCCTGCTTGGCTTGATTCTCGGTGATCTGCCCGGCGATCACGCCGACGCCGGTCCACTCGACGATCACCGCCTTGTCGAGCTGGGTGCGCAGCGCCGTCTTGTACGGGGAGTCGGCGAGGTCGTAGTACTCGGTCGGGACGGTCTGGAGCCGCTCGACACCGGGATGCGTGGCGATGAAGTCCTGCTGCACCCGGTTGAGCAGGAACGACTGCGCCGCCCCCGCGGCCGCGCCGCCGGTGCCGAACTTCGCGGCGTCGGCGTCGCAGTTCCAGCGGGTGTAGGAGATGTCGTCGAGCGGGATCGCGAACGAGCGCACCCCGATGTCCCACAGGGACTGGAACTTCGTGACCAGCGCGGCCTTGTCGGCGTCCGAGGAGTAGCACACCGAAAGCCCGGGGGAGAGGGCGTAGGTGAATTCGACGTGGTTCGCGGTGGCGCCTGCCACCAGTTGCGAGAGCAGCGCGAGCTGTTCGGGCGGGTACTGGTCGCGCCAGCGGGCTCGCAGGAACGGGTCGTCCTTGGGGGAGTAGACGTACATGTTCTGCTTGGTGCGACCGTAGAAGTCCAGTTGCGCCAGCCGATCGGCGTGCGACCACGGCGCGCCGTAGAAGCCTTCGATCACTCCGCGCAGCGGCGCGGCGGGCCAGTCGCGCATGCTGAACGCGCGGCTCTTGCCGGAAGTGAAGAGCTGCCGGAGCGATTGCGCGGCGTAGAACGTCCCCGAAGTGTCCACACCGGACAGTGCGATCACGCTTCGGTCGGCGGCGAGGATGTAGCCCCCTGGGGACAGGCCTTCCGGGCCTTTCAACCGCAGCGCGGCGAGGGCGAGGGCGGTCGCCCTGCTTTCGGTGGGACCGCCGACGAAGACGACGAGTCCGCCGTGGCCGCGCTCTCGTTCGACGGCCGCCTGGTCGCTGTCGATGATCTTGACGATGGTGACGGCACCCGCCGAACGGAGGACCTGGTCCACGACGGCGAGCGCGGCCGGATCGGTGTCTCGGCCGACGACCTCGACAACGGTGCGCGGGACGGTCACCTGACCTGGTCGCGGCGTCACCTGCTGGGGTGTCGGCCACACCTTCGCCAGCGGTGGGGACGGGTCGGCGGCCGCGCTCGCCGGGGCGGGGACGGTCACCGCAACCGTGATCGCGAGCAGAATCACCTGAAAGAGGCGGATCACCCATCGGAAGGACATTAACTGACCCCCAAATCGTCGATCGCGACGTTCTGTGAGTCAGAAAACACCCAATGTGATGAACATGGCTAGCTCGGTTCGGGTGATTTTCCGGCGAGTTCTAGGGTTCGTCGGTCAGCGCGGCCGCGGTCTGGGTGAGGCTGAATTCCCCTCACACGCGGACGCGGAACACGACACAATGCCGTCCGTGCGAATCCTTTGCGTAGCGGTCGCCCTCGTCCTGCTGGGTGTCACCGGGTGCCAGTCCGATGTTTCCGGTCAACCTGAACCCGACGGCGACGGGTTCGTGGTCAAAGACGGATCCCGGTTGCGGTTTCGGCCGGTCTTGACCGAGATCCCGCCGAGTCCGCCGGGCCCGGCGACCGGCTCGGCGGCGAACCGCCAGAGCACGAACCCGGCCGAACAGCAGGCCGTCGCGACGGCACTGGACTGCTCGAAGGGGCCGGATCCCCTGGACGGCGGTGACGATCCGGCGCTCCCGTTGATCACCTGCGATCGCGTGCAGGGCACGAAGTACATCCTCGGCCCGGCGTTCCTCACCGGTGCCGATCTCAGCAAGGCGAAAGCTCAGCTCGATTCCCAGTCGGGGGGCACGATCATCGGTCTCAGCTTCACCCCTGCGGGTGCGAAGACGTGGGGCGACTGGACCGCGGCGAACGTCGGCAAGCAGGTCGCGATGGTGCTCAAGAGCCGCGTCCTGACCGCGCCGACGATCCAATCCGCCATCACCGGCGGAGAAACCCAGATCACCGGCAAGTTCACCCTGGACGAGGCCCGGCAACTGGCGCGCGACATCGCCGGCGGCTGACCAGCGCCTGAGGCCGCGACCACGTCCGCCCCGCACCGGAATACGATCAATGACCCGGACGTTTGAGCGTTCAACTACTTGAGGAGTTGGACATGGGTTACGAGATCCTGGGCACCCAGCAGGCGCCGTCCTTCGGCCTGGACACCTTCGGCGACGTCGAGAACGGCGCGGACGGTCAGCCGGTGAGCCAGGCCGAGGCGATCCGGCAGGTCGTGGCCGAGGGCGTGCTCGCCGATCAGGTCGGCGTGGACTACTTCGGTGTCGGCGAACATCACCGCGCGGAGATGGCGGTGTCCTCGCCGGACGTCGTCCTGGCCGCGATCGCGGGCCGGACCGAACGGATCCGGCTCGGCACGGCGGTCACGGTGCTCAGCTCGGACGACCCGGTGCGGGTGTACGAACGGTTCGCCACGTTGGACGCCGTTTCCCGAGGCCGCGCCGAGGTCACACTCGGCCGGGGCTCGTTCACCGAGTCGTTCCCGCTGTTCGGCTATTCGCTGGACGACTACGAAGCGCTGTTCGCCGAGAAGCTCGACCTGTTCACGCATCTGCAAGAGGAGAAACCGGTCGAGTGGGCCGGGACCGTCCGTCCCGCGCTGGAGGGCGCGCAGGCCTTCCCGGTCACCGAATCGGGGAGCCTGCCGGCCTGGGTCGGGGTCGGCGGCACCCCGCAGTCGGTGGTTCGCGCGGCGGCATACGGTCTGCCGCTGGTGATGGCGGTGATCGGCGGATCCCCGGAGCGGTTCACGCCGCTGGCCGACCTGTACCGGCGTGCCTTGAAGGAGGCGGGCCAAGCGGAGCTGCCGATCTCCATGCACAGCCCGGGGCACGTCGCCGAGACCGACGAACTCGCGGTGGCCCAGCACTTCCCGCACCATCAGGCCGCCTTCGCCAAGATCGGCGCCGAACGCGGGTGGGGCCCGATGTCCCGGGCCGACTACGACGCCATGGCCGGGCCGCGCGGCGCGTTGTTCGTCGGTTCTCCCGAGACCGTCGCCCAGAAGATCGCTTGGGCGGTAAGGACTCTCGGCCTGTCGCGATTCCAGCTCAAGTACGGTGCGGGCGCGCTCCCGCATGAGCAGCGGAGGGAATCGATCCGGCTTTACGGCGAGCAGGTCGTCCCGCGGGTGAAGGAACTGCTCGGCACGGTCTAGCCTCGAACCCGTGGTGTTCGACTCCGAGCGATTCGACCTTCAACCGTATGCCGGCTTCGACATGGCCCGCTACGTCCGGCGGACCTATTGCAGCTGGGAGGATTCCGGCTGGCAGTCCCTTCTCGTCCAGCGGTTCGACCACGTTCCCGTCGCCGAGGACCTGCGAATGCCTGCCGTCGCGGATCTGCACCTGGTCGTGCCGCTCTCGGGACGGGCGGTGATGGAGACCCGCGGCGAAGGCCGGTGGCACCGGCACCACTGGGGGCCGGGGCGGCTCGAACTCGCCGTTCCCGGCAGGCCGGTGTCGCGTCGCTACCGCGGCGACGAGTCGATGCGCAGCGTGCAGGTGCACATCCCGGGCGCCACGGTGGAGTCGGCCGCCGCGCGGCTCGGCGGCCGCGCGGTGGACCACGAAGCGATGGCGGCGTCCGTGGCCGGGGGAGATCCGCTGCTGGACGAGCTGGTCCGGGCGGTCGGGAACGCGAGGGAGGAAGACGACCTCTACGCAGAATCCGCGGCCACCTTCCTCGCCGTGCACCTGCTCACCCGCCACGCGCGGAAACCGGGCCCGCCGAGCGCCGGCCGGGAGGACGAACGTGTCCGCGCGGCCGTGGCGATGATGCGCGACCGCCTGGCCGATCCACTCAGTGTCGCCGAGGTCGCCGGGGAAGTACATCTGAGCGTTTACCACTTCATCCGGGTCTTCAAGGAGAAGACCGGCGAGACACCACACCGTTTCCTCGCCCGCCTCCGGATCGAAGAGGCGCGAAGGCTGCTGCGCGGCACCGACCTCCCGATCGCCCAGATCGCGGGGAGATGCGGGTTCGCCGCTCCCGGCGCCTTGTCGGCCGCTTTCCTGAAGCACACCGGATCGCGTCCTTCGGACTACCGCAATTCCTGATCACGGCACCGCAATCCCGCACATGGTGACCCCGGCCGCCCATTCCTAGGGTGAGGCGTGTGAGTAGTTCTGGAATGCAGTCGTACGACGTCACCGCCGAATCGACGGCGCCGCCCGCCGCGGTGTGGGCACTGTTGCTGGACGCCCGCAGCTGGCCGGTCTGGTCGCGGGTGGGTTCCCTGGAAGCCGGTGCGTCCCAAGGACTTTCCGCCGACGGACGAGACGGCGTCGGGGCAGTCCGTGCCTTCCGAACCGGCAAGACGGTCACCAAGGAGCGGATCACCGCGCTCCACCCCGAACGACGGTTCGCCTACGAGGGCGTGGACGTGCCGGTGATGGTCGATTACCAGGCCGCCGTCGATCTGAGCGAAACACCCGGCGGCGGTACCCGGATCCATTGGCACGGAACGTATCGCGTGGGCCGGGGCAACGCTTGGATCTTCCGGTGGTACCTCCGCCGCTTCATGCGGGACATGGCGACCGGGCTCGCCGACCACGCCGGCGGCCCGGCCCGGAGACCATGACGGGGATCAGTGCCCGGCGGCCGCTTCCCGGTGGAACCCGGCGATCATCGCTTCGGTGCTAGGCGGGTTGAAGGGCTGTCCGAGCGTGCGCATGAGCGAGTTCACGCTGGGGCGGTACATCCCCGTCTTGCAGTAACGGGATCCCTCGAAAGCACCGACCGTGCCGCCGTCGGGGGAGGGCTTGCCGAGCCAGGCGTACCACTTGGCGCGACGGTCCCGCATCTGCGTGGCGGTGAGCGCGGACGCGTTGGGCTCCCGGGGTTCACGGGTTTCGCAGGTGCCGTAGTCGTATTCGTCGGCCAGTCCGCCGATGGAGTGTCCGAGTTCGTGGGCGACGATCTGGCTGGCCTGGATGTTGCCGCCCGAGGAGGTCGCGACACCGCCGCCCGCGCCGCCGTACTTGGTGGTGTTCGCCAGCATGATGACCTGGTCGACGTCCGGCGCGGCCGCGGCGTACTGGTTCGCCTTGGTTTCGTTGACGCACAACAGCCGTTCGATGCCGCCGCACCAGAAGTACGAGCCCAGCGCGGTGTTGCGCCGCACTCCCTGTGTCGGGTCGTTGGTGATGCCGGACTGGGCGGAGACGACGTCGACCTGCCAGAGATTGAACTGTTTGCGGTAGCTCTTGTACGGCTCGATGGCGAACAGCGCCGCGATGCTGGACCGGACGTGCTGCGAGTACGTGCCCAGCTGCGTGGAGGTGTAGCCGTCACCGACGAAGACCAGATCGAAGGTGGTCTCGCTGGGGCCGTTGGTTTCGATCGGGGTCACCGCGGCGGCGTTCGCGATCTGCTGTGGCGCCGCTGTTCTGTCCGACGCCGGACGGCTGACGTCCACCCGGCTGATGGTTCCTCCTGGTTCGAAGGTCTCCATCGAAGTCGTGAACCGGGGAGCCGGGGCCGCCGATGCGGCCGCGGGAACGAAGCCGACGACGAGGGTCGCGGTCAGCGCGAACATGAGACATGCGCGTCGCATGCGTACTCCTTGCGGGGAGGGGGAGAGAGGAGTAAGAAAAACGATCCCGACTTTCGACGGCTTCCGGCACATCCCAAGTGGCCATAAGGTCCGCGTGATGGATGTCGAGTTACGTCATCTGCGGGTGGTGTGCGCCGTGGCCGACGCGGGCAGCATCACGCGCGCGGCGATCGGCATCGGGAGCACCCAGCCCGCGCTGACCGCCGCCGTGCAACGGATCGAGCGCGCGTTCGGCGGAACGCTGTTCGTCCGCAGCAGGGAAGGGGTCGTGCCCACGGCGTTCGGCGAATGCGTGCTCGCTCGCGCGCGGACCGTCCTCGCCGCGGTGGACACGATGCACCGGGACGCGGCGCGCTGGCTGGCGGACGGGGAGAAGCGTCCGGTCGCGCTGGGCGGGATCGGCGGTTCGATGGTCGTCGAGCTGGCGGACCGGCTCGGTGATTCCGGCCGGGCGCAAGCGGTTTCGGTGACCACCGAGTTCTCGCCCCTGCGGCTGCTGGATCTCGTGGCCGGTGGGCAACTCGACGCCGCCGTCGTCGCCGATTACCCCGGTCATGTCCTTCCCCCGGCGCCAGGGGTGGCGTTGCGGCCGCTGGCCGCGCAACCGGTGTTCGTGGCGATCGCGGCGGACCATCCGGCCGCCCGTGGCACGGAGATCGACCTCGCCGACCTCGCCGGGGAACGATGGGTGCTCGGACCGTCCGACGGCGCCGGCTGGCCGGAGTGTTTCGAGGAAGCCTGTGCGCGGTCGGGATTCCGGCCGCAGGTCGCGCATCGGAGTACGGAACTCCGGCCGCTGCAACGCCTGATCGCGGCTGGCCGAGCGATTTCCCCGTGCCAGGTGACCTTTCCCGCCACGCCGGGGATCGCGATCCGCGCTCTCACAGGAGATCCGTTGTGGATGCGGTATCTGATCGCCTGGAACACCGAAGGGGCCTTCGGCGGGACCAGCGACGTCTTGATCGCCGCGGCCGAGGCGGCCTACCGGTCCGACACCGACAGCAGCCACACCTATCGCCACTGGCTCGCCCGCCGTGGCGAACCGGTCGCCGTCCGGCGTGCCATCGGGTGACACCTGGTCGGGGAATTCCCCTTGTCGGGGCGGTGGTCCTAGCCTCGGATCACCTCATCGACGAAGGGTAAGAAATTGCGTCTGCGCGCCCTGCTGGCCGCCGCTGTCCTGACCATCATCACCGCTCCGGTCGCGCTCGCCGCGCCGGACGTCGCCCACGGCTCCGATGTCCCACCAGGGCAGTTCGGGTTCGTCGCGAAGATCGCGATGACGAAGATCCCGCGCCCGGACGGCTCGACCTACAGCAGCTACTGCACGGGTGCGCTGGTCTCGCCCGGCTGGGTCGTCACCACCGGGCACTGCTTCCACGACGCGCACCGCAAACGGGTCTCGGGCAAGGTGCCGTATCCGACCACGGTGACGCTGGGCCTCGTCGACGAAGCGACCGAATCAGGTGTGGCCCGCAAGGCGGTTGAAGTGCGGCAGGCGAAGGAAAACGACGTCGCGCTCCTCAAGTTGGACACTCCGGTGAGCACGGTGACCCCGTTGACGGTGAACCGCGTGCTCCCGAAGGTCGGCCAGCAGCTGACACTGGCGGGCTGGGGCAGCCTGACCGCGACGAATCCCGCTCCGGCGACCCGGATGCAGCAAGGCACCGTCCAGGTGGCCACGGTCGCCCCGACGACGGTGGGGGTCCGCGGCGCGGCCCCGGCGATCACGACCAGCGCCTGCACGTACGACTCCGGCGCGCCGTATTTTGTCCCAGGAGGCAAGAGCGGCGCCTTGGTCTCACTGGAAGCGACCGGGCCGAGTTGCCCGCACGCCGGGGTCGAGACGACCTCCCGCGCGGACGTCATCGCGGACTGGATCGCCACCCAAACGGCCTAGTGCCGCGTCGTGTCTGGAGGGAAACTCGCGAGTTCGCCCTCCAGACACGCGTGTTCGTCGTTTCGGCCCCTGGTCGAGCGGGTAGCCGCCTGATCAGGAGGTACCGCCATGACGACCGAGCGAATGACCGCGCCTCCGGCGCCACCGAACCCCATGCCGCCCGATCCTGGAGTGCCCGAGCCCGGTGTTCCCGAGCCGGTGCCGGATCCGGGGAAGCCCGAACCGCTGCCGGACCCCGGGGTTCCGGAACCGCTACCGGAGCCGGGACCTCAGCCGGGCGGGCAGTGATCCTCAAAGGGTGAACGCGAGCCAAAGCGCGAGCCAGGCGCAAGCCGCGACCGCCACGACGACCGCGAAAGCCCGCAGGCCGGCGGTGGCGATCCGGAGCGACGCGGTGGCGTTTCGCTGACGGTGATTGCTCATGATTCCGCCCTCCTTTCAAGATCACCTTCCGCGTTCCCGGCGATCGCCGCAGCAGGGATGAGCTAGCCGGGTGACCCCATCCGAGTGAGGACTCCCCGCAATTCGTCCTCTGGTTGCGGTAGTTGGCGAAACGAACTACCGCAACCAGAGGACGAATTGCGGGGGTCCTAGAGCCAGCCGTTGTGCGCGGCGAAGACGCCCAGCTGGAAGCGGCTGGAGACACCGGCGCGGTCCATCAGGGATTCGAGATAGCGGAACAGGGTGCGCCTGCTGACGCCGAGTTCAGCGGCGATCTCGTCGTCCTTGCGCCCGGCCGCGAGCAGGATCAGCAATTCCCGTTCGATCGGCCGGATCGGCTGCTCGGCCGCCTGGCCTCGTGGGTCGAGCGGAAGCGCCGCGGCCCACGAGGTTTCGAACAGCCCCTCCAGCGCGGAGAAGAGGCTGCAAGGCCGCACGATGACGATGGACTGATTGCGATCGGCCTCGCGGATGGTCAGGGCGATGGTGGCCGCCCGGTTGTCGAAAAGTGTCAGTTTCACCGGGAGTTCGGGCAGCAACCGGGCCTGCTCACCGGCTCGCAGGCACGGCAGGATGTTCCCGGTGAGATAGCCGGGGTCGCCCAGTGACGCTCCACTGTAGACACAGCGGTAGGTGATCCCGCGCCGCAGCTGCTCCTCCTCGAGGAGATTCCGCTGACCGCCGGTGAAGTAGGGCGGGGAGTCGAGACGGCGCACCTGGTGCCGCACCATGGTCGCGAGGTGCTGCAACCGGGGAACGATGGCGTCGCCGGTGACCACTTCGAGCAGGTCCTGCGCGTGCGGCATTCCCGAATGCGCCCGCCGGAAGGCGCGGTACGCGGTCTGCACCGCGAGCCGCGCGTCGTGCAGTTCGGCCTGCCGTCGCGTGGTCAGCGCGGCCAGCGCCTCACTGGGATTGGCGGGAAGGAAATCGGTGCCGTCCACTCCGGACGACACCGCCAGCCCCGCGTCGGCCAGTTCTTTCAGTGCCAGTTGGACGGTTTCCGCGTCGTCCTCTTCCTCGGCGGACACTGGCGCACTCTCGAGCATCCGGCGGTAGATCCGGGCGGCGGTCTCGCCGAGACCCAGTCTGATCAGTTGCGCGCCGAGTCCGTCGGGGGACATTGCCTAGACGCCCGGGGTGTCGCGGATCCAGGTGCGGTTCGCCGCGATGCCGGCCGCGCACAGCGGTGCGGTGAGGAGACCTCGGATGCGCATGGGTGCCTTCCACTACAGCGAAACTACGAAAAGAAGGGAATTCGACGGGCCGCCCGCTTTATGGCCGCAAAGGGATCGCCAGGGGTCGCCCGGCCGGATCCGATGCCGGTTTTCCCATGCTAGGCAAGCGGATACGGCCGTTGATAGCGACTAAAGACGGGAGAAAGGCGCGGCACCCGGCCTGTCGGCACGGAAGTGCCGATGGCACGGATGTGTCATGATTCGCCGAAGTGGGTCAGCGACGGCGGCGTTTCCTGGACGGCGCGGCCTCGAGCAGTTCCTCGGCGATGAGGATGGCCCGGTCCGACAGCGTCGTGGACAGCCGCTCCACCGAATCGCCGATCCGGCCGGCTTCCCGGCGCACGCCCTCGCCGACGGGCTTGCTGTGCCGATCGGCGAGACCGGCGAGCCTGCTTCCGGAGAGCAGGACCAGATCGGCGAGGCGCTCGCCCAGTTCGGTCACCTGGTTCGCTGTCCTGCCCGCCCGGCGGGCCACCAGGTCCTCGGTCTCCCGGCGCAGCTCACGGACCGCGGACCGCGATTCCGTTGTCGTCCCGGTGAGTGCGGACTTCAGGGTTTTTGTCACGTCCATCAGGGATCGACCTCCACGCGGCTCGCCTGCGATTGAGTGTACGCCCGTACTCCCAGTTTCCGGAATACGTCTCCTCGATTCTCTTTGCACGGCAAGGAATAGCCGAGTAGTTCCGGTAGTGAGTGGACACCCATGTACTGAGTAGAGCGCAGTGTCGTCCGGCGATTGACCACAGTATGGCCGAGACGAGCACCGCGACGCAGTCAGTCGCAAAATTTCTGAATGATGTCGACTTCTTGCATTCTGTCCCCGGTTTGTTGCATGCTCGTACGGCTCTGGCTCCCTCCCCGCTGTCTCAAAGAAGAGAAGACGCCATGACACGTATGCGCCTGTCCCGGCTCATCACCGGTTTCCTGGTCACGGGGCTTTCCGTCGCGGGACTCTCCCTCGCTTCAGCCGCGGGTGCTCCGCCCCCGGACCCCGTCGTCCCACCCGGGCCTGCCTCGCTCGCGGAGGTGCCGTTGACCCGCGCGGTGTCGGCGAGCAGCGCACTGCCCGGCTATCCCGTCGCGAAAGCCGTCGACGGAAACCAGGACAGCTACTGGGAATCCGCCAACAACGCGTTCCCGCAGTGGATACAGGCCGACCTCGGGGCGGCCAAATCCCTCTCGCGGATCGTGCTGAAACTGCCCTCGGGTTGGGAGGCGCGCACCCAGACGCTGACCGTGCGCGGAAGCGCCGACGGTACGACGTTCACCGACCTCGGCGCACCGGCCGGTCACGCGTTCGCCCCCGGCGCCAACACGGTGACGATCCCGCTGAGCGCGTCGGCCCGTTACGTGCGGCTGCTGGTCACCGCGAACACGAGATGGCCCGCGGCGCAGCTTTCGGAGTTCGAGCTGTACGGGCCGGACACCGGCGACACCCAGGCGCCGAGCGCGCCCGCGAATCTCGCGCTGACCGAGCCCGCGTCCGGCCAGATTCGCCTGACCTGGTCGGCCTCGACCGACAACGTCGGCGTCGACGGCTACACCGTCTACCGTGACGGGACGCCGGTCGGGACGATCACCGGCACCACGTTCACCGAGGCCCGGCCCGTGGGCACGCGGGTCGAGTACTTCGTCCGGGCCAAGGACGCGGCAGGCAACGAATCCGGCGACAGCAACCATGTCGTGCGGTCCGGGACCAGCGCGGGCGCGAACCTGGCGGCGGGCAAACCGATCGAGGCCACTTCGGCGGTCCACTCGTTCGTCGCCACCAACGCCAACGACAACAACACCGCCACGTACTGGGAATCCGCGGCGGGCTACCCGAACTCCCTGACGGTGAAGCTCGGAGCCGACGCGGACGTCGACTCGGTCGTGGTGAAGCTCGACCCGGCCGCGATCTGGGGCGCGCGGACGCAGAACTTCGAGATCCTCGGCCGGGCGCAGGGCGCGACCGCGTTCACCACCCTGTCGGCGCGGGTGGATCGACGCTTCGACCCGGCCACGAACCAGAACACGGTGACCATTCCGGTCAGCGGCCGCGCGTCGGATGTGCGGTTGCAGTTCTTCGCCAACTCCGGCGCCCCTGGCGGTCAGGTCGCGGAGTTCCAGGTGGTCGGCACCCCGGCCCCGAACCCGGACCTCGTCGTCACCGGTACGACCTGGACGCCGTCGAACCCGACGGAGACCAGCCAGCTCGCCGTGTCGGCGACGGTGAAGAACGCCGGCACCGCGAACGCGGGCGCGACGACCGCGACCGTCAGCCTCCGCGGCACCGTCGTCGGTGACGCGGCTGTCGGAGCACTCGCCGCCGGCGCGTCCACCACGGTGACCGTGAACGCGGGAACGCGGCCGCAGGGCACCTACACCGTGGCCGCCACCGTCGATCCGGCCAATACGGTGGCCGAGCAGAACGACACCAACAACACCTTCACCTCCCCGACGCCGCTGGTGATCGCGCAGTCGCCGGGCCCCGACCTCGAGGTCACCGCCATCACGTCGAACCCGCCCAACCCGGCGGTCGGTTCGACGGTCTCGTTCACCGTGGCGGTGCACAACCGCGGTACGAGCGGCGCGGGCGCCTCGGTGACCCGGCTGGTTGTCGGAGGTACCACGCTGACCGGCGCCACCGGCGCGATCGCGGCCGGTGCCACGGCGAACGTCGCGATCTCGGGGACGTGGACCGCGGCCAACGGCGGCGCGACCCTGACCGCGACGGCCGACGCGACCGGCGTCGTCACGGAGACCAACGAGTCCAACAACGGGCTCTCGCGGGCGATCGTGGTCGGCCGCGGCGCGGCGGTGCCGTACGTCGAGTACGAGGCGGAATCCGCGCAGTACCAAGGACAACTGCTGGAGACCGATCCGCTGCGGACGTTCGGGCACACGAACTTCGCGACCGAGTCCTCCGGCCGCAAATCCGTGCGGCTGGCGAACCAGGGGCAGTACGTCGAGTTCACGTCGGCGAACCAGGCGAACTCGATCGTCGTGCGCAATTCCATCCCCGACGCCCCGGGTGGCGGCGGGCAGGACGCGACGATCAGCCTGTACGTCAACGGCACGTTCGCACAGAAGCTGACACTGTCGTCGAAGCACAGCTGGCTCTACGGCAGCACCGATGACCCCGAGGGGCTGACGAACACACCGCAGGCCAACGCGCGGCGGCTGTTCGACGAGTCCCACGCGCTGCTGTCCCGGTCGTATCCGCCGGGTACGAAGTTCAAGTTGCAGCGCGACAGCGGCGACAACGCGGCGTTCTACATCGTTGACCTCGTCGATCTGGAGCAGGTCGCCCCGGCGTCGGAGAAGCCTTCGGGCTGCGTGTCGATCGCCGAATACGGCGCGGTGCCGAACGACGGGAACGACGATTCGGCGGCGATCCAGCGCGCGGTCACCGACGACCAGAACGGCGTGATCGGCTGCGTGTGGATTCCGGCGGGGCAGTGGCGGCAGGAGAAGAAGATCCTGACCGACGACCCGAACGTGCCCAACGGCGGCGGTCAGTACAACCAGATCGGCATCTCCAACGTGACGATCCGCGGCGCCGGGATGTGGCATTCGCAGCTGTACTCGCTGATCGAGCCGCAGAACGCGGGCGGCATCAACCATCCGCACGAGGGCAACTTCGGCTTCGACATCGACAAGAACACCCAGATCTCCGACATCGCCATCTTCGGTTCCGGCCGGATCCGCGGCGGGGACGGAAATGCCGAGGGTGGCGTCGGTCTCAACGGCCGGTTCGGCACCGGCACGAAGATTGCGAACGTGTGGATCGAGCACGCGAACGTCGGGGCGTGGGTCGGCCGGGACTACACCAACCTTCCCGCGCTCTGGGGCCCTGCCGACGGCCTGGAGTTCAGCGGCATGCGTATCCGGAACACCTACGCCGACGGCATCAACTTCACCAACGGCACCCGGAACTCGAAGGTGTTCAACTCGTCGTTCCGCACTACCGGTGACGATTCGCTGGCGGTGTGGGCGAACCAGTACGTGAAGGACACGTCACAGGACATCGCGCACGACAACGTGTTCGCCAACAACACGATCCAGCTTCCGTGGCGTGCCAACGGCATCGCGATCTACGGCGGTTACGGAAACAAGATCGAGAACAACATCGTCCACGACACGATGAACTACCCGGGCATCATGCTGGCGACGGATCACGATCCGCTGCCGTTCTCCGGGCAGACGCTCATCGCGAACAACGCCCTGTACCGCTGCGGCGGCGTGTTCTGGGGCGAGCAGCAGGAATTCGGTGCGATCACGTTCTTCGCGCAGGGCAAGGACATTCCCGGCGTCACGCTGCGGGACACCGAAATCCACGACTCGACCTACGACGGTGTCCAGTTCAAGACCGGCGGCGGCGTCGTGACCGCAGCCATGACGAACGTCAAGATCGACAAGTCGAACAAGGGGGCCGGTATCCTCGCGATGAGCGGCGCCCGCGGCAGCGCGACACTGACGAACGTGACGATCACGAACTCGGCGGACGGTGACGTCGTCCGCGAGCCGGGTTCGCAGTTCGTGATCAATGGCGGACCGGTACCGGCGGTGGTCTCGTCCGGCCGCCGCGGTCCGCGGTAACCCCGAACGCGGTCCGGGGCCGGGGTGGGCGACCACTCCGGCCCCGTTCAGTTCCGCGGGCGCCAGCCCGCCACGGCGAGCCGGAACAGCCGGTCCGCCCGCGCGGCCGGGTCCGGATGGTGCTCCGTGGCCAGGACGATGCCGACGATCAGCGTGATCAGGTCCCCGACGGTGACCTCCGGTGCCACCACGCCGTCCCGCGCTGCCCTCAGCAGGAGGGGGTCACCGGCCTTCTCCAAGGCCGCAGAGCAGGAATTCTCGTGTACCGGGCCGTCATAGGCGAGGGCCGCCGCCAGGCCTCGGGCGGAAACGCAGTAGGCGACGACGTCTTCGAGCCAGTCCATGAGCGCGGTCCCGCTGTTGCCCTCGCCGGTCAGCTCGGCCGCGCGGGCGCACAGTGCCTCGATCCGGTGCGCGGACACCGCCTCCAGCAGGGCGCGGCGGGTGGGGAAGTGGCGGCGGACGGTCGCCGAGCCGACGTTGGCGGTGCGGGCGATCTGCTCCAGGGACGCGTTCGCGCCATGTGTCGCGACCTCCTCCTCGGCGACCGCGAGGATGCGCGCGTAATTGCGCCGTGCGTCGGCGCGCCGTCCGTCGGACATGCCTTCACCTCGATGGTTGCGTAAGTGGCGGGGTCCGCCATATCGTAGCGGACGATAAACGGCGGGCCCCGCCACTTACGTTCACGAAGGAGCGATCATGTCCTCAGAACCCGTTCTGGTCACCGGTGCCACCGGCAGGCAGGGTGGCGCGACCGCCCGCGCCCTGCTCGCGGCGGGCGTCCCCGTCCGCGCGCTGGTGCGGGACCCGGCCAGGGCCAAGGCTGTCGAAGCGCTCGGCGCCGAACTCGTCGTCGGGGACCTGCACGACTTCGATTCCGTGGTCCGGGCCGCCAAGGGGGCCCGTGCCGTGTTCTCCGTGCAGATGCCCGGCGTGAGCGCGGAAGGCTTCGACTTCGCCGGGGAAGTGACCCAGGGCGTCAACCTCGTCGAGGCCGCGAAGGCCGCGGGTGTGCCGCAGTTCGTGCACACGTCCGTGTCCGGTGCGGGGCAGCACGTCGAGGCTCCCGGCTGGGCCGAGGGGCGCTGGGCTTCGATGGAGCCCACCCTGGGCGCCAAGGCCGCGATCCAGGATCGCGTCCGGGCGGCGGGTTTTCCACAGTGGACACTGCTCAAGCCGGGCTTCTTCATGGAGAACTTCCTGCCCGCCATGAAGTTCCTGTTCCCGCGAGGCGTCGAGGGCGGCCTGGTGAGCGTCCTCAAGCCGGAGACGCGTCTGTCGCTGGCGGCGGTGGACGACATCGGTACCGCGGCCGCGGCCGCCATCGCCGCGCCGGAGCGGTTCGACGGCGTCGAGCTCGAACTGGCGAGTGATTTCCTTTCGATGAGGGAGATCGCCGCGGTCCTGTCCGATGCTCTGGGCGTGCGACTACCCGCGCCGGAGATGACGGTGGAGCAGGCGTCGGCCGCCGGGATGCCACCGATGGGCGCCTCGCACGAGTGGCTGAACGTCGTCGGCCAGCCGGGACGTCCGGAGTACGCGACGGAACTGGGTCTTCCGCTCACCGGGTTCGAGGAGTGGGCGCGGAAATACCTGCGTCCCGACGCCTGACCCAGGTGAGGGGCGTTTGACAAAGCGGAACAGTGCTCCGTGTGATTGTGGAACATTGTCCCGCTTAGTTCGCCGCTGTACCAGCGATCCCGGGCCGAGGACATGATCGGCATCCTCGACCGGCTCGACGAGATCGAGGCCGCGGTACTGGGCCTGGGCGCGCGGTACACATCGATCCCCGCACCGGAACGGAAGTGAACCTCACCGAACCCCGGATCTCCGCCGGAGTGCTGCTCGCCGCGCCCGGCCGCGGCGGCGACGCCGGTGACAAGGACGCTTCGACGCATCTGACGGTTCGCGGTCCGGAATGGCACACCGACCCGTACTTCCTTTCCTTGGGACGGAAGACCTTGCTCACCCTGTTCGACGCGGAGCACGGGCTCGGCGGGATCTCCGGCTACGACGTCGCCGAGGCGCCGCGGTGCAGCGGCTCACGGCGGCCTATCTCCGCAGCGAGCTGTACCCGGGAGATCCTGCCTGGCAGGAGGCGGCTGACGCGCTTGCCGTCGAGTCCGATCCACTCGGGCGGGTCGAGTCGAAGTAAGTCTCTGTCCGCCTGACGCTCTGGCTAGTTGACAAGTCCTCTAGTGGAGTTGTCTACTAGAGGCATGGTTCTTTCCCGCCTCATCCTGGGGCTGCTCGCCATCGTGCCCATGACCGGCTATGACCTCAAACGCCATTTCGAGTCGACCGTCGGGCACTTCTGGGCGGCGGACAAAGCGCAGATCTACCGCACTCTCGCCCAGCTCGTCACCGACGGGCTCGCTGACGTCGAGAAGGTGGCCGGCTCCGGAGCGCCGGACCGGCAGGAACACCGCATCACCGCCGCGGGGCGGACGGCTCTCGCCGGGTGGCTGGCGAGTGAGCCCGAGCGGCACGTCGAACGAGATCCTTTTCTCGCGCGGGTGTTCTTCGGCGCGGACCTCGACGATGACGGTTTCCGCTCGCTGCTGGCGGGACGTCGCGAAGCGACTCAGGCTCGGCTGGAGCAGTTCGAACGGACGCGGTCCGAGTCTGCGGCGGCTGACCGCGCGGCCCGGTTGCGGCTGTCCACATTGGACAACGGCATCGCGCACCTGCGCGTCGAACTGGCCTGGCTCGAAGCAGTCGAAAAGGAGTTCGCGTGAGCGCGTTCCCCGAGGTGCACCCCGCCGGGACGGCAACGGCGGAGCGGCCGGTGGTGCTGCTGCACGGCGGCGATGTCGCGAACTGGATGTGGATGCCGCAGCTGCCCGCGTTCGGCGACCGGACGGTGCTCACGCCGGATCTGCCGGGCTTCGGTGAGCGGGTCCGCGAGGACTGGCCGGGACTGGACGCGGTGGCAGACGACGTCGTCGCGCGAGTGACCCGTCACGGGGTCGACGGTCCTTTCGATCTCGTCGGGCTTTCCCTCGGAGCACTCACCGCGTTGCGCGTGCTGGCACGGCACCCGGACCGGGTGAGTTCGGCGTTCCTGACCAGCGCGCCGCTTACGCGCGCCGGTGCCGGGATGCGCTTGTACTGCAGGGTGCAGTCGGCGTTCTCGCGAACCCGCTGGTTCTGGCGCGCCCAAGCCGCTGTCTTCGGGCTCCCCGGAGATGCACGCGCCCGGTATGTCGAGCACGGTCTTTCGGTGCGCCGCGAAACCGCGTCCGCGATGGCCGCCGAGGTGTGCGCGGGCGGGGTGCCCCAGGAGGTCCGTCGCTACCCAGGCCCGCTGCTCGCGGTCGCGGGGGAGAAGGATTCCGCGGCGGTGCGGCGATCCCTGCCGGAAATCGCGCGGGCCGTGCCCCAGGCGCGGTCGCGGCTCGTGCCGGGGATGCACCACATCTGGAACGTGGAGGACGCCGAACTGTTCAACCGAGTCCTTCGTGCGTGGCTCGATGGGACCGTGGATCCGTTTCTCGTCAACGCACCGCCGGTGCCACGGTGAGCGTGCCCGCTTCCGTGTCCAGGATGGCGAACGGTCCCAGCGGCACGGAAAGCGGGTCCACGCCGTGTCCGACGTCGAGGCCGCCGAGCACCGGGACACCCAGCGAACCCAGCCGATCCGTGAGGACGTCGACGAGGGTCCAGCCGCGATCGGCGTAGTCCTCGAAACCGGGGAACCGGCCGAGCGCGACACCGCGTACGCCTCGCAGCGAGCCGGACCGGATCAGCTGGGTCAGCTGCCGGTCGATCTGCCCGAGACCGATGGAGCGCTCGGCCTCGATGAACAAGACGGTGCCCGCGAGGGAAGGGAGCCCGGCGCCGACGGCGTGGGCGATGGTGCCGAGGTGACCACCGACGAGCCCGCCAGGCCGCAGTGCCGCCAGAGCGCGAGGTGCAGGGAGGTGATGTCGCTGAAGCCGACCAGGGGCTTGGGATCGTCCCGGACCGCGTCGAAGTCGATCCCGTCGGCGATGCGGTACGCGCCCGCGCCGCCGGTGGTGGCGATCACCGCGCGGACCCCGGGATCACGGAAGGCGTCGTTGAGATCGGACAGACGGTCCTCGTCGCGGCCGGCCAGATATCCCCGCTGGTCGAGCGCGTGCTTGCCGACTTCGGCGATCAGGCCCCAGCTTTCCAGTACCGCCACGGAGTCCGCGAGGAGTTCCCGGCTGGGAGACCACACGGCGATCGTGTCAGAGCACCGGGATCTCCGCCCACACCGTTTTGATCCCGGCGCCGGTGTTCACACCCCATTCGGTACTGATCGCCTCGACCAGCGCCAGCCCCCGCCCGTGCGGGCTCATCGGATCCCGGTTGACCACACGGTGGGGTCTCAGCTGCGGGCGGCGGTCGTCGACTTCGACGCGGACCACGGCACGGCCGGAGGGGACGGACACTCTCAGTTCGGTGACGCCGTCGGCGTGTTCGTGCGCGTTGGTGACCAGTTCGGTGGTGAGCAGCTCGGTGTCGGCCATGGTGACCCGGCCGACTTCACCGAGCCGATCGCGGAGCCACGCCCGGACTTCTCGCAGCGATGGGGCGCTGCCGGTGGGGAATTCGTAGGCGTGACGTGTTCCGGTAAAACCCATGCGTGTCTCCTTAGCGGGTTTCCCAGCTGGGCCAAGAGCATGGGCGCACCAGGGGAATACCCAAGGAGGGCGGCACTCACACACATTCCGTCGGGGAGTTCGAGGATCACCGGCCTCGCGCGGGTTCCTCCTGCCCGATGATCGCGGTCACCCGGATCTCCACCCGCATCCCGGGCGCGCCGAGGGCCGGGACGCCGATCTCGGTCCAGATGGGCGCGCGGTCGCCCATGCGCTCGCGGAACTGCGCGACCATCACGCGGTTGTGGGCCTCGCCGATGGTCTCGGGGGAGTCCGGGACGTGGTAGGAGTTCACGGCGATGACGTCGCGCCAGGTGGCGCCCGCGGTGGCGAGGGTGCGTTCGACGTTCTCGAAGGCCTGGACGATTTCGTCTTCCAGGGACTCGGGGAAGTTCCAGTCGTCGCCCCAGCCGCCCTGTCCGGAGGTCTCGACGCGGTCGCCGACGCGAACCGCCTGGCTGTAACGCATCTCGGCCAGCTGCTGGTCGCCGTATCCGGGAGTGGCGAAGAACTGCGGCTCGGTCATGATGGATCCTCTCGTTGACTTCATGCTTGAAGTCAAGGCTAGCACGAGTTTGCTTCACGTGTGAAGTGACGGCGCGGTGGGTAAGGTTCCGACATGGCCACTCCCGCTACCCCGGACCCGGACGACGCGCTGTGGCTGACCTCGTCCGAGAAAGAAGCCTGGACCGGTCTGGTCTCCCTGGTCCTGCTGCTGCCGGGGCGGCTCGAGTCGCCGCTACAGCACGAGGCCGGTCTGACGTTGTTCGAGTATCTGACCCTCAGTCATATTTCGGAGGCGCCGGAGCGGCGGCTGCGGATGAGTGAACTGGCCTACCTCGCCAACGGTTCGCTCTCTCGTCTGTCCAATGTGGTCAAACGCTTCGAGCAACGCGGGTGGGTGAAGCGCTCACCGGATCCCGCCGACGGCCGGTACACCCTCGCCGCGCTCACCGACGCCGGCTACGACGTGGTCGTCGCCGCGGCGCCCACGCACGTCCGTTCGGTGCGGGAGCTCGTAATCGACCCGCTGACCGAAGACGACCGGCGGGCGCTGGCCCGGATCGCCGCCAAACTGCGGACGAGGCCCGCCGACCTGGCCTAGTTTCCCGTGTCGTCCGTCGGCCGATTGTCTGCCCGAAGGTACCTTGCGATCACATTCCGGATTCTGGTGCTCTGACGGGGCTCATTTCACACGAAGAGGGGGAACTCTCGTGTTCAAGAAAATATTCGCCGTCATGTCGGCGCTTCCGCTGGCGCTTCTGGGTGTCACGGGAACGGCGCACGCCGGAGGCGTGTTCTGGGGCGACGGCTACGAATCGAACCCGTTCGGCAACTGGGAGCGTGGAATCCAGGGAGGGGACGGACATTCGTGGTTCGACATCGGCATGGGGGTGGCACGCGGTGGCAGTAACAACAACGGCTGGCTCTTCGCCGACCACGGCTGGTCGGCGATGCGGATCGCCAAATCGCTCAACAGTTTCCCGTCGAACCGATCGAATTGCTCCGTCACCATCTACGCGGACCCGGTCAACGGTGGGGCGAACGTGGGCCTCGAGGTCTGGAACCCGGCGAACTGGGAGAAAGTATCCCACACCGTGAAGTGGATCGACGGTGGGGCGGGCTATCAACCCATCACTGTGTTCCCTGCGAAACTGGCCGGGCTGGCCAATATCTATGTGCAGCCGATCTACGGCAACAACGGTGGCCCGGCGAAGTACGTCCGGCTCGATGACGTGGATGTCCGCTGCATTTACTGACCGAACCAGATGTCTCGTCGCGGTATCGGCGGACGGGTCGGGTTACGACATTCGGTGAACATTCGCCGGTGAAAGTCGATCGAAGTCGAGTTTCGCCTGGCGAGGTGTTCACGGAAAACGCGGAAACCTTCGACGCCTCTCACTCTGAAGAGTGGGAGGCGTCGAAGGTCGTTCAGCTGGATGGCGCAACGCGGATATGGTCCGCGTAGCCCGGATTCGCGGTAACAACCCATTGAGCTTCTTGACGTGGGGCACTCCGGGTGACGTTCGGGTCAGGCGCTAACGAAAGGGCGGGTATTCCGTCTTTCTCAGGCAACCCACAGGAATTCCGGCCGCCGCCGGGTCTCGAAAGGGAAGTCCATGTCGCGAAGACCACTGCTCGTCGTTTTGACCGCTGTCACGGCGCTGTTGGCGTCCACCGCGGTCGCCGCCGCGGCCCCACCGGGGGTCGACCCGGCCACGCTCGACCTCACCCTCGACGCGGGGCAGAGCACGATCGTGACCAAGAACGTGACGACCTCGGCCGTACCGCCGAATCCCGATCTCGTCCTGCTCGCGGACACCACGGGGAGCATGGGCGGGCCGATCGGCAACGTGAAGGCGAACGCCAGCGCCATCACCGGTGACGTGCTCGCCGCGCAGCCGACCGCGCAGTTCGGCGTCGCCGAGTACAAGGACTTCACCGATTCGGTGCCGTTCAAGGTCAACCAGGGCATCACCGGCGACACCACCGCGGTCCAGACCGGGATCAACCAGTGGGCGGCTTCGGGCGGCGGGGACACGCCGGAAGCGAACCTGAACGCCCTGTACCAGCTGGCCTCCGGCGCGGTCACCTTCCGGCCGGACGGCACCCGCATCATCGCGTGGTTCGGCGACGCGCCGTCGCACGATCCGAGCGGCGGGCACAACCTGGCGCAGACCATCGCGGCGCTGCAAGCGGCGAAGATCCGCGTGGTCGCGGTCAACGTCGGAGGTCTCGACGCCACCGGGCAGGCCAGCGCCATCACCTCGGCGACGGGCGGTGTGCTGCTGAACAACGTGCCCGCCGGCCAGGTCTCCCAGGCCATCCTGGACGGCATCAAGTCCATCGAGGTCACGGTGACCCCGGTGGTGACCAGCTGCGATCCGCAGCTCACGGTCACCAACGCCCCCGGCAGCGTCAAGGTGGCCAGCGGCGACGTCGCCACGTTCACCGAGACGATCACGGCGTCGGCGAGTGCCGCTCCCGGCACCTACCACTGCGTGGTCGACTATCAGGTCGACGGTGTTTCGCGCGGATACATCGAGACCACGACCGTGCGCGTGCTCGGCTTGAGCATCAACGACGTGACGGTCAACGAAGGTTCGGGTGGTGCTGCGGTACCGGCGACCTTCACGGTGTCGCTGCTCGGTGGCCCGAGCCCGAATCCGGTGACGGTCCAGTACGCCACCGCCAATGGCACCGCGACCGCGGCCGCCGATTACCTGGCGGCGAGTGGCACGGTCACGTTCGCTCCCGGCGAGACGGCCAAACCGGTGACCGTCCAGGTCGTCCCGGACACCGTCGACGAGCCGAACGAGACGTTCACGGTGAACCTCTCGGCCCCGTCGGGCGCGGGCCTCGTCGATCCGACCGGTGTCGGCACGATCCTCGACGACGACCGTGACGGCGTCTTCTCCTGCACGGGCACCGCGGCGAACGTTCTCGGCGTGATCGCGGCGCAGGCCAACCCGGCGAACCTGCCGTGTGCCGACGACTCCCGCACCGTCGCCGCCGCGACGCTCAACGCCGGCCTGATCAAGGTCGACGCCCAGGTGCTGACCGCGTCGACCGATCTCACGCCGGACAACCAGTCGGTGGCCCCGGCCGCGGGCGACCGCGCGCTGGCGGCGGCGAAGATCGACAAGACGGTGATCAGCACGCTCGGGCTGAACATCGAGCTCGGCGTGATCCAGTCGCAGGCCACCGCGACCTGTCAGCCCGCGCCGGGCGGACTCGCCCCGGTTCTGGCGGGTAGTTCGAACGTCGCCTCGTTGAAGATCAACGGTCAGGCGATCACGGTGGGCTCGGCGCCACTGACCATCCCGCTGGTCATCGGCTCGCTGAAGCTCAACGGCCAGACCGTGGCGAACGGCGTCGTCAAGCAGCAGGCCGTCGCGCTGGACACCGCGCTCGCGAAGATCGTGCTCGCGGAATCCCAGGCCGACGTGCACGGCACCGCCGCGCACCCGGCCGGCAACCCCTGCCGGCGCTGATCCGGTGAAACCGGCCGGGGTGGACAGGAGCCTGTCCACCCCGGCCGGTCCGGTCAGGAAAGGACCTTGACCGCGGCCGCCGTGGCCTGCGCGAGCAGCTTGTTGTCGATCTCGGCGTCCTTGGTCGCCCGGTCGGTCAGCACCGAGAGGACGATCGGCGCCCGGTCCGGCGGCCAGATGACGCCGATGTCGTTGCGCGTCCCGTAGCTCGCGGTCCCCGTCTTGTCGGCGACCGGCCAGCCCGGGACTCCGGCGCGGATGTTCGTGTCGCCGGTGGTGTTGGCGCGCATGATGTCCACGAGGATCTTGCGCTTGTCCTCGGGGAGGGCGTTGCCGAGGGCGAAGGCGCGCAGGCTCACGGCGAGGGCGCGGGGCGTGCTGGTGTCCCGGATGTCACCGGGAGTGGTGTCGTTCAGCTCGGGTTCGATCCGGTCGACGTGGCTGGTGGTGTCACCGATCCCGCGCAGCACCGCGCCGAGGCCCGCCGGGCCGCCGAGTTCACGGAAGAGCAGGTTGCCGCCGGTGTTGTCGCTGTAGCGAAGGGTGGCGTCGATGACATCGCGGAGCGGCATGCCGGTGTCGACGTGCTTTTCCGTGACCGGCGAGTTGGAAACCAGATCCTGTTTGCGGTAGGTCACCGTCCGGTCCAGGTCCGCGATCGGGGTCCGTTGCAGGACGCCGCCGGCGCTGAACGCCTTGTGCGTCGAGGCGTAGGCGAACCTCTCGTCGGCGCGGAAGGCGACCTCGCGGCCGGTCGCGGTGTCCACCGCGTACAGCCCGAGCCGGGCGCCGAAGGTGCGTTCGAGCTGCTCGAAGTCGGCCGTCGCGACCGGGGTGGTGACGGGGGCGGCGGCAGGCGGCTGCGCCGGGGCGGGCGTGGAACACGCGGCGAGTGACACGACCGAGAGCGCGAGGAGTGCGGCTCGGCCTGCCCACCGGCGGGAGATGACGGACACGGGTGACTTCCTTTCAAGATCGTTCGATGTCCGCAGTCTGTCCAGCGCCGCTCATGCTGTCCAAGAGATGAATGACCGATTCCATGCGATTCATGCATAGTATGTGGTCGTGGACCTGATCGGCAGCTGCCGGGCGTTCGTGAGCGTGAGCGAGGCCGGCTCCTTCACCGCGGGAGCCGCCATCGCGCGGATTCCCCAACCCGTGGCGAGCCGTCGCATCGCCGCGCTCGAACGGCATTTCGGCGAGCGGCTGTTCGACCGCACCACCCGTCGCGCCCTGCTGACGCCGTTCGGCCAGGACATGCTGCCGTCGGCGAAACGCCTGGTGACCCTGGCCGACACGATGGAACACGACGCGCAGCGCGCCAAACTGCGGCCGATGCGGCTCGCGGTGCCGGAAACCTGCACCACCCGCGAACTCGCCGAACTCGACGCGGCGGCACGAACGCTGGACGTCTTCCTCGAATTCCGCCGGGCCGCTCCCCGGGAGCGGGCGGAACTCGTGCGCACTCAAGAGGTCCGGGCCGCTCTCACGGCCGTCCCTGCGGAAGAGGGCGCGTGGAAGGTCCCCTTGGGGGTCGCCGGTGGGACCAGGCCGCGAGCGAGTTCCTTCCACCTGGAAACGCTGCGTGTCGGCCGATCCGGCCGCCCGCCGCGCCGGGTCTGGATCCAGCCAGAGGACGACGTCCCGCATATCCGCGACCGCCTGTTCCGTGTGCGTGACTCGGTGGGACTGCGGCCAGCCCAGGTCGCCGTCGCCGATTCGCTCACCGCGGCCGCGGCGGCCGTGTTCGGTTCGGCCGAGCTGCTGGTGTGTTCGACGGCCCAGGCCGCCGAACTCGGACTGGACTGGCTGCCCATCGGCGAGATCCGGCTCGCTCGCGGCTTCGAGATCACGGCGGGGCTCGGAGATGACGCGCAGCGGCTCCGTGCACGATTGTGGTCCGACATCGCCCGGTGTCTCGGCGCGGAGGAGACGACATGACCACGGAAACGCTGCTCCCGCGGTTGCGCGCGGAACTCGACGACGGCGGCCTGCGGGGCTCGTTCCTGGTGCGTGACCTGCGGACCGGGTACGAGATCGGCATCGATCCCGAGCTGGTGTTCCCGAGCGCCTCGTTGGTGAAGATCCCGCTCGCCGCGGCGACCCTGGAGCGGATCCGGCTGGGCGAACTGGACGGTTCGACACCGATCGACGTCCAGCCTGGCCGGGCCACCGCGCCCGGACCGACCGGGCTGACCCGGTTCCGGCATCCAGCGAGGGTCGCGATCGACGACCTGCTCTACCTCACCATGGCCATCAGCGACGAAACCGCGGCCGACACGCTTTTCTCCCTGACGCCGCCCGCCGAAGTCACCAGGATGACGCGCGACTGGGGCGTCGCCGGGATCTCCGCGCGGCATCCGGCGGCGGATCTCAGCGACACGCCCGCGGAACGCTTCGACCCCACGGACGTCCACCTCGCGCACGCCCTCGCGATCAGTGCGGGCACCGCGGGGCAAGGACATCCCGTTCCCCAGCTCGACATCACCCGCGCGAGTTCCGGCTCGGCCCGCGCGTTCGTGGGCCTGCTCGAAGCGCTGTGGAAACCGTCCAAAGTGGACGAAGGAGTGGCGGCGAGGGTGCGCGAACTCATGGGGCTCAACCTGTTGCGCCAACGGCTGAGTCCCGACTTCGTCTCCGATGCCACGACATGGTCGTCCAAGACGGGCACCCTGCTGAACCTGCGGCACGAGGTCGGGGTGGTCGAACACGCCGACGGAGGTGTCTTCGCGATCGCCGCGCTGACCGAATCCCGGGTGCCCGCGGCGATCCAGCCGGAGGCCGAGGTACTGATGGCCCGCGTGGCGCGGGCGCTGCGCGATCACCTGCGCGCGGGCTGAGCGGGACGCGGGTGTCACGCCTGCGCCGGTTCGCCGAAGGCCTTCGTGCTTGATCGACTCCGGTTCGTGCCACGAGTTGATCACCGCGTTTGCGGGCCATCCGCCACGGGTATCAGCGACGTGTGCCCGACCCATCGCCTGAACTCGCCGCGCACTTCCCGGAACTGCGGGACCACCGTCTCGTCGTCGACTACGACGACGCCGACGACCCGGTCTTGCGCCGCCCGGATGGTTCCCCGATCGACACCTGGCGGGAGAACTATCCGTACTCCTCGCGGATGACCCGCGACGAGTACGAGGTGGTGAAGAGGTCGCTGCAGATCGAACTGCTGAAATTGCAGTACTGGATCAAGGACACCGGCGGCCGCATGGTCATCCTGTTCGAAGGCCGGGACGCGGCGGGCAAGGGTGGCACCATCAAACGGTTCACCGAACATCTCAACCCGCGCGGCGCGAGGGTGGTGGCGCTGAGCAAACCCACCGAACGCGAGCAGGGTCAGTGGTACTTCCAGCGCTACGTGAACCATCTGCCCACCGAAGGAGAGATCGTGCTGTTCGATCGCTCCTGGTACAACCGCGCCGGCGTCGAACGGGTGATGGAGTACTGCACCGACGAGCAGTACGAGCGGTTCATGCGGCAGGCCCCGACGTTCGAGCGGATGCTCGTCGACGACGGGATCATCCTGGTGAAGCTGTGGTTCTCCGTGTCGAAATCCGAGCAGCGGACCCGGTTCCTCATCCGGCAGGTCGATCCGGTGCGCCAATGGAAGCTCAGCTCCAACGACGTCAAGTCACTCGACCGCTGGGACGTCTACACCGAGGCGAAGGTCGCGATGTTCCGTTCCACCGACACGGAGATCGCGCCGTGGACGGTGGTCAAGAGCAACGACAAGAAACGTGCCCGCGTCGAGGCGATGCGCAGTGTGCTCGCGCGGGTGGACTACGCCGACAAGGACGAGGACACCGTCGGAGAGCCGGATTTGAAAGTGGTCGGCGCCGCGGCGACCCTCCTGGAGGAAGGGGAGGACGACGCGTCGCTCAGCCCGACTCCGATCGCGTGGTCGGAGGACCCCGATCCCGGACCTGGTCTACATCCGAGTTGATCCTGGCTGGGAGACCCTCCCGGAGAAGATCGCGACCTCCAGTTCATCGGGGGCGCACCCGTGCTCACTCGCCCAGCGCGCGAGCAGACCGCAGTAGCGCTCGTAGGTGCCCACGGGCCATGGACCGGCGCGATGCAAGGACTCCCACCCGAATTCGCGCAGAGCGGAGGCGACCACCCGGTCGAGGATCAGGCAGGGATGGTCCGGTGCTCCGCCACCGGCGAAATACAGGAACTTCGTGAAGAAGGCGGGCCCGAGCCCGGGAATCAGGTTGTGCCGGTCCGGCCGCAGGACCGCGTACGCACGGGCCGGATCGCGCCGGGATTCGTCCGCGGCCCGGGTCAGGAGATCCGTGGCGCGCGGCAGATCGCGCTCGATGCTGTTGAGCCGCGCGGTGTTCTGCCGCAGGTGACTGCCGGATCCCCAGGCCAGCGTCCGCCACAGGAGGGCGAACACGTCCCCGTCCTGCTCCCAGACGTCGGCGCGGGTCAGCGTCGAGGCCGACGGCGGCGCACCGGGCAGCCCCCTGGACGTGATCGAGCGCTGCCACCATTCCCGCCGGATCCGGATCGCTTGCCCAGCGACGGCTTCCCGGCGCGGGACCGTGGGCACGGCCCAGTCGGGGAGGGACAGGGTGCTGAGATCGGTCGCGGACACAACCACAGGTCGCGAACCGCCCGGAGTCGTTACGCGGATCGCGCCGACGGTGTCGAGATCCCGCCATGTCGGGTATCCGCCATCCCGCGGCCGTGTAGGAAAGCTGATCACCTGTCTTTACTTCTCGTACGGACGTCGGGGGCTCCTGTCGAAAGGGATCATGGTGATCAGTAGTACGAGAAAGACGCGGAGAGGCACGGTGGCGGTGATCGCCGGCGCCTTCCTGGCCTCGGGCCTGGTGCTGGCTCCCGCCGCGGGTGCGGCACCCGCCGCCAAAGCCGACCCGGACACCGCGGCGCTCGCCGGCGCGCTGACCAAGCAGGCGGTGGCCTGGGGTGAGTGTTCGTTCCCGTCGGTCGCGCCGGCGACGGAAGCCGAACTGAAGAAGGTCAAGGGTCTCGCCTGCGCCACCGTCCAGGTGCCGCGCGACTGGCACGACCCGCAGGACGGCAACACCATCGGCGTCCGCGTCTCCAAGACCGCGACCGCTTACCCCGGCACCGGCAGGCAGGGCATCGCGCTGGTCAACCCGGGCGGACCCGGCGGCGAAGGCCTGCCGTGGGGCGCCGCGATGGCGATGCGCAGTCCCGTGCTGGCCTCGCAGTACGACTTCGTCGGCTTCGATCCCCGCGGTGTCGGCCAGAGCACCCCACTGACTTGCAGCTACACCGTCCCGGACAGCACGGATCAGAACGTGATCAGCCGGGCGAAGGTCGATGGCTGCCTGAAGAACCCGCTGACGAAGTTCATCACCACCGAGCAGACCGCGTACGACATGGACTTCATCCGGGTGCTGCTCGGCGAGAAGAAGACCAGCTACATCGGCTACTCGTACGGCACGTGGCTCGGCACCTGGTACGCCACGACGTTCCCGAGCAAGGCGCACCGGTTCCTGCTGGACTCCTCGACCGACGCGAGCCGCTCGACGCTGGAGAAGACCTGGGACCTTCAGCCGCGCAGCCGTGACCGCCAGTTCCAGGAGGCGCTGCTGCCCTACATGGCGCGCAACGACGCCAAGTACAAGGCGGGCACCGACCCGCTCGAGATCCGCCGCAACTGGGAGAAGGCGGGCGGCACCCGGGAGTTCGCGGGCATGCTCTACGCCGCCTGGTTCATCATCCCGGCGATGTACGACACCACGCAGTACCCGTCGGCCGCTTCCATGGTGGCCGCGCTGGCCAAGAAGCCCGCCACCGCCGGGACCGACGCGGAGAAGCTGGAGCAGGTCGTCGCCGAGGCGCTGACCACGCCGGGCCTGACCGACGCGAACAAGGCGTTCCTGAACAAGGCGAAGGGCAACGCGCTGGAGGCCATCGCGAAGAAGGACTCGGTCGAGCGCAAGGCTTCCTACCAGGGCGGAGCCGAAGTCGAGACCTGGGACGCCGCGTTCGAGGCGATCCGCTGCCAGGACGGCCAGTGGAACCAGAACCTGCACTACTGGAACTTCTGGCAGGCCGACCTGACCGTGAACGCGCCGTTCATCGCGCCGATCATGGCACTGTCGGGCGCGCCGCTGTGCGCGTTCTGGCCGACCACCAACGCCAAGCCGGCGCCGGACCAGAAGACGTTCCCGAAGCTGCTGATCGCGCAGACCGAACTCGACGCGGCCACGCCGTACGAGGGCGCGCTCGCCACCGCGAACGGCCTGCCTGGCGCGAAGATGATCAGCGTCGACAACGAAGGCAGCCACGGGATCTTCCCGTACAACACCGACTGCGTCGACGACCCGATCGTCGCCTACTTCCAGACCGGTCTGACGCCGAAGAAGAAGTTCACCGGCTGCCAGGGCCTGCCCCTGCCGGGCGAGGACAAGACGGTCGAGGTCGGCGGCAACCTCGGGCACGACGGGAAGATCAAGATCAAGATGATCACGCCCCAGGTGCGCAAGGCGAACGAGATCGTGCGTGAACTGCTTGAAGGCACCGCCACGCCGGAAGCCGACGAGAAGGGGATGCCCGCCAACAGCTAGTGCTCCGCGCCGGAGGTTCGTGCGTCCAGCGGGAATCTGGATCAAACCCGGCACTCGCGTGCTCAGAGCCGTATCTCGGGTGCTTGGAGACCGCACACGCGAGATCCGCCTTCAAGCACGCGAGCCACGTCTCCGAGCACGCGAGTTCGGCGAACGGGGTCACCGTGCTAGCCCGCGCACTTACGACACGAACTTCGGACTCAGGACACTAGTCCCCGGCGGTACCGAACGAGGCTCCCGCGAACCGACGTGGTTCGCGGGAGCCTCTTCGGCGCGCATCTGTGATCCTTTCGTTATCGGTTCAGGCGCACGATCCCGCCGCTTTCCCCCTCAAGACCAGTGAGCGGAAACAGAGACACCGCGACGCCTGACATCGATGTCAGGGGATGTCCTGGGGGCGGGGAGGAGAAGCGTCATGCCGGCCGAGTCGCGGGGCCTGTCGAGGGAGGCCGAGCAGTTGTACCGGGCCTTGCTCGACGGGCATCCGATCACGCCCGGCGCCGAGCTGGCCGAACTCGAACGGTTCGGCCTGGTCCGAGCCGGTGTGACCGGAGTTGAAGCGTGCCCGCCTCGCGCGGCGCTGTCCGCGTTCGCCGCGCTGCATGAGGCCGCCGCCGTCCGCGCGCGGGAAGCGGCCGAAGTCCTCGGCGCCGCCTACTCCCTGCGGACCGGCCGGGACGCGGACTTCGTCGAGGTGCTGCGCAGCCGCGACGAGGTGATCGCCACGTTCGAGGCCATGCAGACCCAGGCGGGCGTGGACATCGTCGCGCTGGACCCGGGGTCGTACATGAGCCCGAAACCCGAGGTGAGCACGATGCAACCGGGTTCGATGGCACGCGGCATCGGCTACCGCGTCGTCTACGACTCGTCCGTGCTCCAGGACGACGACGGATTCGCCCAGGTGCAGTCGAGCATCGCACTCGGGGAGCAGGCCAGGGTGTTCCCCAGGCTGCCCTTGAAGCTGGTGATCGCCGACAGCAACCGGGCGCTGATCGCCGTCCCGAACTCCGACGCCGGTGACGTGCTGGCGTTGCTGATCCATCCGTCGATGCTGTTGAGCGCCCTGATCGAGCTGTTCGAATCGTTCTGGCGGATGGCCGTACCGGTCCGGGCGGGCGGCCCGGACGACGCGGAAGCGGCGCAGGAGCCGACGCTCGCCACTCGTCGCCTGCTCGCGTTGTTGAGCGGAGGCCTGACCGACGAGGCGATCGCCCGCGAACTCGGCGTCAGTGAGCGGACGGTGCTCCGGCGGATCAGCAGGCTTCAGCAGCTGCTGGGCGCGCAGACGCGGTTCCAGCTGGGAGCACAGGCGTCACGTCAGGGCTGGCTCTGAGTCGCAGGTGGCGTTGCCCTCCCTGTGCGGGGTGAAGGGGACTTTCTCGCATGCCATGCGGGGAAGGCGTCCTTCACACGGCGAGTTGTGGCGATCCGGCCACCACGCCCGGTCGGCGAGGTAGGGAAGGTCTCCTTGCCTACCCTCAAGGTAGGGAAGGAGACCTTCACGGACCTGCCGTCGACCAACGCGGGGCCGCGGAATGACATCAGGTTCGGAATTCGTGGCCGTTCGGGTCATGGTCACTCCTTGCCGCACGACGACGTACGCGCACGACATGTACTCACACGTGTGAGGAAGTTGGCAACCACCCGGCTCGCGTTCGAATGCGGTTCTGTCGCGGGGGCACCAAAGGGGAAGGCAGGAGTTGTCACTTGAGTAAGGGTGAGGGTGTCGTGAGTGGTAAAGACGGGCCTGACCGTCATTGCCACTAACGAGGTGAGAAATGATTCTGCGAACGCTGGTCATGATCGCGCTCGGGGCATTCGTCACCACCCTCGACAACACGATCGTCGCGGCGGGCGCGCCCTCGATCGCCCGCGACCTCGCCCTCGATCTGCCCGCCCTGCAATGGGTGAGTATCGGATACATGCTCCCGTTCGCCGGCCTGCTGCCGGTGGCGGGCACGCTGGTCGACCGCTGGGGGCAGGCCGCGACGCTGAGAGCCGGGCTGCTCGCGTTCGGCGCCGGAGCGGCCGCCGGCGGGCTGGCCACGACAGCGTGGCTCGTCATCTCCGCGCGGGTTTTGCAGGGCGCCGCCGCGGCGTTCCTCGTCCCGGCCCTGCTCAGCCTGCTGCGGACGAATCTCGACGCGCGAAGACGAGCTCTCGGCGCCACGGTGTGGACGGCCTGTCTCGCGGTCGCGCTGGCCCTCGGCCCGACACTCGGTGGCGTGCTGAGCGAATACCTGGGCTGGGGCTGGATCTTCTTCGTCAATCTCCCCTTCGTGGCGGCGATGCTGGTCCTGCTGCGCACGGTCCGTACCACCGGTCGTGATCTGGCGGTGGCACGGCCCGCCGTGCTCTCGATGCTGGTCGTGACCACCGGGATGGTCCTGGTCACCGCGGCCGTGGTGGAACTGGGCGAGGGCGGCGCGGTGCTCGGCGCCGCCGGGGCGGGCTTGGTGATCTGGTTCGTGCTCAGGGAAAGACGCGCGCGCGAACGGCTGGTGCCCGCGGAACTGACCGGTCATCGGGTCTTCACCGGCGCGCTCATCGTGCAGTTGCTGTGGGGACTGGGTGTCTCGGGGGTCTTCTTCTTCACGCCGTTGCTGCACCAGGAATCCCTCGGGCTCGGACCGATGCTCGCCGGATTACCGCTGGTCGCGGTGGCGGTCGCGGTCGTCGCCGCGACACCGCTGGTGCCCTGGGCGGTACCGCGATTCGGTCCACATCGGACTGTCGTGGCAGGGTTGGCCACGGTCGCCGCCGGACTGCTGGCGGTCGCCGCGGTCAACCACGTCCCGGAGGTGCTCCCGAGGCTTCCCGGCCTGGTGCTCATCGGCGCCGGATCCGCGCTGACCACGCCGCTGACCTCGCACGCGCTGGAAATCGTGGCGGAGAAGCACGCCGGTGCCGCTTCCGGCCTGCTCACCGCGTCCCGTGAACTGTCGAGTGCGCTGGGGGTCGCGCTGATCGGGGCCGTGTTGACGGTGGTGCGCACGGCGAGGCTCGACGAAGGCCCCGCACCCGCTTTGGCCGGTGGCTACACGGCGGGCCTGCTGACCGCGGCGGCCTTGCAACTCGTCGGCGCGATCCTCGCGCTTCGGCTGCTGAGTGGCCGGACGGGGCAAAATCCGTCCCGAAGTGACAAGCGGGGTGACCCGTTTCTCTCGTCCTGGTGAGCATGGCCGCACCGGCATCAGCGTTTCGTGGTCCTTTCATTGACACTCTTCCCGGCCGATCCATACAGTTCCCCGCAGATAAAGAACGGTCTCCGGAATGGAATCCGATTTTCGGCAACGGTGCCGTTCCGAATTCACCCCGCTCCTGCTCACGTCGTCAAACGAGGGGCTATGGAAACCATTTCGGAAACGGTCGTCGCCGCTCGCGGGCGGGACGACGCACTCTTCGGGGAGTCGTTCGCGACCCTGCTGGAGTACTGGGCCCGGCGGCTCGGCGACGAGGTCGCCGTGACCTACCTCGACCATCGGACCGGCGCGGACGGCCGGGCGATCACCCTGTCCTGGCGCGAACTCGACGACCGGGTCAGCGCTCTCGCCACCCGGCTGGCGGTTTTCGCCGCACCGGGGGAGCGGGCCGCGATCCTGGCGCGGCAGTCCGCCGACTACGTCGTCGCCTTCCTCGGCGCGATCCGGGCCGGGCTGGTCGCGGTCCCGCTGTTCGCCCCGGATCTGCCAGGGCACGCGGGCAGGCTGGCCGCCGTGCTCGCCGACTGCGCGCCGCGAGTCGTGCTCACGACCGCCGACGGGATCGACGGCGTCTCCGGTTTCCTCGCCTCGACGGACTTCGAGCGCCCCGCGGTGCTCGCCGTCGACACCCCAGCTCCGGTCGCGGCCGGTGAACATCCCTGGCCGCGACCGGAACCGGACGGACTGGCGTACCTCCAGTACACGTCCGGTTCCACGCGGACGCCGGCGGGAGTGATGCTGACCCACCGCAACGCGCTCACCAACGCCCGCCAGGCCTGCGACGCGTACGCGATCGAGACCGGGACGACGTCCACTGTCAGCTGGCTGCCGCTCTTCCACGACATGGGCCTGATCCTCGGCATCGGCGGGCCGATGGCGGCCGGGGCGGCCTCGGTCCTGATGGACCCGCTCGCGTTCCTGGAACGTCCGTCGCGCTGGCTGCGCGCGCTCTCGGCCAGCCCCGGCGCGATCAGTGCGGCCCCGAACTTCGCCTACGCCTACAGCGCTTCCCGCGTGAGTGAGGACGAGAAGAGCTACCTCGAACTGAGCCGGGTCGTTTCGCTGATCAACGGAAGCGAGCCGGTGTTGCCCGCGACCATCGCGAAGTTCCACGACGCCTTCGCCGAGTGCGGACTGCGCCCCGAGGTGCATCGTTCCTCGTACGGGCTGGCCGAGGCCACCGTGCTCGTGTCCGTCACCGAGGCGGGCTGGGCGCCGAGGCAGGTCACGTTCGACCGCGACCGGCTCGCCGCCGGGTTCGCGATCCCCGCCGCGCCCGGCGTGCCGTCCACGACACTCGTCTCCTGCGGACTTCCGGCCGGTCAGCGAATCCGCATCGCCGACCCGGTCACCGGCGCGCTCGTCGAACCGGGCAGGGTGGGGGAGATCCAGGTCAGCGGCCCGAACGTCGGCGTCGGCTATTGGGGGCGGCCCGCCGCCTCCGCCGCCGTCTTCGGCCTGCCGCCGGTGGATCCGGAGTCCGGTGCGGGCTGGCTGGCGACTGGAGATCTCGGCGTGCGCCACGACGGTGAGCTGTTCATGACCGGCAGGCTGAAGGATCTCGTCATCGTCGACGGCCGCAACCACTACCCGCAGGACATCGAACAGACCGTGGAGACGCATCCCGCGGTCCGGCCGCATTCCGCCGCGGCCTTCGCGATCGAGCACGAAGACGGCGAAGCGGCGGTCGTGGTGCTGGAGCGGGCCAAGGGGTTCGAGGCCGACATCACCATGGCGACCGCGGAGATCCGGAGGGCTGTCTCGGTCGCGCACGGCCTGCGCCCGCATGACGTCGTCTTCCTCGAGCCGGGCGAAGTTCCGCGCACCTCCAGCGGCAAGATCAGCCGCGCCCTGTGCCGTAAGTCCTATGTGGATGGTCTGCTGACCGCGCGGCGGCTCGGGTGAACGCGGAGATCCGTGCCTGGCTGATCGCGCGGGTAGCTGAGTGGACCGAGATACCCGAGGACCAGGTGGATCCGGACCGCCCGCTGCACGAAAGCGGATTGTCGTCGCGGGAGTCGATGGAGCTCGCCGCCGATCTGGGCCGGTACCTCGGCCGTCCGCTGCCGCCGACCCTGGTGTGGCAGTACCCGACGATCACCGCCCTCGCCGATCGACTGTCCACAGTAGATCGTGAAGCTGTCGCGAGTGTGGAAGGCCGTGCGGAGGAACCGATCGCGATCATCGGCGTCGGCTGTCGCTTGCCGGGCGGGGCCGAGTCCCCGGAGCGGTACTGGCGCTTCCTGGACGCGGGACGCGACGGCATCCGCGAGGTTCCCGAAGACCGCTGGGAGACCGGCCTGGACTGGCTACCCGGACGCGGCGGGTTCCTCGGTGACATCGCGGGCTTCGACGCCGAGTTCTTCGGCATCGTGCCGGGTGAGGCCGAAGCGATGGATCCACAGCAGCGGATGCTGCTCGAAGTCGCTTGGGCGGCGTTGGAGCACGCCGGGATCCCGCCGTCCACCCTGCGGGGAAGCCGGACCGGGGTGTTCGTCGGGCTTTCGGCGGGCGAGTACGGCCACCTGACGATGAGCGACCCCACCGCCGTCGACGTCTGGTCCGCCACCGGGGCCGCGACGAGTATCGCCGCCAACCGGCTTTCGTACCTGTTCGACCTGCGCGGGCCCAGTCTGACACTCGACACCGCTTGTTCGTCCTCGCTGGTGGCGGTGCATCAGGCGGTGCAGAGCCTGCGTCGCGGCGAATGCGGGACCGCGCTCGCCGCCGGGGTGAACCTGCTGCTTTCGCCCGCCGTCACCGCGACCTTCCAGCGTGCCGGGGTGCTGGCCCCGGACGGTCACTGCAAACCGTTCGACGCCGCCGCCGACGGCATCGCCCGCGGCGAGGGCTGCGGGGTGGTCGTGCTCAAACCGCTGAAGGCCGCCCGCCGCGCGGGGGACCGCGTGCTCGCGGTGATCCGCGGCAGCGCGGTGAACTCCGACGGCCGGTCCAACGGCCTCGTCGCGCCCAGCCCCGACGCGCAGGCCGCGCTGCTGCGTGACGCGTATGCGGCTGCGGGCGTCGAACCGTCCTCAGTGGACTACGTGGAGGCGCACGGTACCGGCACCGCGCTGGGGGATCCGATCGAGGCCGGAGCGCTCGGTGAGGTGCTCGGAGCCGGGCGCGAACCTGCCCGCCCGCTCCTGATCGGCTCGGTGAAGGGCAACCTCGGCCATCTCGAAGGCGCGGCGGGGATCGCCGGGCTGATCAAGGTCGTCCTCGCGATGGTCCATCGGCGCCTGCCGCCGACCCCACATCATCGCGAACCCAGCCCGCACATCGATTTCGCCGGTCTCGGCCTGCGAGTGGTCGGCGCCGGGACAGACTGGCCGCGTTACTCCGGCCTCGTGCGCGCCGGGATCTCCGCGTTCGGCTTCGGCGGCACGAACGCCCACGTCGTGCTCGAAGAGTGGCCCGCCGCTTCGTTTCCCGCTCGCGGCAAGGAAGCCGAAGGCCCGCAGGTGCTCGCGCTGTCGGCCCGGTCGTCCGAAGTGCTCCGGGCGCGGGCCGCGGATCTCGCGGACTGGCTCGAAGACCCCGCCAACGCCGCGGTGCCGCTGGACGTCGTCGCCGCGACCCTGGCTCGGAGCCGGGACCATCTTCCGGTGCGGGGCGCCGTGGTCGCCGACGGGCGTGCCCGGGCGGCCGCCGCGGTGCGCGAGCTGACCGCCGCCGAGGTCGGGGCCGTGCCCGGCGTCGTGTTCGTCTTCTCCGGCTACGGTTCCCAATGGCCCGGGATGGGCCGCCGCCTGCTGCGCACTGAACCCGCGTTCCGCACCGAGGTCGAGGCACTCGATCCGGTGTTCCAGGCCGAAGCCGGGTTCTCCCTGCGTGAGGTGTTCTCCGGTGAGCGCGACCTGCCGGACCTCGGCGCGACGCAACTCGCGTTGTTCGGCATGCACCTCGCGCTCGCCGGGCTCTGGCGCGCGCACGGTGTCGTCCCGGCCGCGGTGCTCGGGCATTCGATGGGCGAGGTCGCGGCCGCCGTCGTCGCGGGGGCACTGGACGTCGCGGAAGGCCTGCGCGTGATGAGCACCAGGGCCCGGCTGCTCGCGGAGGTCGACGCGACCGGCGACGGCGCGATGGCCGTGGTCGAACTGTCCCCGGCCGAACTGGCCGACCTGGAAGCGGAATTCCCCGGCATCACCGTCGCCGTCTACGCGTCGCCTGTCCAGTGCACCGTCAGCGGCGCCGCGGACCAGGTCGAGGCGCTGGTCTCGCACGTCGAGAGCCTCGGCAGGCTGGCGAGGCGGCTGCCGGTCCGGGGTGCCGGGCATTCGGACGCCGTCGACGCCGTACTCGACCGGTTCCGTGCCGACCTCCACGGGCTCTCTCCGCGCCCGGCCGAAATCCCTTGCTACAGCAGCGTTCTCGACGATCCCCAGCGGACACCGCTGTTCGACGTCGAGTACTGGGCGGCGAACCTGCGCCGTCCGGTGCGGTTCAGCCAGGCACTGGCGGCGGCGACCGCCGACGGGTACGGCGTGTTCGTCGAGATCTCGCCGCATCCGGTGGCGCTGGCCGCGATCGAGCAGAGCACCGGGGCGCTCGCGCTGCCGTCCGCGAGCCGCAAGATCGACGAGCGGACGGCGTTCCTGACCACGCTCGCCCGGCTCCACACGCTCGGATTGCCCGGCGTGCTCGATGCCCGCGGCCCCCGCCCGGTTCCGGTCGCGCTGCCCGCCCCGCGCTGGCGGCACGAACGGTTCTGGCCGCGGCGCGCGGCCTCCCGGCCCGGATCCGGTGGCACGCATCCGTTGCTGGGTGTCCACATCGAACAGCCGACCGGCGATGGGCATCTGTGGCGCGCGGACGTCGGGACCGCGGTGTTTCCGTGGCTGGCCGACCACGCGGCGATGGGGGTCCCGCTGTTCCCCGCCGCCGGATTCCTGGAACTCGCGCTCGCGGCGGCCAAGGCCGTCCGGCGGCCAGGCGGGCAACTGCGCGTCGGCGGCCTCGAACTGCACCGGGTGCTCCCGCTCGCCGCGCACACCGAGGTGACGACCAGTCTCAGCGCCGGTTCCGGACCGTCCGAAGTGGACGTCTACGCGCGGTCCGCGCACGGCGGCTGGATCCGGCACGCCACCGCCCGCGTCCGCGACGGGGACACCACGATGGTGCCGTTCGGCACCGTCTCCGAGGACGCGCGGCCGGTCGACCTCTACCAGGTGCTGGCCGGGATGGGGCAGAGCTACGGTCCCGCTTTCCGAGGGCTGCGCGGGGTTCTGGCCGAGCCCGGCCGGGCATCGGCGTCGATCACCATGCCCGCCGATCACCCCGCCTATGTCCTGCACCCGGTGATCGCCGACGCTTGCCTGCACGCGCTGGCCGCGGCAGGCGGGGAGGCGCTGCGCGAGGCCGAGGGGGTCTTCCTGCCGCTGACCCTTGGCGAGGTCGTCCTGGCAGGCGATCCGCGCCGCGGGGTCCGGGTGGACGCGGTGCTCGACTCGCTCGATCCGGCCGGTGACGGCTTGGTCGGCAGTGTCCAGCTGGTCGACGCCGAAGACGTCGTCCTGGTCGAGTTCCGGGAGGTCTACTGCCGCCGGTTCCAGCGTTCGGCGCTGCCGGTACCGATGCCGGACCTGCTGTTCGAAACGGTCTGGCGGCAGGCCGAGCTGCCCTCGTCGGAACCGGCCACGCGCAGCTGGGTCGTGCTGTACGACGACGAGCATGAGGGCAAGCCTTGGCTGACGGCGTTGCGCGAGCAGCTCACCGAGTCCGGGGACGAACTGGCGATCGCCCCGCTCGGAGACCGGGCCGCACTGGTGAAACTCCTGGGATCCCGTGAAGTGACAGGTGTGCTCGTGTGCGTCGCCACCACGGGCGACCCCGACCCGATGCGTGCCGGACAGACGGTCGCCACACTCTCCGGTGTCCTCGCCGAACTGGCCGAAGAGGCGTCCGCACCACGGTTGTGGCTGGTCAGCGCGGGGGCGTCGGCCGTCGAACCCGGCGAGCGCGGTGATCCCGGCCAGGCCTGGCTGCGCGGGCTGGTCCGGGTCCTCGCCTTCGAGCATCCCGAACTGCGGGCGAGTCAGGTCGACTTCGACGCCGACCCGGATCCCGCCCGGGCGTGGGTCGCCACGCTGGTGGCGGAGATCCGCGCGGACGCGCCGGACGACGAGATCGCCTGGCGTAAGGGCATCCGGTACACGAGAATGCTGGCGCGTCCGAACCTCGGCGAACCCGGCCACGAAACCGTGGTGCGCGACGGCGCTTACGTGATCACCGGTGGGCTCGGCGGCCTCGGTCTGGTGGCGGCGGACTGGCTCGCCGGACGCGGCGCCACCAGGCTGGTCCTCTCCGGACGGCGTGGCGCGAGCGCGGACGTCGAACCGATGCTGGCGGACCTGCGTGACCTCGGCGCCGACGTCCGCGTGGTGGCGGGCGACATCGCCGAACCGGGAACGGCCGAGGCGCTGGTCGCCGCGGCCACGGAAGGCGGTATGCCGTTGCGTGGAGTGCTGCACGCGGCCGGTGTGCTCTCCGACGGCGCCGCCGTCACCGTCGACGTCGACGCGGTCGAGGCCGTCTGGCGGGCGAAAGCGCTGGGAGCGTGGCGGTTGCACGAGGCGACCGCCGGACACGACCTCGACTGGTGGCTGACGTACTCGTCGGCGGCCGCGTTGTTCGGATCGCCCGGGCAGGCCGCCTACGCCACCGCGAACGCCTGGGTGGACGCGCTCGTCGCGTGGCGACGGGCCGCCGGACTACCGGCCGCGACCATCGGCTGGGGAGCGTGGGGCGAGGCAGGAGCGGCCGTCGGCAGCCGCAATCCGGTCCTCGAACCGCTCGGCACCGAGGAGGCGCTGGCGGCGATGGACGCAGTGCTGACGCGAAACCGTGTGGCGACCGGCATCGCCCGGGTCGACGCCGGGACCGTACTGGCCCTGTTCCCGCGTCTCGCCGAACGACCGTTCTTCGAACTGCTGGTACCGAAGGAGGAATCGGAATCCGGATCGTCCACTTGGGACGAACTGGACGCGCTGCGGGCGGTCCTGCCGGAAGCCGCCCGCGAGATGCTGGCCGACTACCTCGCCGGACTCGTCGCCGGGATGCTCGGCCTCGCCGCCGACGAGATCGACCGGCACGTCTCGCTCACCCAGCTCGGCCTGGACTCCCTCACCGCGATGCGCGCCAGGGGCGTCGTGGAACGCGATTTCGGCCTGCCGCTGCCGATTCCGCTGCTGTTGCGCGGCGCCAGCCTGGCCGAACTCGCCGACCATCTCGCCGAAGAGGCCGGGTTCGGCGGGGGAAGCGCCCGGCCCGCCGGACCGAGCGTGGTGGTCGGACCCCGTGATCCGGCCGAACGCTGGGTCGCCCGGCACTGGCAGGCGGAACTGGGCGGCGCGGAGCCCGGCGTCCACGAAGACTTCTTCGCCGCGGGAGGCGATTCCGACGGCGCGGAGCGGCTGCGTTCGGCGTTCGCCGGGCAACTCGGGCCTGTCCCCGATCGGCTTTTCGGGACGCCGACGATCGCCGCGATGGCCGATCTGCTGCGTGACCGGATCGAGGGACGCGGGGGCTGTCCGGTCCGGCCGCTGCGTGAAGGCGGCACCGATCCGGTGTTCCTGTTCCATCCGGCGGGCGGCCCGACGAGTGTCTACGACGGACTCGTCCGCCTGCTGCCGGAGGGGCGGCCCGTCTACGGGATGGAACGGATCGACGCAGAGGACACCGTCGAGGGCAAGGCCGACTGCTATCTCGAACTGATCCGGGAGATCCAGCCGCGGGGGCCGTACCGGCTGGGCGGCTGGTCGTTCGGCGGCTGCCTGGCCTACGAGACGGCCCGGCGGCTGACCGCGGCGGGGGAGCGGGTCGACCTCGTGTTCATGATCGACTGCATCCTGCCGTTGCCCGCGCCCGGGGTACCGGCGCACGAGATCCTGCTGGACCGCTTCGACCGGTTCGCCGAACACGTCGAGCGGACCTACGGCGTCCCGCTGGACATCCCGCGTGAGGACCTCGTCCGGCTCGGCGACGACGAACAGATCCGGCTGGTGATCGGCGAACTGGCCGCGCAGGTGCCCGGGATGGGCCAGGGAGTGCTGCGGCACCAGTACGAGTCCTATGTGGACGCACGAGTGGCCGAACGCTACGCCCCGGAGCCGTATGCCGGGCCGGTGCTGCTGATGCGGGCGCGGGAACCGCATCCGCTGACCACCACCCTCGACCCGCGCTACCTGCGTACCGACGACGCCCTCGGCTGGGACGCCTTCTGCGCCGACCTCGAAGTCGTGCGCGTCCCGGGTGACCACCTGTCGATGATCGATCCGCCGCACGTCGAGGTGGTCGCCGCGGCGCTCACTTCCCGGCTCGCGGCACCGAGAGCGGCGCGGCCATGACCGACGTCCCGTTCGCTCCGACGACGGCGTTCCGGATCGCCGATCTCGCGGCCCGGCAGGACGAAGCCGTCCGGATCGCCGAGAAACGCGCCGTGGACCGGCAGCACGCCAAGGGCAAGCTGACCGCGCGCGAACGCATCGACCTGTTGCTGGACCCGGGTTCCTTCGTCGAACTCGACCAGTTCGCGCGGCATCGGTGCGTCGAGTTCGGGATGGACGCCAACCGGCCCTACGGCGACGGCGTGGTGACCGGGCACGGCACCGTCGACGGCAGGCAGATCTGCGTGTTCTCGCAGGACTTCACCGTGTTCGGCGGCAGCATGGGCGAGGTCTTCGGCGAGAAGGTCCTCAAGGTGATGGATCTGGCGATGACGCTGGGCTGCCCGGTGGTCGGGATCAACGACTCCGGCGGCGCCCGGATCCAGGAAGGCGTCGTCTCACTGGCCTACTACGCCGAACTCGGCAGGCGCAACGCGCTGGCCTCCGGTGTCATCCCGCAGATCTCGCTGATCATGGGGCCCTGCGCGGGCGGGGCGGTCTACTCGCCGGCGATCACCGACTTCACCGTGATGGTCGACGAGACGGCGCATATGTTCGTCACCGGGCCGGACGTCGTGCACGCGGTCAGCGGCGAGCGGGTCACCGCCCAGCAACTCGGCGGCGCCGCGGTGAACAGCGAGATCTCCGGGAACGCCCACCACCGGGCCGCCGACGAACAGGACGCGATCGACTGGGTGCAGACCCTGCTCGGCTATCTGCCGTCCAACAACCTCGACGCCGCCCCGGAGTACGCTGACGAGACCGCGCCGGAACTCACCGCCGCCGATCTCGAACTCGACCGGCTGGTGCCCGACTCGCTGAACCAGGCCTACGACATGGCCGAGGTGATCCTCCGCCTCGTCGACGACGGCGAGTTCACCGAGGTGCACAGTGCCTTCGCGCCCAACATGATCTGCGCGTTCGGCCGAGTGCAGGGCCGCACGGTCGGCGTCGTGGCCAACCAGCCGCGGCATCAGGCCGGCGTGATCGACATCGACGCCTCGGAGAAGGCCGCGCGGTTCGTGCGGTTCTGCGACGCCTTCAACGTCCCGCTCCTCACCCTCGCCGACGTCCCCGGCTACCTGCCCGGCGCGGACCAGGAACGGCACGGCATCATCCGCCGTGGCGCCAAACTGATCTACGCCTACGCCGAGGCGACCGTGCCGAAGGTGACCGTGGTGATCCGCAAGGCCTACGGCGGCGGCTACGCGGTGATGGGATCGAAGCATCTCGGCGCCGACGTCAACATGGCCTGGCCGACCGCCGAGATCGCGGTGATGGGTGCCGAGGGCGCGGTGCGGGTGCTGCACCGGCGGGAACTGGCCGCGATGCCACCGGAACAGCGGTCCGTCGAACAGCGACGGCTCACCGAGGCGTACCGCAAACGGCATTCGAACCCTTACCTCGCCGCGGAACGCGGTTACGTCGACCAGGTCATCGCGCCGTCGCGGACCCGCCTGCAAGTGGCGAGGGCCCTGCGCGCGCTGCGGACCAAACGGCAGACGCTCCCGGTCAAGAAGCACGGAAACATCCCTTTGTGAGCGAGGAGAAGTGATGAACCGAAGGCGGCGATGGGGTCTGCTGGTGTTGTCCGTGGTCGCCCTGCTCGGAAGCTCGGTCCCCGCGATCGCGGCTCCCACGGGGGCCACCGCCGACAACGGCGCGAAGGTCGTCGAGGAGACGTGGCTGGACGCGCGCACGGTCGACCTGAAGATCAGCTCGCCCGCGCTCGGCACCACCGGCATGGTCCGCCTGCTGGTCCCGACCGGCTGGTCCGCGCAGCCGACGCGGACCTGGCCGGCGCTGTACCTGCTGCACGGGTGCTGTGAACCGGTCGATTACCGCTCGTGGGACCAGTTCACCGACGTCAAGGCGTTCACCGCGGACAAGGACGCCCTCGTCGTCATGCCGACCGGCGGACCCGCCGGGATGTACACGAAGTGGTGGAACTTCGGCCTCAAGAGCACTCCCGACTGGGACACCTTCCACACGTTGGAAGTACGGCAGATCGTCGAACGCGGCTACCGGGCGGGCACGCGCCGGGCGATAGCGGGACTGTCGATCGGCGGGTACGGCGCGCTCGCGTATTCGTTCAAGCACAAGGGGATGTTCGCCGCAGCGGCGTCCTACAGCGGGGTGCCGAACACGTTGAATCAGGGCGCTCCGCTGTTCATCCAAGGAATCCTGGCCCGCGCGGGAATCTTCAACTACCTCGAACTCTGGGGCGACAGCTGGGGGATGCGGCCACTGTGGACGGCGAACAACCCCTTCGATCACGTCGACGACCTGCGCGGCACGGCGCTCTACGTCTCCTGCGGAAACGGGAAGACCGGCCCGCTCGACCCGCCAGGAAAGTCCGACATCTTCGAATCCCAGGCGCTGGCCTCCTCGGTGAGCTTCACGGATCGGCTGAAGCTCAAGGGGATTCCGGCGACCGTCGACTACTACGGCGACGGCACGCACAGCTGGCCCTACTGGCAACGGGCCCTGCGTGATTCCTGGCCGCTTCTGGCAGGCGGGCTCGGACTCTGATCCGCTGTCGCGAAAGCCACTTTCGGGACACCAGGCGTCCCGAAAGTGGCTTTCGCGACACCGCCGCCGGGGACCCACCGCAAGTAGAGGACTAGTTGCGAGGTCAGCGCGCGACGAGTTCGGCGAAGCGCTCAGGGCTGACGTTCCCGCCGCTGATGATCACCCCCACCTTGCCCGAAACGGCCACCTGCCCGCTGAGGAGCGCGGCGAGACCGGTCGCCCCGCTCGGTTCGATGACGAGCTTGAGGCGTTCGAACGCGAACCGCATCGCTTCCCGGACCTGGTCGTCGGTGACCAGCGCGATGTCGTCGACGAGCTTCCGGTTGATCGAGAAGGTCAGCTCGCCCGGGATCTCGGCGGCCTGCCCGTCGGCGATCGTCCGCGGCACCGGGATCGAGACGCGTTCGCCCGCTTCCAGCGAGCGTTTGGTGTCGTCGCCGGCGGCGGGTTCGACGCCGACGACGCGGATGCCGGGCTGCACGGCCTTCGCGGCGGTCGAGCTGCCCGCGATGAGACCGCCGCCGCCGACCGGGACGACCAGGGTCTCCAGCGAACCGGTCTCCTCCAGCAGTTCCAGCGCGGCGGTGCCCTGTCCGGCGATCACGTGCGGGTGCTCGTACGGCGGGATGAGCGCCAGGCCGCGTTCCGCCGCCAGCGCCTCGCCGATCGCGACGCGGTCGCCGGTGTACCGGTCGTAGGTGACGATCTCGGCGCCGTAGCCCGCGGTAGCGTCCTTTTTGGACTGAGGGGCGTCCTCCGGGATCAGGATGACCGCGCTGCTCCCGAGTTCCCGCGCGGCGAGCGCGACGGCCTGTGCGTGGTTGCCCGAGGAATACGCGGCGATGCCCTTGGCCAGCTGCTCCGGCGAGAGCCGGGAGGTGGCGTTGTACGCGCCACGGAACTTGAAGGCCCCGATGCGCTGGAGGTTCTCGCATTTGATGTGGACCTCGGCGCCGACGAGGTCGTCGAGGGTGCGGGAACGCACGACCGGGGTCCGGTGCGCGACCCCGGCCAGGCGGGCGGCGGCGTCGCGGATGTCGTCGATGGTCACGGGGGCGGTCATGATGCTCCTTGATCACGGATTTCGGCGAGATAGTTGTAAGCGGAGGCGCGGGAGATCCCGATCCGGGCCGCGACCTGAGGCACGGCCCGCCGTACGGCGAAGACGCCGCGCGCGTGCAGGCTGCGGAACAGGTCGAGACGTTCTTCGCGGCTGAGCGCGGCCCAGGGCTTGTTCAGCCGGAGCTGGTGGTCGTCGACGATCGCGTCCACCACCGCGTCGACGTCGTCGCCGAAGGTGGTGGTCGGCGTTTCGGTGGTGGCCGTGCCGACGTCGGCGAGTTCGCCGACCAGTGTCCGCAGCTGGCCAAGGGCGGTGACGTCGAGGTTCACGCACAGCGCGCCGAACACCGAGCCGCCGCTGTCACGCAGCAGCATGGTCGAGGACTTCACCAGTTTCCCGGACGCCGTCCGGGTGACGTAGTTGAGCTCGTCTTCGGCGTCGTCGCCACGGGCGAGCAAGCCCATGCCGATCTCGCTCATCGACCCGCCAACGCTGCGACCGGTGACCGATCCGGCGATCGCCACCACCGACTCCTCCGGACGGCGGAAGTCGTGCACCACGACCTCGCAGAACGAGCCGAGCGTCGCGGCGATACCGTCGGCGACCGGCGCGAGCGCGTCGAGGATCGCGTCCCGCTCAGACATCGCGTACTCGGGCGAGAGCCTCGACTTCGACGGCACCGCCGTAGGGAAGGGAAGCCACCCCGACGCAGGTGCGGGCGGGTCGTGGCTCGGCGAAGAACTCTTCGTAGACGCGGTTGAGGCCGTCACGGTCGGCGATGTCGGTCAGATAGACGACGACCTTCACCACGTCGGCCCGGCTCGCGCCGACCGAACGCAGTGCGGCGTCGAGGTTGGCGAAGGCCTGCGGGCATTCGGCGTCGAAGCCGCCGGGTACCAGGTCGCCCGTCTCGGTCACGCCGAGCCGTCCGGACACGGAGACCAGGTCGTCGCTGCGGAAGGCCGGGGGATACGGATGCTCGTTGCTCACGAGACTGACTGTATAAGCCTTGGACGAAAAGTCCAAGCGAGCGAAAAGTGACGTACCGCTCACGCCAGGGGAAAGTGATTGATATACCGTATACAGAAAGGGAGGGGTCTCGATGACCACGAGTTGGACCAGCGCGGTGCAGTATGAAGACGGCCGTATCGTCGCGCCACCGAGTATGGCCGACCTGGCCACCCAGGCGCTGCGGGCGATGATCCTTTCCGGCGAACTCCCGCCCGGCACGCGACTGGTCGAGGCCAAGCTCACCGAGCGGCTCGGGGTGTCCCGACCGCCGCTGCGCGAGGCGTTGCAGGTCCTGGCCTTCGAGGGACTCGTCGTGCCCCATCCGCGGCGTGGCGTCATCGTCCGTCCCCTGACCCGCCATGACGTCTACGAAATCATCACCCTGCGCGAAGAACTGGAAGCCTTCGCCGTCCGGATCGGTGTCCCGGTTCGCTCGCCGGAGCGGTTGCAGGCCTGCCGGAACGCCTTGGCCGCCTTCGAACAGGCGGGCCTCGAAGGCGACGAGGGTGTCTTCACTCAGCGCAAGTACGACTTCCACCAGTCGATCGTCGCGCTGGCCGGACATGAGCGCGTCACCGAGGCGTATCGCGCTCTGTCCCTTCAGATGCAACTGTGCATGGCGCTCAACCGCAGTGCCCGCCGCGACGGCGAGTCGTTGATGCAGAACGTCGAACGGCACCGCGAACTGCTCACCATCATCGAGGGCGGCGACCCCGATGCGGTGCTGGAGGCGCTGGCCGCCCACGGGCACAGCAGTTTCCTCGACGCAGTAGTCGATCAACTCGACGGTGGCAGTCCCGAATCCGAGCAGTGGCTGGCCGAGCGCCGGGCTCGTTGAGAAAGAGTCCATATCGGACGGCCCGAGTGGACCGTCCGATATGGATCGTGCTCAGCCCCAGCCAGGCAGGATGAACAGCAGCCAGGTCGCGACGGGCGCGATCGCGCACATGCTGAAACCCCAGATCATCAAGCCGCGGAAGGTCTTGTCGTTCTGACCGGCGGGCGCGTTGGCCACGACCAGGGCACCACTGGTCGAGAACGGCGACGAGTCGACGACCGACGACGAGATCGCCAGCGCGATGATCATGCTGACCGCGCCGACCTCGCCCGCCAGCAGGAACGGCACCGCGAGCGGGATGAGCGCGCCGAGGATCCCTGTCGTCGAAGCGAACGCCGACACCACCGCGCCGATCGCGCAGATCAGGATCGCGGCCAGCAGGGGTGAACCGATGTGGGTCACCAGATTGCCCAGCCAGTCGATCGTGCCGACCCGTTCCATCAGCGAGACGAAGGTGACGATCCCGCAGATCAACAGCACCGTCGGCCAGGCCACCTCGCTGATGGCCGCCTTCGCCGACCCCGGCGAGACCAGCGACAGCACCGTCGCCACGGTCAACGCGGTGAACCCGACGTCGAGCTTGAACACCAGCGCGCCCACGGCGAGCGCCGCGAGCCCGATCAGGGTGAACACATGGTCGCGAGTGAGCGGAAGGCGCTCCTCGGGCTCATCGGAACCACCGCTGGGAGGCGTCGGCGCCGGGGCCTCGGGGCCGCCGGTCATGGTCGCACCCGCCGAAGAACCGCTGAGCGCGAGCGCCGTCGCGGGCTGTGCGGTCACGGCGACGACTTCGGACGTGGCGGTCGAAGAGCGGCGGATCAGTTCGCGGCCGCCGAAGAGGAAGAACACGATGACGCTCAGCAAGAGGTTGAAGACAAAGGAAGACGCGAACAACAGCCCAGGATTGCTCGGCAGGTTGTCGCGCGCGACGACGCCGTTGACGATGCTGCCGAAGATACTGATGGGGGAGAAGCCGCCCGCGCTGGCGCCGTTGATGATCAGCAGGCCCATCAGCATCGGGTTGATCGAGTAGCGGCGGGCGAAACCCATGCCGATCGGGGCGATGATCGCCACCGCCGCCGGCACCACCGCGCCGACCGCGGTCAGGGTCGCGGTGACCACGAACATCACCCAGGGGATCAGGGCGATCCGCCCGCCGACGGCGCGGACCACCAGGTGCACGAGCCGGTCGACGGTGCCGTTGCCTTTGGCTATCGCGAACAGCAGCGTCACCCCGACCAGGATGACGAAGAGATCGCCGGGAAAGCCCGAGACGATGTCGTCGGTGCTTTCCCCGACGAACACCGTGCCGATCACGAAGGCGGCGACGAACGCCAGCGCTCCCATGTGGACGGGGAGCACGGTCGCGATCAGGAACACCAGGGCGAGCGCCACGACTGTGACGAGTTGTATGGACATCTGAATCCTCTGCGGTCGGCGCTGACTCGTTCAGGGACTTGAAGTTGTTTCCGGTACCCCCTCGACGGAGTTCGGTACACGGTATACCTTTCAAGCAGCGAGACCAAGGTTTCACTTTGTGGAACATCTCGAAGCCGAGCGTGGAGGCGCACATGACATACGCAGCCGGACGTCACTTCCTGCAGATCCCGGGCCCGACGAACGTCCCGGACGTGGTGCTCCGGGCGATGTCGTCGGCCACCATCGACCACCGCGGTCCCGAGTTCCAGGAACTGGCGAGTCAGCTGCTGCGCGACATCAAGCCCGTCTTCGGCACCACGAACCCGGTGGTCATCTACCCCGCCACCGGGACAGGGGCGTGGGAAGCGGCCCTGACCAACACCCTCAGCCCTGGCGACACCGTCCTGGCCTTCGAGACCGGTCACTTCGCCACGCTGTGGCAGGAGATGGCGCGGGGTCTCGGGCTGCACGTCGACTTCGTGCCGGGGGACTGGCGCCACGGTGCCGACCCGGAGGTGGTCGCCGAGCGGCTCGCCGCCGACACCGCGCACCGGATCAAGGCCGTCTGCGTGGTCCACAACGAGACCTCCACCGGCGTCACCAGCCGGATCCCGGAGATCCGCGCCGCGATCGACGCCACCGAGCATCCCGCTTTGCTGCTGGTCGACACCATCTCGTCACTGGGTTCGATCGACTACCGGCACGACGAATGGGGTGTCGACGTCACCGTCGCGGGCTCGCAGAAGGGCCTCATGCTCCCGCCGGGCATGAGTTTCAACGCGATCAGCGACAAGGCCCTCAACGCCGCCAAAACCGCGTGCCTACCGAAGGTCTTCTGGGACTGGGGCCCGATGCTCACCGCGAACGAGCGCGGTTTCTTCCCCTATACCCCCAACACCAACCTCATGTACGGCTTGCGGGAGGCCTTGCGGCTGCTCTACGAGGAGGGCCTCGAGAACGTCTTCGCGCGCCACGCCCGGCACGCCGCCGCCACCCGGGCCGCCGTGCGTGGCTGGGGCCTGGAGGTTCTCTGCCAGGACGAGCGCGAACATTCCGGTTCGCTGACCGCGGTCCTGGTGCCCGAAGACGTCGACGCCGACAAGGTCCGCGCGATCATCCTCGACCGGTTCGACATGTCCTTGGGCGCGGGGCTGGGCAAACTCGCCGGGAAGATCTTCCGGATCGGGCATTTGGGCGCGTTCAACGACCTCACCCTCGCCGGAACCCTCGCGGGAGTCCAAATGGGACTCACGATCGCCGGTGTCCCCGCCGATCCACGCGGGCTGCAGGACGCCCTCGAACTGCTGCAGAACGACTGAGGGCGCGCCGATGACAGCCGAACTGACCCGCACCAGCCCGCTCGAAGACGCCCTGCGCGCGCGGATCGAAGGGGAAGTCGCCTTCGACGACTACACCCGTCACCTGTTTTCCCGCGACGCGAGCATGTACTCGATCATGCCGCGCGGCGTCGTGTTCCCCCTCGATCACGAGGACGTCGCCGCGGCCGTCGCCACCGCGGCGGAGTTCGGCGTGCCCGTCGTCCCGCGCGGCGCCGGCACCAGCCTCGCCGGGCAGACCGTCGGGCCCGGCCTGGTACTCGACCTGTCCCGGCACATGAACCGGATCATCGCTCTCGATCCCGTCGCGCGGACCGCCGTCGTCGAACCCGGTGTCGTCCAGGACCAGTTGAACAAGGCGGCCGCCGCGCACGGGCTGATGTTCGGGCCCGACACCTCGACCAGCAACCGCGCCACCATCGGCGGCATGGTCGGCAACAACTCGGCGGGCTCCGGGTCGCTGACCTTCGGGATGACCATCGACCACATTCGCGCGATGGACGTCGTTCTCGCCGACGGCTCCACCGCCCGGCTGGAGCCGGTGAGCGAGACCGAACGCGTGCGGCGTGCGGAAGCGGACACTCTCGAAGGCCGTATCTACCGCGAACTGCCCGAGCTCGTCACCGCGCACGAGGACGCCATCGCCAAGGGCATGCCGGTGTTCTGGCGCCGCGCGTGCGGCTACCGGCTCGACCGCCTCTCCGGATACGGCGACGAGAATCCCTTCGACCTGGCCAAGTTCGTGGTCGGCGCCGAAGGAACCCTCGTACTGGCCACCCGGATCGAAGTCGACCTGGTGCCCAAGCCGAAGAAGACCGTCTACGCCGTCGGGCATTTCGACACGACGCACGGCGCGATCTCGGCCACGCTCGACGCGCTGAGCTGCGGGCCGCATCAGGTCGAACTGATGGACAAGACCATCCTCGACCTGTCCCGCGAGAAGATCGAGTACGCCGATCTCGGCAACTATCTGGTCGGCGATCCGGCGGCGCTGCTGTTCGTGTCCTTCTCCGGTGACGACGAGGCCGGCCTGGTGACGAAACTCGACGAGGTCGCCGCGCTGTGGGAGCGCAACGGACACGGCTACCACACGCTCAAGCTCGTCACGGCCGCCGAGCAGGCGGCGCTGCTCAAGGTGCGCAAGTCCAGTCTCGGCCTGCTGATGGCGGCGGGCGAGGGCACCAAGCGGCCGCTGGCGTTCATCGAGGACACCGCCGTCGCCCCCGAGCACCTCGCGGACTACACCGCGCGGTTCAAGGAGATCCTCGACGAGCACCGGCTCGAAGCCGGGTTCTACGGCCACTGTTCGGTCGGCTGCCTGCACATCCGGCCGTTCGTCGACCTCACCGATCCCGCGCAGGTCGACACGATGCGCGTGGTCGCGGAGAAGATCAAGGATCTCGTGGCCGAGTTCGGTGGCGTGAACTCCTCCGAACATGGCGACGGCCTCGCCCGCTCCGAGTTCAACCGCGAGATCTTCGGCGACGAACTCTACGAAGCCATGCGCCAGGTCAAGAAGCTGTTCGACCCCGCGGGCACGATGAACCCCGGCAAGATCGTCGACGCGCCCCCGATGACCGAGAACCTGCGTGACCGCGACGCCCTCCCGTCCGCGCCGCCGCTGCGGACGATGCTGTCGTTCGAGGTCATCGGCGGGGGCGGCATGCGCGACGCCGCCGACCGCTGTATGAACATCGGCTTGTGTCGCAAGACCAGCGGCGGCGTGATGTGTCCGTCCTATCAGGTCACCTTGCAGGAAGAGCATTCCACGCGCGGCCGTGCCAACGCCTTGGTCAAGGCGCTCTCCGAGCCGGATCCGAAGGCCGCGCTTGGCGGGGAACGCCTGCACGAGATCCTCGACCTGTGCCTGATGTGCAAGGCCTGCAAGAGCGAATGCCCGATGAGCGTCGACATGGCGTCGCTCAAGGCCGAGACCCTGCACCAGCACCACGAGGAGCACGGCGTCCCGCTGCGGTCGAGGATCTTCGGCTCGATCCGGTTCCTCAACCGGCTGGGCTCGGCGACCGCGCCACTGTCCAATGTGCCTGGTCGGATCGACTTGCTGCGCAAGGTGATGGAACGGACCGTCGGTATCAAGGCGGAACGTCCGCTGCCGAAGTTCGTGCGGGACAACCTTTTGCGCTGGAACCGTCGCCGGGTGACGGCACCAGGTACGGCCGGCACGGTGAACTGGCTGGCCGACTCGTTCACCACCTTCACCGAACCGCAGATCGGCAAGGCGGCCATCGAGTTGCTCGAAAGCGCGGGCTGGGCGGTGGAACTCGCCTCCGGCGGCTGCTGCGGGCGGTCGAGTCTGTCCAAGGGCCTGCTCGACGACGCCAAGAAGAAGGCCACCGGCCTGGTCACCTCGCTGGCTCGCGACACCGAACCGGGATCGCCGATCGTCGGATGCGAGCCCTCGTGCGTGTTCACCCTGCGGGACGAGACCTTGGCGCTGTTGCCGGAACTTCCCGAAGCTCAGCAGATCAAGGAACGGGTCCGCCAGGTCGAGGAACTGCTCGTCGAGGCCATCGACGACGGCAGGCTGAAGCTGCCGGAGCGATCGTGGCTCAGCGGGCGGCGCGTGGTCTTCCACGGCCACTGCCACCAGAAGGCGGAGGTCGGCACGGCCGCCACCATGGCGCTCCTGCGCCGCATCCCGGGGCTGGAGGTCGCCGAGATCGACTCCGGATGCTGCGGGATGGCGGGCTCGTTCGGTTTCGAGGCCGAGCACTACGAGACTTCGATGGCCGTCGGCCGCGACCGCCTCTTCCCCGCGCTGGAAAAGGAACCGGACGAAACGCTGGTCGCCGCCACGGGAGTTTCGTGTCGCCAGCAGATCTTCCACGGGGCGGGCCGGACGGCGTGGCACCCGCTCGAACTCGTCCGCGAAGCGCTTGGTGGCTCGTGATGCGCCTGATTCGCTTCGCCACCGAGGGCGCCGCCCGGACGGGGTGCGTCGAAGGTGACGTCGTCCGCGTCTACGACCCGGTCACCGGTCCCGGTGAGATCGTCGGCCCGCTGTCCGGTGTCCGACTGCTCGCGCCGTGCGATCCGCGCACGATCGTCTGCGTCGGCAGCAACTATGCCTGCCAGCTGAAGGAAAAGGGCCGTCCCTGGCCGGAACGACCCGCCCTGTTCCTCAAGGCCCCCAACGCCGTCACCGGCCCTGGGCAGCCGATCCTGCACCCACCCGAGGTCGAACGCCTGGAGTACGAGGGCGAGCTGGCCGTCGTGATCGGCAAGACCGCGCGGAACCTGACCGTCGAGGACGCCGCCGAGCACATCCTCGGCTACACCTGCGCCAACGACGTCACCGCGCACGACTGGCGGGCCGACGGCCAGTGGGCGCGGGCCAAGAGCGCGGATACGTTCCTGCCGCTGGGGCCCTGGATCACCACCGGCATCGAGAACGGAGACCTCAAGGTGACCACGAGGATCAACGATCGGATCGTCCAGCGGTCCACCACCGCGGAAATGATCTTCGGCGTGCCCGCGATCCTCGCGTGGGTGACCCGCTGGTTCACGCTGAGCCCCGGAGACGTCGTGCTCACCGGCAGCCCGGCCGGTGTCGGGCCGATGAAGCCGGGGGACGACGTCACCGTCGCCATCGAGGGGATCGGCGAGCTGACCAACCCGGTCCGGCCTCGCGAGCGGTAAGGACGGCTCTCTTGAGGAGAACGGCAAAGGCGGCCTGGTGGCCGTGTCGCGAAAGCCACTTTCGGGACATCAGGTGTCCCGAAAGTGGCTTTCGCGACACCCTGGATGGCCCCGTCAGACCACTTCGAAGTTCGCCATCATCGCCATGTCCTCGTGTTCGGCGTTGTGGCAGTGAAAGACGTACCGGCCGCGGTAGCCGTCGAAGCGGGCGATGACCTCGACCGACTCGCCGGGGCTCAGGTCGACGGTGTCCTTGATGCCGCCGTCGAACGGCTCCGGCGGACGGCCGCCGCGGGAAAGGATCCGGAAGCCGACCAGGTGCAGGTGCACGGGGTGGTGGATGTCGGCGACGAACCGCCAGATCTCCGTGTCGCCGAGGCGCGGACTCGCCGATATCAGGTCCGGTGAGAACGGTTCCCCGCCGATCACCCAGCCCGCGCGCCCGTGGACGGTCCCGGCGCGGAACGAGAACTCGCGAGTGGTCGTCGCCTGGTCGCGGGTGAGCGGCGGGATTTCGCTGAGTTTCGACGGAACCCGGCTCTCGTCCGGGGCGCGGCGGGTGACGACGAACCGCATGACCCGCGCGGTCGAGCCGGTGCCGAGCCGGTTCACGAGGGTGACCTCGGTGCCGACCGGGTAGCGGCCGAAGTCGACCACGAGGTCGTACCGTTCCGCCGGGGCGATGGGCAGGTGATCGTGTTCGCGCGGGGTGTCGAGGAGCCCCTGATCGCTGCCGATCTGGACGAACCCGCCGCCACCGGGCGGTGGCGGGTCCAGTGCCAGGTCGTAGCGGCGGGCGTTCGAGCCGTTGAGGACGCGGAGCCGGTACCGCACGGCCGCCACCTCGTGCACCGGCCACGGCGCCCCGTTGACGAGGATGACGTCACCGAAAACACCCTCCACGTAAGCACTTTCCACTCCCGGCGTGGTCCGAAGTGTCCGGTCGAGTGACGGGTACGCGAAGGCGCCGTGCTCGTCGAAGGAGCGGTCGGCGATCATCAACGGCAGTTCGCGCTCCCCGGACGGGAGCCCCAGTGAGTCTTCCTCGTCGTCGCGGACCAGGTGGAAGCCGGCGAGGCCCCGGTACACGGCGGGACCGGTGAAGTCCATGCGATGGTCGTGGTACCACAGGGTCGCGGCCCGTTGCCGGAACGGGAAAACGTAGTCGCGTTCACCGTTCGCGATCCGGGCGCGGGCATCGACCATTCCGTGCCCGACGTGTCCGCCCTCCCAGCCGGAGAGCGGCAGGACGAGATCGGTTGGGTAGCCGTCCGACTCGGCGGGCGTGTGCCCGCCGTGCAGGTGGACCACGGTCGGGACGGGAAGTTCGTTGCGGTGGCGCACCACGGTCGTCCGGTCTCGTCGCGATTCGATCGTCGGGCCGGGGAAGATCCCGTCATAGCCCCAGATCGGGGTCCGGACACCGGGCAGGATCTCGGCCGTCGCCGCCCGTTGGGTGATCGTGTAGTGATCGGCGTCGACGGTCCTTTGTGGACGCAGGACCGGCGGGATCGGCAGCGGCACCCGGAACGGTTCCGGCAGGGGGAGCCCGCTGCGCAGCAACTCGCCGGTCCCCGGTGAAACCTGCGCGAGCAGCCGCGGCGCGGTGAGTCCCGCGGCGAGGAGGACACCGGCTCCACCGGCGAGCCCGAAGAACGTTCTCCGGGGAAGACGGCGACTCATCGGGCGGCCCGCCAGTTCTGCGGCCGCCAGACGGCGATGGTCGTCAGCACCACTCCGGTGACGAGGGCGACGCCGAGGGGGATGTGCAGATCGAGCGCGCCCGCCATCCCGGCGAGGTACTGCGCGGTCTCGCCCGCCGCGAGCAGCAGGCTGATCCAGAACAGCCAGCGTGGCCCGCGGACCAGCCACAGGACCAAGGCCGCCAGGATCTGCGCGTACGCCAGGTAGGACACGGCGTCGGCGCCCCAGCGGTGCAGCCAGAGCATGTCGTAGTCGCCGCCGAGATAGCCGCCGGCGAACACCGGCTGGCCGATGATCGCGACGGCGTGGGCGCTCACGAGCACCCGGTTCACCGCCAGCGTCCGGCTTCGGGTAGTCACGGTTCCACTCACGCGATCGAACGTAAGAGCCGAGGCCTTATGCTGTCCAAGACAAGATTTGTTATCTGTTCATAACTGGCGAGGCATCAGCAGTGGATCTTCTGGCACTCCGGTACTTCCAGACGGTCGCCCGGCTCGAACACGTCGGCCGCGCCGCCGAGAAGCTGCGTGTCGCGCAGCCCTCGCTCAGCCGGACCCTGGCGCGGCTGGAAAACGACCTCGGCGTGCCGCTGTTCGACCGGCACGGCCGCCGGATCCGGCTCAACCGGTTCGGTGCCGCGTTCCTCCGCCGCGTCGACCGGGTACTGGCCGAACTCGACGACGCCCGGCAGGAACTCGACGACGCCGCGGGACTGGAACGCGGCACGGTCACTGTCGTGGCCGAAAGCCTGCTCGTCCTCACCGACCCGCTTCGCACCTTCGTCCCCGGCCATCCGCTGGTGGACGTGCGGCTGTCACAGGCATCGGCGGAGGGCATGGCGGAGAAGCTGCGATCCGGCGACGCCGACCTGTGCGTCACGTCGCAACCCTTGTCCGGCAACGACATCCGAAGCCGGGTGCTGCTCGACGAGCCCGTGAAGCTGTGCGTGCCGTCCGGTCACCGGCTCGCGGGACACGGTCGCGTCGGCCTCGCGGACCTCGAGGGAGAGCCGTTCCTCACCACACGGCCCGGCTACTGGCAGCGCGCGCTCGCCGATCACCTTTTCGCGAAGGCCGGTCTCGAACTCCGCATCGTCTGCGAGGGCGACGAAGCCGCTGTGCTCTTCCAGCTCATCGACGCCGGTCTCGGCATCGCGTTCGTGCCCTCTGTCGGGCTGCGGTCCGCCATCAGCCCGACGGTGGTCTGGCTCGACGTCGACGACCCCGAATGCCGTCGCGTGCTCAGCGTCGCGTGGCGCGAGGACACCTATCTTTCCGCCGCCGCTCGACGCTTTCGCGACCACACCGTCGAGCACTTCCGCGCACAGCCGAAGCCGGGCCCCGGTCAGGCTGACCAGGACCCGGCTTCGGGAGGTGTTACGGGTTGAGGGTGACGCCGTAGGCGCTCATGGCCTCGCCGACCGGCTGGAAGTACGAGCTCCCGCCGCCCTTGCCCGAGGTGATGCCGAGGCCGACACTGCCGGAGAAGAGGCAGCCGCCCGAGTCACCGGGGTTGACCAGCGCGTTGGTCTGGATCAGCTGGTGCACCGAACCTTCGGCGTAGTTCACCGTGACGTTCAGCCGCTGCACCGATCCCGAGGTGAGGCGGGTGGTGCTGCCGCTCTTGCTGATCCGCTGCCCGACGGTGGCGGTGCCGGCGGAGGCGATCCGCTGGGTCGAGCCGTTCCACAGGGTGACCGCGCCCGGGCCGCTGCCGGAGGTGTTGCGGATCAGGCCGTAGTCGTTGGTCGGGAAGCTGGCGCCCTGCGACGGTCCGACGTTCCACTGCGACACCGCGCGGGTGCAGTGGCCGGCGTCGAGGATGTAGTTCTGGCCGCCCTTGTTGGTGTTGAACCCGACCGAGCAGCGGGTGCCGCCGCCGGTGATGGCCTCACCGTTGTAGATCGCGGTGTGCATCTCGCCGGTGGTCCGCTCCACCCGGACCCGGTCGCCGAGCGCTTCGGCGGCCTTCACGAGGGCTTCGGAACCCTTGGCCGCGTCGGACACGGTCAGCACGACCTGGTTGGATTTCGGGTCGAGACCGATCGACGTATGCGTGACCGTGGGCAGCGCCTGCAAGGCGTTCTGCGCGCTCGAAAGCGCCGCAGTGGAGTGCTTGACCACGCGGGCCTGCGCCCCGGTCGCGGTCACCTGGTCCGCGGCGGCCTGGTCCAGCACGTTCACCACGGGTTTGGCGGAGTCGTCGAGGTAGCCGTCGGCGGCACGGGAGCCGAGTGCGGCGGTGACCTTCTGCACCGTCTCGACGCCTGCCGTCTGCGCCCGCAGGAAGTCGACCGCGGCGGCTTCACTGATACCGGCGTCCGAAGCGAGGGACGTCACGGCTTCACGCTGCACGGTGGGGGAGTAGCCCTCGATGGTGGTGGCGGTGGCCGTGGACGGGGCGAGGAAGCCGATGACCGCGGCCGCGGCCACCAGTGTGGTGGCGGTACGGGCTAAGGGGTTTGTGCGCATACCGGGAACTCACTTTCGCGAGGGAGGATCCAGTACGAGGGGTGGCCGCACTGGACACAGTGGGTAGCCGGGCACGGCCAAGGTGGCCCGGCACCGGTGATCCGGTGTCGATCAGGGTGATCCGCTTCCACCGGTGCGGGTACCGACTTTCGTTGGACAGGAAGAAAGATAGGTAGCCGCCGCTGCGCCTACCGACGTATCCGCGCAGAGCAAACGGCGCCGTAACACGGGTGTGTTCACACGCCCGGCCTAGAGATCGTTCCGTGCGCGCCTCGTGGCGCCGGTTCCGGAGAGCGGTACGGGGTTCGCTACGTGGTCGTGAATGGCGATTCGTGTTCTAACACGAACTCGTAACCTGCCCAGTGAAGTCCTGGTCCCGAACCGAGGTCACCGGCGCCCTGGTCGCCCTGAAGTAAACCCCGCACTCGCGTGCTCAGAGCCGTATCTCGCGTGCTCAGAGGCGGATCTCGCGAGTTCGGCCTCCCAGCACGCGAGTCACGTCTCTGAACACGCGAGTTCGGCGAACGGGGTTCATGTACTCAGGACCAGCCGTCGAGGGCGAGCCGGGCGAAGCGTTCCCCGATGAGCCGGTGCGTCGCCGCGTCCGGGTGGAGGTTGTCGGGGAGCGGAAACTCGGCGTGGTCCGCTTCGCCGTACAGGGCAAGGCCGTCGAGGTAACGCAGGTTCGGGTCGGTCGCGCTCCGCTCCTTGACGATGCGGGCGAGTTCGTCGCGGATCGTGGTGAGGGTCAGCTTTCCCGCGGCGGTCTCGGCGGGATCGCCGGTCGCGGTGAACAGCACCTTTCCTTCGCACAGCCCACCGGGGTCGAAGGCGCAGGGACCCGGGGTGTGCTCGTGAATCGGGCAGTAGATCGCCGAGACGACCAGCAACGGCGTGGTGGGGTGCCCGTCCCGGATGGTGTCGAGGAAACCGTGCACGGCCGGGACGAACGCGCGCAGCCGCATCGCGTCGGAGTTGACGAGGTTGATGCCGATCTTGACGCTGATCAGGTCGGCGGGCGTGTCCCGCATGGCGCGGGCGGTGAACGGGTCGAGCAGCGCGCTGCCGCCGAAACCCAGATTGATCAGGTCCACTCCGGCGCGGGCCGCGGCCAGTGCGGGCCAGGTCCCGGTCGGGGTCGCCGCGTTGGAGCCGTGACTGATGGAACTGCCGTGGTGCAACCAGGTCTTACGTTCGCCGGACCGTACACTGTGGACTGTCGCGTTGGTGCGCAAGGCGACCAGCTGAGTGCTTTCGTCGTGCGGCAACCAGATCTCGACGTCCTTCTCCTCGCCTGGCAGGTCATCGAAACGCAAGGTCCGTACGGGACCGGGTTCGGTACGCACGCTGCCGTTGGCCATGTCGATGGTGAGCGTGTCACCGTCGGGCACACTCGCTTGTCCCGCGAGTTGCCCGTCGATGAGGAGTTCGTAGACGCCGTCGGGTCGCGGTGGCGCACCGACGTAGACCCGTTTGGTGGCGATGACGTCCAGTTCGGCGAGCGTGGCCGCGGTGCGGAAGGCCAGCCGGACGCCGGACGGCTGCGCTTCCGTCATGGCCAGCTGGCCGTCGGGGATCTGCTGCCGTGCCGCCGCGGGCAGCCGGTGGGGGAGTATGCCGCGTTCGGTGTACTCCAGGTCGAGGGCGCCGCGTACGAGGTCGGCGGTGATCGGGGTGGTGAGCATTTCCTCGTTCATTTCTTTCGGGGCCAGGCGCGCAGCAGGACATCGAGCGCGTCGAGGATTTCGGTCCAGCTCTCCTGCGAGCCGGGAGTGCTGTGGCTGAAGCCGCCGGCGGACTCCAGGCCGACGAAGCCGCTGAACACACTGCCCAGCAGCCGCACGGCGTGCGTCTGGTGCGGTTCGGCCAAGTCGTAGCCGCGCAGGATCGCACGGGTCAGCTCGGCATGCCGGGCGCCCGCGCTGGTGGCGGCCTGCTCCGGCGTGAGCCGGAATCTCGCGGCGGTGAACCGTCCGGGATGTTCGAGGGCGTAGTCGCGGTGGACGTTCGCCAAGGCGATCAGCGCGTCCCGGCCCGCCAGTCCGGCCACCGCCCTGGAGGCCAGGTCGGCCAGTTCGGCCAGTGCCAGCAGGGCGATCCCGGCCTTGAGTTCCTGGGCGTTCTTCACATGTGAGTACAGGCTCGCGGTCTTGACGCCGCACCGTTTGGCGAGCTCCGTCGGGGTCACCTGCTCGAAGCCGATCTCGTCGGCCATCTCCGCTCCCGCCAGGACCACGCGTTCGGTGGTCAGTCCCGCTCGTGCCATGTTCGCCACGTTACCATAGTCCATTCTGGATTTGCCTAATGCTATTAGGAAGCAAAACCTGGGTTCGGTAGCGGCCGCTCAGACGGAGGCTGGACGCAGTCCGAACGGAGGTGAGCGTGATGAACACAGTGGACCCGGCCCAGTCCCGGCACGACCGCATCGAACGCTGGAGGGGAGACCGGCGCCTGCTCGTCGGCGCGATCGCGGCCTCGGCCGTCGCCCTGGTCTGCGGTTTCCTGGCCGGGCGCGGATTCGGCGACCTCATCGAGGTGTTCCGGACCATGGCGATCGACAGCGTTTTCGACGACCGCGGCGACGGTGATCCACCGTACGGCCCGGTGTGGGGAACCTTCGCGGTCTTCGGCGGTATCGCCGGGGTGAGCCTCGCCAGTGCCGCGATGCGGCGCTACCAGGGACGCCCGTCGGGACCGGTGTTCCCGGTCGTGCCGCTGTTCGCGATGGGTACCCTCGGCATCTGGGTTTCGTCGCGGGAGTGGCTTCCCCCGCTCGCCGTCGGCGTCGCGATCGACCCGGTCTTCCACACGGACGAAAAGTGGGGATTCTGGGGATGGTCGATGTACTACGCGGACCTGTGGGTGCCCGCGTTCATGCTCGTCCTGACGCTCCTCGTGCTGTGGTACGCCATCCAGGTCTCCCGCCGGTACGCCGAGATGGTCCGGACCAGGGACTGGCTGCTGGCGTACGGCCGCCGGGTACCTGCCCAGATCGTCGACGTGAAGGTGCACCTCGGCGGGGACGAATCGGGAACCCGGGTCGTCGGCACGACCGTCACGCTGCGCTTCGTCGACGTCGCGGGCGTCTCGCACTGGGTGACCCGTCGCACCCGGGACACCACGATCACGACCGCCGAAGTGCTGTTCGATCCGGCTTCACCGGCCGACGAGAAGAAGATCTTCGTGGCGCTCCGGCGCTATCCCGCCCTCAGCGACTGGCTGCCCGCGGCCTGAAAGTCAGGAGTTACGTTCATGTCGGCTGTCCCGGTACCGGCCAGACTCGGTCCGCTCGCCTTCGTCCGCGGCTTTCTCACCGGAATCATCAGTGGCACGACCTTGTGCGCCTTCGTTGTGGGCATCATCATCGAGTACGTCCCGCTGATCATCGCCAGCCTGGGACTTCCCCTCGTCTACGGAATCCTGCTCTATCTCGCCGGTGCCCCGCGTCGCGCTCGTGAGGCGGCTGTCGTCCCGGTGGTCGCGCTCGCCAAGATCGAGAGCCTGCGGGCGAGCGGTACGGAAACGGGCGACATCCCGGTCGACTTCGTCCTCACCGTCGCCCCCGACGGCGCGGCGACCCACCGCGTCAAGATCCAGCACGGCGTCAACCTGGTCGACATCCCGAACCACCGGCCCGGCGGCATCCTCGTCGTCCAGTACCCGCCGGACCGGCCGTGGAAGGCGAAGGTCGTGGAGCGGCCGTCCCCGGCGTGGGAGCGCCGCGTGGCCGAAGCCTCGATCGAATCCGCTCCGGAGTCCAGTCTGCTTCAAGAGCCGCCGGAGGGCTGCGCGTTCGGCGTGCTCGCGTTCCTCGGGCTGCTGCTCGGTGCGGCGCTCGTGCTGTTCCTGTTCCGCGCGGAACTCTTCGCGCCGGAAGCACCCGCGCGGGCGGAGGAAATCCAGTCCAGCGTGACCACGTCTTCGTCGGGCTCCGCCACGGTCACCGTCGACCAGTCGCTGCTGGGCGAGGGGGAGTTGCGCAGGGCGATCGACGGGCTGGCGCGGGCAGCGGATGTCTCGCAGGTGATCACCGCGGTGGTCGAGGAACGACGGCTGACCGTGGTCTTCGCGCCGTCCGAGGCTCAGGTACCGCGCTTCGACCTCCGCGCCTTGGCCGTCGACCGTGTCCCGGCACTGGTCAAGAGGGCGACGACCACGATCGACGTCGGATCGCCGCAGACCTGGCAGGTCACGGCCGTCCCGTTCGGGGGCGATGTCAGCCTCCGCGTCCTCGTGACCGGACCCGACGGCAGTGGCTCGCTCCCGGGCTAGGCTCGTGCTCGTGTCGCGAAAGCCACTTTCGGGACATCGGACGTCCCGAAAGTGGCTTTCGCGACATGCCCGACTCGCGGCCACGCGCGGGATCGTTCACCCGAAGTGTCCAGTCGCTGAACACTCGCCTGACGGCTGGACTTCACCCCGGACCACCGGTAGACCAGAATCCCGTGACCTTCGTCCAACGCCGCCTCGCCGGCGTCTTCGCCGTCCTCTTGCTCACGATGGCGGGCCTCGCGGCTCCGGCCGCCGCCGCCACGAACCTCACCGTGCTGAGCTTCAACATCTGGATGCGCGGCTCGCACGGCGGGATCGGTTCGGTGGTGAACCAGATCCGCGCTTCGGGCGCGAACGTGGTGGCGTTGTCGGAGACCGGCGGCGGCGCCACCGAAGCCATCGCCGACGCGCTGGGCTGGCAGCACACCGAACCCGGCTGGGACATCGACGTGATCAGCGCGCTGCCGATCCAGGACACCGATTGGAAGTCCTGGAACGACACGGGCGCGCAGGCCATCACGGCGAAGATCGCCGGTGTCTGGGTCTACGCGATCCACCTGGACTACACGAAATACGGTCCGTACAACGCGTGCTTCGACAAGGACGGCATCAGCACGATCCTCGCCGACGAGACGAACCGCCGCCGCCAGGCCGAGCAGATCGCCGAGTGGACGGGCAGCAGCCCCGGCATCGTCGCCGGTGACCTGAACAGCCCGTCCCATCAGGACTGGACGGCGGCCGCCAAGTCCAGGCACTGCGGTTACGAGGTGGCCTGGCCGACCACGAAGGCGTTCACCGCCCGCGGTTTCACCGACTCCTACCGGAAACTGCGGCCCGACCCCGTCGCCGATCCTGGCGACACGTGGTCCCCGGTGGTCAAGGACAACCAGGGCAGGCCGGAACCGCAGGACCGGATCGACTTCGTCTTCTACCGTGGTGGATCGATCACGCCCAAGAGCAGCCGCACCTTCGGCGGCGGGACCGGTTGGCCGTCGGACCACCTGGCCGTGCTCAGTTCCTTCACGGTGTCCTGACCGGCGGTTCGGAAACGGTCAGGCGCCGTGCTTTCCGGGCGCCGCGCTGCCGGAGTACTCGCCGAGATCGGAGACGAGCTTGGTCAGCTCGGCGTCGTTGTCGTAGCGGCGCTGGTGCAGTTCGGCGATCTTCGCGGCCATCTCCGGGTCCGGGTCGTCGGTGATGTCGAACGACGCGAACTTGTCGACCAGCGGGAGTCCGACCCGGTCGGTGTTCCGGTGCGCCGGGTGGATGAGGTACTCCCAGTAGCCATCGAGATCCTCGATCACGAAGACGGCGCCCCATTCGTACTCGCCGCCGAAATCGCGGCCGACTACGAAGGATTTCACCGAGGGGATGACCCGGCCCTGATTGCGGAGGCTCTCCAGGGCTTCCTCGATCTGTTCCGGGGAGGCGTCGGACCGGAGGGTGAAACGGTTGCCGTGGTAGATCATCGTGTTTCCTTTCGGTTGTTTCGGTTCGAGACAAGGGCGGCGAGTGCCGCGCCCGCTCCCATGGCGATGCCGGTCCAGGTGAAGGTGCCGGCGATGCCGATGGTCTGGACGAGTGGCTGGACGACGAGCGGGGACAGGAACTGCCCGAGGAAGATCCCGGTGACCAGGCCACTGAGTACGCGGCCGCGGTGCGCGGGTTGGGCGAACTCGGCCAAGCGCAGGTTGAGGTTCGGGACGACGAACCCGACGCCGAGGCCGCCGACGAGCAGCCCGGCCACGACCTGGACGACTGTGCCCGCCGTACCGACCAGCAGCCAGCCCAGGCCGAGCAGCGCGACGCTGAGCGTGGTGATCGCGGTGGGGCTCAGCCGTTTGCGCAGGCGGGGGAAGGCCAGGGCGCCGGCGACACTGGTCAGCGTGCTTCCCGCGACCACGGCGCCGATGACGGCGGGGCCGCTGCCGAAACCCTCCAGCAGGAACGGCAGCTGCGTCGGCGCCATGTAGAAGACCAGCGTCGCGACCAGCGCCAGGACGTACACGCCGATGATGCGTCCGGGCAGCCGGGTTCGCTGAACCTCGGTCGCCGCAGGGCTGCTCCGGTGCGGTTCACGCAGGGAGACGATCGCGAAAACGGCCACGATCGCCGACGCCGAGTAGATCCAGAACGGCGCCTGCCAGTTCACCGTGGCCAGCAGCCCGGCCAGTGGCAGGAAAACGACGCCGCCCAGACTCGCGAACGCCTGTTGCAGCCCGAGGAACGAGGCACGGTCGGGGCCGGAGAACCAGTCGGTGATCAGGGTGCTGACCGCGGTCATGATCGCGCCGACGGCGAGTCCGAGCCCGGCCCGGGTCACCAGCAGCAGGTAGAGGTCGTTCACGAAGAACCCGGCCGTGCCGGTGACCGCGTAGAGCACGAGGCCGGACAGGAGCAGCGGACGACGGCCGACGCGGTCGGCGACGATCCCCGACAGCGGCGCGCTGATCGCGATCGCGAGGGAGGTCACGGTCAGCGCCAGCCGCACGAGAAGACCGGCGCCGGGCGTGCCGGAGAAGACCTCCCGCATCGCGGGCAGGCTGGGCGCGATGATCGCCGCTGCCATGATGGTCAGCGTCGCCGCGGCCAGCACGGTGCCGCGGGCCACCCGTGTCGGCGTCAAGGTGTCTGCTCGGTTCGTCACCTCACCAACTTCGCAGCGGCATCCCCCGCTTCGCGTCGGCGAAAATCGCCTATGTTCGCGGTATGCCGACATCGCTGGTGGGCCGGGCCACCGAGATCAGCGCCCTTGACGAGGTGATCGCCGCCGCCAGGAAGGGCGACGGGGGCGCGCTGGTGCTCCACGGCGAGCCGGGCATCGGCAAAAGCGCGCTGCTGGACCACGTGCGGCGCAGCACACGGGACTTCTGGGTCATCGAGGCGTCCGGGGCGGAGTTCGAGACGGAACTCCCGTTCGCCGCGTTGCACCAGCTCTGCGTGCCGGTGCTCGGGCATCTCGGCGAACTGTCCGCCCGGCACCGAGAAGCTCTCGAGGTCGCTTTCGGCCTCGCGACCGGAACGCCGGACCTGTTCCGGATCGGTCTCGCGGCACTGGACCTACTGTCGTCCGCGACGCGGAGAAGTCCGCTGTTGTGCGTGATCGACGACGCCCACTGGCTGGACGACGCCTCGTCGAAGGCGCTGGCCTTTCTCGCCCGGCGGATCACCTCCGAGCCGGTCGCGATGATCTTCGCGACCCGAGGCGGCGGCCCCGGTGGGCTGCCGGGGCTGACGGTCGAAGGACTGCGGGACACCGACGCGCGGACGTTGCTGGCCGACGGCGTTTCCACCCTTGACCCTCGGGTGCGCGACCGCGTCATCGCCGAGGCGCGCGGCAACCCGCTGGCACTGCTCGAACTGCCCAAGTCGGGCGGGTTCGCGCTCCCCGACACGTCGTCGCTGCCGAACCGGATCGAGCGTGGCTTCGCGGCGAGACTGGCCGGACTGCCCGCCGACACCCGGCTGCTGATCACCCTCGCGAGCGCCGATCCGACCGGTGATCCCGCCCTGCTGTGGCCCGCCGCCCGGGAATTGGGCGACGGCGTGGCAGCGAGCGCGGAAGTGGCGGAGGCGTCCGGGCTGGTCGACTTCTCGACGCGGGTGCGGTTCTGTCATCCCCTCGCGCGTTCGGCCGTCTATCGGGCCGCCTCGGCCGACGACCGCCGGCGGGCCCATCGAGCCCTCGCGAGCGTGACCGATCCCGCCGTCGACCCGGATCGGCGAGTATGGCACCTCGCGCAGGCGGCCACCGGTCCCGACGACGACCTCGCCGCGGAATTGGCTCGTTCCGCGTCCCGCGCCCAAGCACGCGGTGGGGTCGCGGCGGCCGCGGCGTTCCTGGAGCGGGCGGCGGCGCTGTCCCTGGACGCCGGTCTGCGCACCGAACACACCCTCGGGGCGGTCGGCGCGAAACTCGACGCGGGCGCCGCCGACGCGGCGGTCGAGTTGCTCACCACCGTGGAGACCGGCTCGCGAGACGAACTCGGCCTGGCGAAGATCGACCTGCTGCGCGGGCGGATCGCGTTCACCCGGCACACCGATGAGCTCGGGACGGACTTCATGCTCCGCGCGGCGCATCGCCTCGCCGAGGTGGATCCGGAATGGTCGCGTGAGTGCTTCCTCGACGCGCTGGAGGTGAGCCTCGTCGTCGGACGGGCGAGCGGGGTGATGGACACCGTGGTGACCGAGGCACGTTCGGCGCCGCCCGCGTCGTCCCCGCCCGACATCCTCGACGCGCTGATCCTGCTCGCCACCGAAGGGCACCAGACCGCCGTCCCGGTGCTGCGCCGGATCCTCGCCGACCGTCCGATGTGGACTCGACGGCCAGCGCTCGCCACGATGATCGCGGCCGAACTCTGGGACCTCGAAACCCACGCGGGGATCGTCGACGGGTTGATGGAGACCGGACGGGAAACCGGGTCGCCACACACGCTTCGGCTCGGCCTCGCGCAGGTTGCGGTCGCCGCCGTGGTCACCGGTGACCTCGGCAAGGCGATGTCCGCCGTCGCCGAAGAAGCGGCCATCGCGGACGCGCTCGGCGTTCCGGCGCTGCGCTATCCACGACTGCATCTGGCCGCGATGCGCGGGCGCCGTGGGGAAGGCGTCGCCTTGTTCGACTCCGCGGCCGCCGAGGGCGGCGGTCAGCTGATCGCCAACGTCCACTGGGCGTCGGCGGTGCTGTACAACGGCCTTGCCGAGTATCCGGCCGCGCTGGCCGCGGCACGGCAGGCGGCCGAGCCCGGCGACCTGTTCCTCGCCGGAGTCGCCTTACCCGAACTGATCGAGGCCGCGATCCGCTGCGGCGAACGCGATTCGGCGTCGGAGGCACTGGAATCCCTGACCGCACGCACCGCTCCCAGCGGTTCCTCGTGGGGCCTCGGCGTCACCGCGTACGCGCGAGGGCTGGTCACCGGCGCCGAAGCTGACTACCGGGAAGCCGTCGAACGTCTCGCCGCGAGCCCGATGATCCCGTACCGCGCCAGGGCTCATCTGCTCTACGGGGAATGGCTGCGTCGCGAGGGCAGACGGCGGGACGCCCGCGAACATCTCCGCACCGCTCACGAACTGCTGTCCGGCATGGGCATGGAGGCCTTCGCCCGCCGTGCCGCCGACGAACTGCGAGCCACCGGCGAGGTGGCCCGCGGCCGTTCCGCCACCGGCCGCGACGAGCTCACCCTCCAGGAAGTGCACATCGCCAGGCTGGTCGCCACCGGCGCGACGTCGAAGGAAGTGGCCGCACGCCTCTTCCTCAGCCCACGCACGGTGGATGCCCATCTGCGCAACATCTTCCGCAAACTCGGCATCACCTCACGTCGCCAGTTACGGGACCTGCCGGACCCGGAGATCATCGGCAACCGGCGGTCGTGATCACGGTCCCTGGTAGAAATGTCCGATGCGGGATTTCTTCAAGGGTTTCCGGATGTTCGGGCAAGGCCTGGGCATCCTGCTGCGGTCACCGAGACTGCTGCTGATCGGGGCACTGCCCGCGGTGCTGACCACGCTGCTGCTGCTCGGCGGGGTCGTCGCGCTGGCGTTCTGGATCGACGATCTTTCGCTGCTGCTCACTCCTTTCGCGGACGACTGGTCGTCCGGGCTGCGGACGACGATCCGGGTGGCGGTCGGCGTCGCGGTGTTCGGGGCGGTGCTGGCGATCTGCATGATCGGGTTCACCGCGATCACCCTCGCCGTGGGCGGGCCGTTCTACGAGCACATCGCGGAGAAGGTCGAGGACGACTTCGGCGGGGTTCCCGGCGCGGTGGAGTTGTCGGGGTGGCGGTTGCTGGTGATGGGCCTGAAGGACGGGCTGTCGCTGGTGCTGCGCTCGCTGCTGTTCACGATCCCGCTCCTGATCGCGGGCTTCATCCCCGTGGTGGGGCAGACCGTCGTGCCGGTCCTGCTGGCACTGGTCACGGCGTGGTTCCTGGCGCTGGAACTGATCTCCGTGCCGTTCTACCGGCGGGGGATGGGCTTGAAGGAGCGGCGTCAGCTGCTGCGCAAACGCCGCGCGCTCGCCCTTGGGCTGGGGCTTCCCGTGTCGCTGTTGTGCCTGATCCCGTTCGCCGCGCTCATCGTGATGCCGGTGGGTTTCGTCGGCGGTGTGCTCGTCGCCCGTGAGGTCCTGAACCCGACCGTGCGTGAGCCGCACGAAGTACGCTGAGGACGAGCTTGACCGCCTGTGCGTGCCGGTGGGAACCGGCGTCGCACAGGCGGTCGGCTTCGTCCTAACCGATGGGCTCGATCCAGATGTTGCGGAACTTCGGGTTCTCGCCCGGGTCACCGTGGTCCTGGAGGCGGATCGCCCCCGGGCTCGCGCTCTCCGGGATGTTGTCGCCCGTGCCGCCGTCGATGGCCACGTCGTTGTGGACCACGACGCCATTCCAGACCACCGTCACCCGGGCGTTGTCGGTCTTGTTCCCGGCGCCGTCGAATCGCGCGGCGCGGAAGGTGACGTCGTAGGTCTGCCAGGTACCGGGAGCCGTCGCCATGTTCCGGTCCGGCGCCCGCTTCGAGTAGATCGAGCCCGCCTCGTTGTTGGCGAGCGTGGTGTCGCCGAACGACTCGAGCACCTGGAGTTCGTAGCGTTCCTGGAGGTAGACGCCGCTGTTGCCCCTGGCCTGCCCGGTCACCTCCGGCGGGTAGTTCGGCTCGTTCCACTCGACGTGCATCCGGAAGTCGCCGAACTGCTGTTTCGTGCGGATGTCACCGCCGTTCGACTCCATCGCGCCGCCCGCCACCGGCCAGGTCGCGGCACCTCCCACGCGTTTCTCCCAGGCGTTCAGGTTGGTGCCGTTGAACAACTGGATCCGTTGCGCCGCGGTGACGGTGAGGTTGTCGAGGTTGACGTTGCCCGCGTCGCCGCTGTCGTAGCGGTAGGAGATCGTGTTCGCCCCGGCTTTGAGGGTGAGTGTTTCGGGTTGGGAATTCCAGGTGTCCCAGTTGCCGGTGCTCGCGAGCCGAACTTGTCTGACCTTGGTGCCGTTGACGTAGACGCTCACGGATTTCGTCCCGGGCGCCGGATCCGGGCCGTTCGAGTAGCGCAAGGCCGCGTTGTAGGCCCCGGCGGTCGGCGCGTTCACGGTGAACGTCGTCGAGGCGCCCTGGTTCCAGTACCCGTCGACGAACCCGGTGCCCGCGTAACCCGCGTGGTTGGTGTTGGTCGCGGCGCCACCGGTCAGCGCGGCCCGCTCGGCCTCGTAGGTCGTGCTCGCTGGCGGGCCGCCGACCAGCGAGTTCAGCGTGTACCACGCCTCCGTGCTCCACAGCGCCGCACCGGACTCCGCGGCGAACGGGCGCGGGGACCGCACGTGCACCACGTGCCCGGCCTTCAGTCCCGCTACCTGGAGCGTGACCTTCTTGCGGTCCGGGGACAGGCTCGCGGAGGTGACGGACAGCGTCTGCTCGCCGACCTTCGGCCCGCCGTACGCGGAGGTGGGCTGGTAGCGCCACTGCTGTGCCTGGTACTTCGCCGCCAGGTTCTGCGCGGTCCCGGCCGACAGCGGCTGGGTGTACTCCAGTTCGAACCCGCCCGCGACGGCGCGCATCGCGCGGATGTCGAAGGCGTTCGTGCCGTTCGGCGTCACCTTCTGGAGACCGTAGGCGAGCTTGCCGGGCTGACCCCAGTTGCCGCCGCCGTTGATCCCGCCGGTGTAGATCGCGCCGTCGGGCCCGAGGCTGATCCGGCTGACACCCGACTCGAGTCCTTGCGTGAGGCGGAAAACGGCGCCCTGGTACTCGCCGTTGACCTTCTCCAGGAACGCACGCTGAAGACCGCCGTACGTCACGTCGCCGTACACCATCTGCCCGGCGAAGGGACCCTGCGACAGCATGACCATGTTGCTCGGCGAGTTCGCGATCTCGTTGTGCGGCAACCACAGTACGGGCGCGGTCACCGGCTTCGCGTCGAACGGTCCCGGGGGATTGGTGTAGTGGTTGAAGAAGCGGTCCTGTTTGACCCGCACGAGCTTGTTCGCCGGGAGCCAGCCGCCCTGGTTGTCGGTGACGAAGACGTCGCCTTCCGGCCCCCAGCCGATGCCGTGCGGCGTGCGCAGCCCACCGGCGACGTAGGAAACCTGACCGGTGGCTTTGTTGATCTTGATCGTGGTGCCGCGGTTCGGCGCGGGCTGCGGGTCGGTGGTGGCACCGCCGTAGTTGATGGACACGGAAAGGTTGGCGTAGAAGAAGCCGTCCTTGTAGAGCAGGCCGAACGCGAACTCGTGGAAGTTGCCGCCGTACGGCCAGGTGGCGACCGTGCGATAGTCGTCGGTCACTTCGTCCCCGTTGGTGTCGTTCAGTTCGACGAGCCGCGTCTTCTCCGACACGTACAGCTTGCCGTCGACGTACTTGACGCCCATCGGTTCCTTCAACCCGCTGGCGACCCGCTTGGTCTGGACCTTGGTCGGGTCGGTGTTCCCGCTGACGTTGCTCAGCAGGTGGACCTCGCCGAGCACCTTCTCGGAACCGCCCCAGGTGGCGATGGCGAGCCGCCCGTCGGGCAGCCAGTCCATCCCGGTGACCTGCGGCTGGAAACCGTTCGGGCGCAGGTTGGTCAGCGTGAAGCCGGGGTGGACGGCGTTCAGCGGCAGGCCGTCACCCGGCGAGTCCGCGGCGCCCTCGCACTCCTTGCGCCCCGGCGCCGTCACCCGGACGACGTCGGCGTCGGTGCTGAGCACGGAATTCGGCACGAGCGCGAAATCGGCCGCGCCCGGCGGCCGCCATTCGAGAGTGACCTGTTGATCGGCGGTGTTGTCGAAGTGATCGATCCGCAGCGCGTGATACCCCGTGCCCAACTGGACCGAACCGGTCGCGGGCGTCCCCGAGTGCAGGCCGTCGTGGTTGATCACCCGCTGGCCGTCGATGAGCAGCCGGGAGCCGTCGTCACTGGTGAGCCGGAATTCGTACTGGCCGGCGGTGGTGACGTTGATGTTGCCGATGACCTCGGAGACGAACTGCTCGTTGAGCCCGAAGTCGGCCGTGCCGGTCCAGTTGATCGTCGGCATGAGCTTGTCGACGTTGGGCGTCTGCCCGGACTTGATCACGCAGAGCTTGGTGATCTCGCGTTGGAGGTCGTACGTGCGAAGTGTGACGCCTGGTTGCTGGGGCGGGATGGCCGCTTCGGCCGGGGCTGTCACCAGCCCGGACAGAGCCGTGACCAGCGCCAATGAGGCGACGATGGACCGGTTGAAGCGCTTGCGGACAGACGGAAGCATCGTTGCTCCTCGGGTCGGCGGCGGAGCACCTCTGTGACGTCCGCTGAACCTAGAAGCACTTTCGCTTGAAGTCAACGAAAGTGTGTACAGTCCGGGCGAAAGTTAGGCCTAATGGTCGCGCCACGCTCTCTGCGTGTCGGATGTCGCGAAAGCCACTTTCGCGACATCTGATGCCCCGAAAGTGGCTTTCGCGACGCAGCCGTTGGCTTTGGCCGGTCCAACCGCGTACAGGATCAACACCGTCGCCTCCGGATCCACTGGAGGCGACTCCAGCGAAGCCAGGAACTGGGCGAAAGTGTCGACGTGCTTGCGCCATTCAGGTGGGAACGGAGGAGAACCCGCGACAGCGGCCGGTGCCAGGGCGACTTCTGGATATGGATCGTTGGGAAGACGAGTCCGCGGCCCGGTCTCCGTTGACGCCGCATCAGCTGCCCGCTGTGACCGCCACGTTCGTCGGGAGGGAGGTGGAACTGGCCAAACTCGGCGATATCGCGGGCCGGGGCGAGGACGGCCATTCGGTCGCGGTCGCGATCGTCGCCGGCGCGCCGGGCGTGGGGAAGACCGCGTTGGCCGTGCAGTGGGCGCATCGGCAGCGCGACCGGTTTCCCCATGGCGATCTCTATTGCGATCTCCACGGCTACGCTCCCGGGCCGCCGAGTAACCCGCACGAGGTCCTCGCCGGATTCTTGCGAGCGCTCGAAGTCCCCGGGAAGATGATTCCGCGAAGCCTCGAAGCGAAATCGGCGCTCTTCCGTTCCTTGGTGAATGATCGCCGGTTCGTCATCGTCCTGGACAACGTCACGTCCCCGGACGAGGTCCGTGCCCTGTTGCCCAGTACGTCCGGCTGCTTCGTCATGGTGACCAGCCGCAGCAGCCTGTCCGGTCTCGTCGTGCGCAACGGCGCCCGGCGGATCACCCTGGACATGCTGTCCCCGGCCGAATCCGAAGCCTTGCTGCGCAAGGCGATCGGGCCGGACCGGGCGGACGAAGAACCGGGTGCGACAGCGAAACTCGCCGATCTGTGCGGCCATCTGCCGCTCGCGCTGCGGATCGCGGGCGAGCGCGTGGCCGCCCATCCTTACCTGCGTCTCGCCGACCTCCTGGCCGAACTCGCGTCGGAAGCGCGGAGGCTGGACGCGTTCGAAACCGGCGACGACGAAATGTCCGCCTTGCGGCCCGTGTTCTCGTGGTCGTACCAGGCGTTGGATCCCGCGACCGCCCGCGTCTTCCGGTTGCTCGGCCTGCATCCCGGCCCGACGATCAGCGTGGCCACCGCGACCGTGCTGGCCGGTACGCCGACCGCCGATGTCCGGCGCAGGCTCGACAAACTCACCGGCGGCTGCCTCCTTGCCGAAGTCGATCGCGACCGGTTCCGTTTTCACGACCTGCTGCGTGTCTACGCGAAGGAATGCGTCGAAGCCGAGGAGTCGCCCGAAGAGCGGGAGAACTCGTCCAAACGGTTGCTGGAGTGGTATCTCGCCTGTGCCGACTCCGCGGATCGTGTGCTCACACCCATGCGAAGGCGCACCGCCCTCGAGTTCTCCGCCTCCGACAAGCTCGAATTCGACACCTACGGGGACGCGCTCGCCTGGTGTGAGGCCGAGCAACCCAATCTGGTCGCGTGCGTGCACGGCGCGCTGGCCGCGGACCGGCCGTCGATCGCCTGCCGGTTGCCGCTCGCGTTGTGGGCCTTCTTCACCCTGCGCAAACCGTGGGCCGACTGGATCGCGACCTACAAAACCGGGGTCGACGCCGCCAGGCGCTGCTCCGACCCGTTCAGTGAGGCGTCACTCCTGGCCGGACTGGGGATCGCGCACCGGGACCTGTGCCGGTTCGAAGAAGCGATGGAGTACCTGGAGTCGGCACTCGCCATCCGTCGCCGGATCGGTGACTCCTGGGGACAGGGTCAAGCGCTGATCAGCCTCGGGATCGCCTACCACGAACAAGGACGGTTCGCCGAGGCCCTCGAGCGCCACGCCGACGCGCTGGCGGTCTTCCACGCGCTCGGCGACGAATGGGGAGCGGCGCAGACCCTGCACTTCCTCGGTCTCACGAACCACGAGCTGGGCCGGTTCGATCAGGCCTACGAGAACCTGCGGCAGGCGTTGGACATCCGCCATCGGATCGGCTACCGCTACGGCGAGGCGGAAACGCTGGTGGGGCTCGCGCTCGTGTTCCAGAAGATCGACCGGAGCGGGGAATCGGCGGGACAGCTGGACCGGGCGCTGGAACTCCGGCGTGACATGGGGGATCGCTACGGCGAGGCGGCGGCGCTGGACCATCTCGGCCAGCTCTGGAAGGCGAAGGGCAAGGTCGACTCGGCCCGGGGCTGCTGGGGTGACGCGCTGAAGATCTTCAACGAACTCGGCGCGCCGAGGGCGGCGGACGTGTACGCCCGACTCCGGCGGGTCCAGACCGCGCCGGGCTCGTGAAGGCTTCCCCAAGTACATGAAGGCCCCCTTCCTGTACATAGGCGCAAGGAAGGGGGCCTTCATGTACTTCAAGCCCCCTTCCGCGCCCAGGCAACCAGCCCCCGTTTCGTGAGCGGCAGCGGAACCTCCACCGAACCGGCGAGCCGCCGGGCGGCCGGTTCCGGAAGGCCCCTGCCCCGTAGGAACAACGCGACCGCGTCGTGGTCGGGAAGCGTCACGAGCCGGGCGTCCCAGGACCGGACCGATTCCACCTCGAAAACCTTTCCCAGCAGGGTTTCCGCGACCTCCGCGTCGAAGCTCGACGGCCGTCCCCAGCGGGGGAGCGCCCAGGCCAGCTCGGGGTCGTTCCACCGGCTGGACGTCGAAACGGCGAGGACGCCGCCGGGAGCGAGGACCCGGCTCACTTCGGTGAGTGCCTCGATCGGTTCGGGCACGTGGTGCAGCATCCACAGAGCCGCGGCGCCGTCGAAGGTCCCGTCGCGGAAGGGAAGACCGGCGACGTCCGCCCGGACCGCGAACCCCGGTGCCCGCGACACATGCGACGACAGATCCGCCACCACGGTCGGAGTCTTCCGGCGCGTGAGCAACCGCGAGAGTGCGCCGGTGCCGCCTCCGACGTCGAGCACGAGCGAGCAGCCTGCGAGACGGTGAGCGATCTCCGGATGGACGTCACCGCACGAGGAGAACCGTGCCGTCGAGAGGACGTTGGCCGCGAAGCGCCCGGGGTCGGTCTCGTAGTCGACGGGTACGGCATCGTTCGCCGGCGTCGGCATCCAGGACTCCTCCCGCCCACGGCCTTCCAGGGTAAGGACCGGGAGAAGCCGTCCGCGTCGTCTGCTCGGTTAGAGTGCGCCTCAGAGAGGGGAGGGCGATGACGACGGGATCGGGCGAGTCCCGGCTGCGGTCGGCCGTTCTCGCGCAGGCGTGGGAGCGCATCCCCGGGGTGGAGGTCCTGTCGTCGGCCGACGGCGGCCCGCTGACCCGGACGATCAAGAAGATCATCGACCCGCTGGTGATCCGTACGGCGGCGCGTCCTCGGCTCGGCCGTCCGGTGCTGGATCCGGGTGCGGCGGCGGAGCTGACGGAACTGCTCTTGGCCGACGCGGACCGGCTGTGTGCGACGGCCGCGTGGTTCACCCACCTGAAACGGCAGCGCCGCGCTTTGCGCATCACGGCGGGCAACGTCCAGGACGTGTGCTTCCCGCTGGCGTACGAGCTGGCGACAGGTTTCGGCATGCCGGGTCCGGAAGCACCGGCGACGGCCGCGGCGGCGTTGCGCGATCTGCACGGTGAGGGCGGCGCGGCGGGCGTCGATCAGCTCACCGGGTATCTCGCGGATCCCCGGCTGGCGGCCGATCTGACCGCGGAACTGCATCGTCGCTGGCACGCCGAATCCGCCGCACCGCAGGACATCACCGCGCTCCAGGCCTTCGTCGAGAGTCTTTCCGACACCGCCTGGCGGGCCCTCGCCGAGTCGGCCACCGGGCACGCCCTCGGACTCGCGCTGCGAAGGCCGGGTGGGGCGCGAGCCTTGCGCCAGGCCGTCCAAGAGATCTCCGGGCTGCCCGTACCGGACCTCGGCCTGCAACGCGGCGACCGCACCGCTGTCCCGCCGCTGAGCCGGCGCGACGAAACCGGCACCGAACTTCTCGAACGCAGTGTCGAGCGCCGGGTCCGCGCGACCCTGCGCCGTCTTCCGCCGGACGAGAGGGCTCCCATCGCCGAACTCGTCGACGACGAACTCGCCCGTGTCGCCGCCGGGTTCGGGCTCGGCCTGCCCGCCTTGGCCGCCTGCTTCGCGCTCGGTGTCGTCCTCGCGCCCGCGTTGCGTCCACTCGACGGCGCGGCGCCCGCGGGCGTCCCCGAATTCGCGCGGCAGCTCAACGCCCAGGTCGCGCGGGAGGGTTACGTGCTGCACGCCCGCCGCGCCCTGGCCGGTGCCACGCCGCTCACCCCGCGGCCCGACGCCGAACTTCTGCGCGATCTGCGTGAGTTCGCCAAGCAGTTCCTCAGTAGGCTGTGGGTCCGGCTGCACGGGTTCGACGTCCGCGGCGACCTGCCCGCCGACGCCGCCGACGTGCGTGACCTCGTCACCGGCGTGGTCCGGTCGACCTCGCTGGATCTGCGGACGAAGGTGCGCCGCGCGCTCGTGGCCCGCCTGCCGGATCTGGAGGCCGTGTCGTGACGCATCCGGTGCACACCCCCGTCGTCGCGGCGGACGGCGGCCTCTTCCGGTTCGCCCTCGCCGATCTGCTCGCCGGCCGGGCGTCCTCGATGCGGCTCGAACTCACCGACGCCGGTGCCGCCGAACCGTGGCTGACCCGGCTCGCGGGCACGGAAACCAGCCTCGCCGTGCTGGCCAAGGGCCAGGCGGACCTTCCCGTCAGGCCGGAACTGGGCAGGCTCGCTTTGCTGCTGTGGCTGCGTCGATGGTGGCCCGCCAGTCCGTCGCTCGGGTTGCCGTCGCTCGACCCGGCGTTGCTCGACCTCGAAACGGCTGCCGCGACGGCCGCGGTCGAGGACATCGCCGAAGGTCTTCTCGACAGTTTCGAAGCTTCCCCGGCCGAGCTGTTCGACACCGCGATCGCGGACGGCGCCCTCCTGGCCGCCGCGCCATCGGTCGCCGGCGAGGTCCGAGACCTGTGCACCCGTCTCGCGGCCCGGTTCGACGACCAGGACGACGTCGTGCGCGCCGAAGCCGCGGCGGAAGTGCTGGCACGCCTGGAAACCGCGGTACCGGGCCAACGTGCGTACGCGCTGGCAGCGGGCACCGATCCCGTCGCACCCGGCGAAGGCGTGCTCGCGGGCGGACGGGCGAGCGTGGACTGGGCACGGGTGCCGCCGGGGATCCTGGACGCCGCCGAAGAGACGGTGACCTGGCGGATCGTCACGGCCGCGGCCACCACCCGGCTCGAAGTCGACGTCGCGGGGGCGTTCGCCGACGCGACGCTCACCGCGGTCGCGACCCTCGACGGCGAGCCGTTCGCGGAGGTGCCCTTGGCACTCGGCGCCGGGCGGTTCACCGGGGCGGCGGACCTGGACGAAGCCGCGTCCCGTCTCGTGGCAAGCGTCCACAGTGGACGAATCGGGCTCGTCGTCGGCGTGGCCGCCGAGGGCGTCGCCGGGACCACGGCGGAAGACCGGGCGGAAGTGGTCGCGCTCGTGCGGGCCCGACCGCCGGAAGACCGGACACTCGCCGAACGGGCGGCGGCCGCTTCCACCGAAGAGGAGTTCTGACGTGCTCGTCGGCATGCCGCCGCCCCAGACCCCGCCGGACCGCCCGCTCCCACCCGAACTGAGTCCGGCGACCTCGCACGGCTACAACTGCCGTTGTGTCGCAAGGCATTTCGGTCTCGACCCGGCTCCGTACGGCGAAGTGCCCGCGTGCTCGCTCTCCGAGAACAAGTACCGCAAGCTGCTCATGGAGGCAGCCAAGGTCCAGGACCGGGCCAAGCAACTCGCCGCGGTGCGGAACGTCGCCGGCGCGCACCGGAAGTACGCGCGGATGCGGGAAATCGCGCAGAAACTCGACCGGACCGACCTCGACCTCGCCGCGGTCAGCGATCTGGCCCACGTCTGCTACTCCGCGGGCGACCTGCGCAACGCGAGGCAATGCGCCGAGGCCGTGCTCCAGGTCTTCAAGGTGAGCACCGCCGCCATCGTCCACTTCGGACAGTACGCCGAGGTGCGGATGATCGAAGGCTCCCGGGAGGTCGCCGAGCGCGTGCTCATCTCCCTGGCCACGGAGGAAGGTGACGTCGCCAAGGCACGTGAGCTGATCGCCGGGCAGCGCCGCCGGGCGGCGTTCCGCAAGGAAGCGGGGCCGGAACAGTATCCGCCCGAGTTGCTCGACGTCCACGGTTCCGACGAGATGGAACTGCGGATCTTCGACGTGCGCGTCCAGATCGCGGCCGGAGACCTGGCGGGCGCGCGGGCCGCGCTCGAAGAGATCCTGTCGGCGCTGGAGGCCATGGCGGAGATCGACGAGGTCCGCGAGCGGGCCATCCAGCAGCAGGCCATGGCCAGGGCCGAACGTGCCCGGATCCGCCACGCGGGCGGCGAGGACGCCGACGCGCGGGCCGACCTGCTGAGGCTGAGCGCTCAGCACGCGGGCGCCCCGGTGGCCGCGAAGGCCGACATCGGGCTGGCGGAGGCCCGAGCGCTGGCGGGCGACTTCCCCGGCGCGGTCGCCGCGATCGTCGCCGCCCGCGACGAACTCGCGGCGGCGGGCCTGACCGGCGACGTCGCGGAGGCGAGCCACGCGCTGGGCACGTTGCTGCTGTACACGGGCGACGTCGCGCAGGCCAGGGAACAGTTCGAGCACGCGAAAACGATCCGGACGGCCAACGGTGACGTTCCGGGCCTGCGCCTCGTCGACACCGCGTTGGCCCGCTGTGCCGCGGCGGAAGGCGACTGGGCGACGGCGGACGAATACGCGACCCGCGCCAGGGAATCGGCGCGGGCGTCGGGCGACTGGTCGGACTACCTGCACACGGATTTCGTGGCGGCCACGATCGGGTTCGCCCGCGGGGAAGACCTGCGGGCGCTGCTGGATCTGGTGCTCCCGCTGACGCTCGCGGCGGCGGAGTACCGGTTCGAGTTCAGCTCGCCACAGTCACGCACGGCCTGGGCGCGTGACATCGCGGCTCCGACGATGGGGCTGGCACTGGCGTTGCTGGCCCAGCTGAACGAACCGAGGCTGGCGGCCGAACTGATCGAGCGCACCTGCGCGGTCGGCGCGTACACGGGAGTCGAGGGGCCGTCGCTCGACCTGACCGGGACACTGCCCACCCTCGAAGTGCTCCCGTCCACTGAGGATGATCGGCTTCCCTTGGCGGCGCTGGGTTCCGTCACGTCGTCGCTTCCACTCAGGCTCGCCCCGCCACCTGCCCTGCGCTGGTCGCCGTCCTCGCCGATGGAGCTGGATCGGTGGCACCGCCTCGCCACCGAGCGGTATCGCCTGACGCGGCTGGCCACCGAAACCGTCGAGACCTGGCCTGCCGCCCAGCCCGGACGTGAGACCTTCCTCCTGCGGTTCGCCGACGCCGGGCACACCTTCCTCACCTGGCGGACCACCGAGGATCTCGACACCGTCCACACCCATCCCCTCGACTTCGCCTTGGTCGGAACGGCTCGCCAGTACCTGGACGCCGCCTCGCCGACCCCGTACGAAGGCGAGAGCGTCGCCGACGCCGTCCGGCGCTCGCTGAGCGAAGACACCTTCGGCAGCTTCGCCGGCGAACAACGCCTGGCCCGCGTTCTGTCCCTCAATCTCCTGCCCGCCGATCTGGTCGAACGGCTCCGGCGTGCCGCCGCCGGAGGAAACCGCCCGCTCCTGCGTGTCCAGCCATCGCCGAGCCTCGCCGGGGTCCCGTGGGGACTGCTGGCCCTGCCCGACCGGCGTGCCGATCACGTGCTCGACATCGGTGAGATCGGCACCTGCTTCGACAGCGACGAGCGCGTTCTCGACATCGCCGACGTCTCGCTGCTCGCCCCGGCCGGGATCCCGCGTCGTCCGCCCGCCGCCGACGGCCCGCCCGTCTACCTGCTCGATCCGCGGATCCCCGGGCAAAGCGCGTTCGGCGACCTGGGATCCGTGCTCGGCAAGCAGGACGCGACGTCACCCCTGATCCGGCATCTGGACGCGCGACTGGCCGGAGGCCCGGTCCTTCCCGCCGCCTCTCGCGGGCTCGATCTGGTCCGCCGCACCGACACCGACCGGCGTCTGCTCGCGTCCTTGTTGTCCGAGCCGTGTTCGCGACTGGTGTTCGTGGGCCACGTCAGCCGCGTCCGTGACGAGTACGGCGCGCAGACCGCGCTGCATCTGTCCTGTTCGGCCGATCTCCCCGGCACGGCCGAGCCGATCGGATCGCACCGGCCGTACACCGCCGCCGATCTGGCACTGTCCGAAGTGGACACCATGCCCGCGCGGGTGGCCTTGATCGGCTGCGCCAGCGCGAGCGACTTCGGCCTGGCGGAACCGTTCGGTGTGCTGCTCGCCGCCGTCGCGGCCGGAGCGGGACTGGTCGCCGCGACCGTCTGGGCGCTGCCGACGTCGGCCGCCGTGCCCGGCGCGGATCCGATGGCCGAACTGGTCATCGCCGTCGACACCGCGCTCGCCGGTGAGGACCCGGTCTCCGAGCTGAACGCCTGGCAGCGGTCGAAGCTCGCGCGCTGGCGCGAGAACCCCGAACCGGCCTCGTCGCCGGTCTTCTGGGCGCCCCTGACCTGCCTCGACGCGACCGACGACGGGAAAACCTGGGTTCGGTAGCAGTCGGCCCCGCCGAAGCTGTGTTCATCGAGAACGACACAGCGAAAGGCGGGACCCGATGTTCAAGAAGATCCGCGACAAGATCAACGACGCGACGCAGCAGGGCATGGCGCGGGGCGCGCAGGACTTCCAGCGGCACGCCGAGCAGTTCCGGCAGGCCGCCGCCGCGCAGGGGCACGACATCACCCCGCAGCTGCCGACGCCGCAGCTGGCCGCGCAGGCGTTCCGGAACATGAACGCCGACCCGGACATGGCCGCGTTCCTGGCGCTGCCGATGGAGGAGCAGCTGCGCCAGCAGCAGGAACTCCAGGCGTACGGCACCGAACTGCGGCGGCTCTACGACACCTGCGAGCCGGCCACCCTGGTGATCCGCGGCCTGGAGCCGACCGGCCGGAAGATCGCCGGACAGGCGCAGTACACCGCGACACTCGAGGTCACCCGCGCCGACGGCACCACCTATCAGACGGTGGCCCAGCTGATCACGCCGCTGGCGACGATCCAGCAGTACGCGCCCGGTACCCGGCACGAAGCCCGCGTCGACCCCGCCGACCCGGCGAAGGTCGCCGTCTTCGGCCCGATCGGTTAGGGAGTAGCGATGTTCGGGTCCTTCGAGTTCGGCCTGCCGGAAGACCCCCGGCAGGCCCGCCGTCCCGGCCTGCGCCTGTGGCTGCTCGGCGTGCCCACGACGCTCGCCTGGGCGGTCGTGGGCTGGTCGGGTGCCCTCGGGCTGCTGGACGGCTTCCGGCTGATGTCACTGAACCGCGTCGACGCGTGGGGGGCCGACACGGGCCCGGCGGTCTCGCTCGTCCTGTTCTTCAGCGTTTCGATCACGGTGGCGTCTTCGCTCGGGTTCGCGATGCTGTGGGGCGGCGGGATGTCGCTGCGGGGGATGGGCGTCGGATTCCGCGCGAGCAGCCTGGCCGCGTCCCTCGGTGTGGCACTGGGAAGCGGTTTCGCGATCCCGTCGTGGACGCCGCCCGAGTCGGTGGGGCAGCGGCTGCCGTCCAGCGGCGGCGCGGCCGAGCCGTGGACCGACGTCGACTGGATCGTCTACTACGAACCGTATCTCGTACCGGGGGTGGCCGGGGTGACGGCGCTGGTCATGATCATGGTGCTGGGACGGGCGTTCGTCACCAGGGCGGAGGCGGACGACCGCGCGCAGGCGCTGGCACAGACCGGCCGGCAGGTGACCGGGCACGTGATCGGCGTCGAGTTCACGAACGTCTGGGTGATGGGGAATCCGAGGTTCACCGTGCAGGTCCGGTTCCCCACGGAAACCGGGGAGCGGACGGTGGCCACGACGATGATCACGTCGCCGTTGCAGGCTCCGTCCCGCGGTTCGACGGTGAAGGTCACCTACGACCCGCGCAACCCCGACTCGGTCCAGGTCGATTCGGACCCGGCGGACAGGGCCGCGGGCGGGAACCTCGGTGCCTTCCTGCCCCCGCTGTTCTGACCGCCCTCTACACTCCCGCGGATGGACGAACAGACGGCAGAGGTGTCCACCTCTCAAGCGGTCCGCAAAGCGATGATCCGGCTGGTCCCGTTCCTCGGGCTGCTCTATCTGCTCAACTATCTCGACCGGGTCAACGTCGGGTTCGCGGCGCTCACCATGAACGCCGACCTCGGCATCAGTTCGGCCGCCTACGGGCTCGGCGCCGGCCTGTTCTTCGTCGGGTATTTCTTCTTCGAGGTGCCCAGCAACGTCATCCTGCACAAGGTCGGCGCCCGGGTCTGGATCGCGCGGATCATGGTCACCTGGGGCATCGTCGCCTCGGCCACCGCGTTCATCCAGGGCGAGGTCAGCTTCTACATCGTCCGGGTGCTGCTCGGTATCGCCGAGGCCGGGTTCTTCCCCGGCATCATCCTGTACCTGACCTATTGGTTCCCGCGTATGCAACGAGCCAAGATCGTCGCACTGTTCTTCCTCGCGGTGCCGCTCTCGTCGGTCATCGGCAGCCCGGTTTCCGCCCTGCTCATCCAGAACGGCGAAGGCGTCCTCGGCTTCGACGCGGGCTGGCGCTTCATGTTCTTCGCCGAAGGTGTGCCTTCGATCCTGCTCGGCGTGGCCGTGTTCTTCCTGCTGCCGAACCGGCCGAAGGACGCGAAATGGCTGACTCCGGTGCAGCGCACGTCGTTGCAGTCGGCCATCGACGCGGAGGACACCCGCGAGGTCGGCAAGGAGGTGAGCACGCGATCGGCGCTGACCGATCCGCGCGTGCTCGCGCTGAGCGCCGTCTACTTCGGAATCATCTTCGGCCTCTACGTGCTCGCGTTCTTCCTCCCTCAGGTGGTCAAGGGCTTCCAGCAGCAGTTCCAGACCACGTACAGCGTCGTGGAGATCGGGCTCATCACGGCGATTCCCTACGCCGTGGCCGCCGTGGCCATGGTGCTCTGGGCACGTCATTCGGACCGCACCGGCGAACGGGCGGGGCATGTCGCCATCGCCGCGTTCGTCGGCGCGGTCTCGATCGCCGTCGCGCTGTACCTGGGTTCACCACTGCTGGTGATGATCGCGGTGACGCTCTGTGCGATCGGCGTGTTCACCGCGATCCCGGTGTTCTGGCAGCTTCCCAACGCCTTCCTCACCGGCGTCGGCGCCGCCGCCGGAATCGGCCTGATCAACTCGTTCGGCAACCTGTCGGGCTTCGTCGGCCCCTATCTCACTGGCTGGCTACAGGGTTTGACCGGCAGCTTCCGTGCCGGGATGTGGGCCGTCGCGTTCTTCATGGCGATGGCGGGCTTCATCGCGTTGTCCTTCCGCAACAAGGAGAAGAACGCGATCAAGTGAGGTGGTCGAAGTCGCCGTTCACCCACCGGATGTGGGTTTCGGCGCTTCGGCGCACGACGGCGCGGGCGTCACGATCGATGGTGTCGCCGCCGAGGGTGTAGAGCCGGTCGTAGGGGAAGTCGTCGAGCCGGTCGACGATCCGGCGCACCACGGCGGCGGACATCGGGATGTGCTTGGGGAAGTTCCGCTGGAACGACACCCAGTTCGGCGCGAGCCCGCCGGTGATCGTGTCCCCGGCCAGGATGCTGCCGTCCGGTGTGCGGGCGACGGCGCTGCCGCGCATATGCCCGCCGAGTCGGACGAGTTCGAGGCCCGGCAAGGGTTCGGCGTGCTCGTCCCAGAACTCGAACGCCGGGTCTGGTGCGGGCAGCCACTCGCGGTTGCGTTCGTTGACCAGCACCGGGACCCCGCCGAGTGCGCGGCTCCAGCCGAGCTGGGCGCCGAACATGTGCGGATGGCTGGTGGCGATGGCGGCGACGTCGCCGAAGCCGCGCACGACGTCGAGCACCTCGTCGTCCAACCAGGACGGCGGGTCCCAGAGCAGGGTGCCCGCGGGGGTCACCGCGATGAACGACCAATGCCCGATGGCGAAATGCGGCTCTCGTTTGATGCTGTGCAAGCCGCGGCCGTGATCACGGTGCAAGGTCTTGTGCGGCGCGGAGATCAGTTCTTCGTGTGTCCACCAGCGTCCGGTGTGCGCGCCGAGGTCACCGGCTTCTTCGATGCCGACCTCGCCGCGGTCGAGAACGCACCGGGGCGGTTCGGGGGTGGCGGGATGTTCGATACCGCACCTGTCGCAAATCCACATGATCGACAGCGTGCAACCTCCAGTGCGCTGGAGGTCAAGACGCGTTTTCCCCCGGCTCGGCGAGCCGGGGGAAAACGAGTGTTCAGCTGATCGTCGTCTTGCCGAGGGTGGCGTCCTGGTTGGGCGGGTCGAGGGCGAGCTGGACGTCGAACTCGCCGAGCGAGCTGTCGGTGACGATGTGCGAGGTCGCCGCGGGGTCCACGCTGCTGGTCGCCTCACCGGCAGGGGTGCCCGCCGGGATGGTGAAGTCGACCTTGCCCGTCGCGGTGAACTTCAGCGACCCTTCGGCAGGCACCTCGGTGTCCGGGATCGGCAGCTCGATGGGGATCGCCACCTTCTGCTCGCCGAGCGCGATGTTCACCTTCGAGCTGATCGTGCCGGAGAGCTTCTTGGCGCCGACCAGCCGGAGCCCGTCGCCTGCGGCCTGGCCGGCGTCGACGTCGAGGGTGAACGGCACCGAAATCGGCTCTCCGGCCTTCGCCGCCGCCGGGATTTCGGCCTTCACGACCACCGCCACCTGCTGGTCGCCGATGATGGGGAAGCCACCCTTGTACGTGAGATTCTTTTCGACGGCGGCCGCGGTTCCCGCCGCGGTGAGCATTACGGTTCCGGCGACCACCGCGGCGATCCCGGCCGCGCAGAACCGGCGAACACCCTTTCGCACGAGGGTTTCCGTCATGTCTGGTCCTTTCGTCGTTGAATGGGCTCGGCGCCGAATGTAGGTGGAAAGTCACCAACGAGGAAAGGGAAAGATCGCTCGCGTTTTCTTTACGCGCCGATCTTGTCACGTGTATGCGGAATGGTTTGATCGTGAATTGTCACGCGAAAGCGAAAAGGGGAAATGTGGCGGCGATTCTTGTCACCCCGGTGACAGGTGCTCCGATCGCCGGGTGACCGGCTAGTGTCTTGATCGTGACCGACAGACCCGAGCCATGGCACCTCCGGACCCGCAAGTTCCTGCGGGCGACGGATCAGCGTGGCGAACTGGTGCGCGGCGCGCGGTTCCTCCGCAAGCTCGTCCCGGGGGACGACGCGCCCGGCGACCCGCTGGCGCCGTCGACGGGTCGTTCGTCCGACCGGCTCGCCCGCCTGCTCACGGAGGCAGGCGCGGACCGGCCCAGCGCCACGCGTGAGCTGGGGCTGGCCGCGGTCCAGGCCTGGCAGGCCGTCCGGCGATCCAGTGACCGGCCGTTGGCCGCGAACGGCATCACCGTGCTGTTCACCGACCTCGTCGGCTTCTCGACCTGGGCGCTGCACGCGGGTGACGACCGTGTCCTCGAACTGCTCCGCGCCGTCGCCGACGTCACCGAGTCCATCGTCACCGGGCACCGGGGGAGTGTCGTCAAAGGGCTGGGCGACGGCGTCATGGCCGTGTTCGCGGACCCGGGTGAGGCGGTGAACGCCGCCTACGAGACGTGCTCAGCCGTGAGCGTGATCAAGGCCGAGGGCTACCTGCCGCACCTGCGCGCGGGGCTGCATCGCGGGAACCCGCAGCGGGTCGGCAACGACTACCTCGGCGTCGACGTGAACATCGCCGCCCGGATCATGGCGGCCGCGGACGGCGACGAGGTGCTGGCCAGCGGAAGTGTCGTGGAAGAACTCGACGCGGACGCCGTCATCGTGCGTCCGCGCCGAAACTTCCGCGCCAAGGGCACCCCGAAGGATCTCCTGGTCTACCGCGTCATCCCTCGCTACTCGGCTACTTAGGCATGTCCGAAGGCTGAGAGTCCAGCCCCGCCCGTGGCTTCGACCAGCCGCCGCGCGTGAAGTCCGGCACCTCGACCGGCTTACCGCCGCGGGCCAGCGAGACCACGCTCAGCGGCACGGGGGAGCACCAGACCGCGGAGTCGTAGACGTCGATGTCCGGCACCAGTCCGGCGCGCATCTGCTGCACGATCCGCCACTGCAGCACGTAGTCCATGCCGCCGTGACCGCCGAGGTTCGGGTCGTCCTTGAGTTTCTTCCACAGCCAGTGGTCGTGGCGCTCGCGGTACGGTCCGAAGTCCTTCCACGCGTGACCGCTGTGGTCGGGCTCCACGTAGATGCGAGCGGGGTAGTCCTCCACGATGCCGCGGCTGCCGGCGAGGCTGTTGATGCGGCTGTACGGACGGGGCGAGCTGACGTCGTGCTCGGCGCGGATGATCCGGCCCTGCTCGGTCTCGATCAGGCAGCTCACCAGGTCGCCGTTGATGTAGGTCTCTTTCCACGACGGGTGACCCGGCGGCATGTGCCGTTTCCGGTAGTCGGCGAGCCCCTTCGGCTCGGTCGCCGTGGCGCGCAGTGTGGCGAACCGGTCGCCGCGGTTGACGTCCATGCAGGCGGCGATCGGGGCGAGACCGTGCATCGGGTAGAAACTCGCGGTGCTGCGGGTGTGCCACTTGCGGCGCCACGCGTCGGTGTAATACGTGTCGGAGAACAGCAGTTCGCGCAGGTCGTGCAGGTAGCCGCCGTGCCCGTTGGTGACCTCGCCGAAGACACCTTCGTGCGCCATCTTGAGGATGGCCAGCTCGTTGCGGCCGTAGCTGCAGTTCTCGGCGAGGAACAGGTGCTTGCGGGTCTGCTCGCTGGTGTTGACGAGGTCCCACAGCTGGTCGAGCTCGGTGGCGATGGGCAGTTCGACCCCGACGTGCTTGCCGGAAAGCAGCGCGGCCTTGCCTTGCGGGTAGTGGAACTCCCACGGCGTCGCGATGTAGACGAGGTCGATGTCGGTGCGGGAGAGCATCTTCTTGTAGGCGTCGGCGGATCCGCCGTACTCGGCAGGACGCGGTCGTCCGTCGGCGGCGAGTTTGTCCGCGGCGGCCTTCGCGCGCTCGGCACGGATGTCGCAGACCGCGGTGACCACGGCGCCCGGTACGGCGCTCCACCCGCCGATCATGGACATACCGCGGTTGCCGAGACCGATGAGCCCGATCCGGACGGTCTGGTGCCGCTCGAACGGCACCCCGATCATGCTGCGCTGACCAGGGCGGCGAGGTGAACTTTCCGCTCCGGTGGTCTCTGCGGCGTCGGCGCTCACCGGGATCGCGGCAAGCGCCCCGGCGGCGAGCGCGCCACCGAACAGGGTCCGCCGGGAAACAGAGGGCAGGTCGGCCATGAAGAACACTCCTTCGTGTCGCCTTCGGTGCCCAGACTGTGTCCAACCGCCACCAGATATGTCAAGAGATGCGTCAAAGTGAGCATTAAACTGCACTAATGCGCAGTATGGCTGTGTGGAATCGGATGTTTCGCGCAACCCGGGTGCGTGCACGCACCCGGGTCACGCGTCCGCTCAGCGGCGGATCAGCACCTGGTCGATCGACTTGCGCACAAGGTTCGGCACCACACAGTCGTCCGCCGGATACCCGACCGGGATGACGGCGAACGCCTTCTCGTTCTGCGGCCGCTCCAGTAGTTCGCCGAGGAACCGCATCGGCGACGGCGTATGCGTCAACGCGGCCAGCCCGGACAGATGCAACGCCGTGAGCAGCATTCCGACAGCGATGCCGACCGACTCGTCGACGTAGTAATGCTTGTGCTTGGTGCCGTCTTCGTCGAGGAAGTAGCGCTGCTGGAAGACCACGATGAGGTACGGGGCATCGGTGAGGTGGGTCTTGACGGCGTCGGTGCCCAGCGGGCGCAACGCGGACAGCCACTCCTCGCCGAGCCTGCCCTCGTAGGAGACACGTTCCTCCTCTTCGGCGGCCTCGCGGATGCGCTGTTTGGTCGCGGGGTCCTTGATGAGGGCGAAGGTCCAAGGCTGCTGATGCGCGCCGCTGGGCGCGGTGGCGGCCACCGCGATGGCGTCCACCAGCACCTGCTCGGGTACCGGGTCGGTCGAGAACATCCGCACGGTGCGGCGGGTGTCCATGCGGCGGCGCAGATCGGCGGCGGTGGCCAGCGATTCTTCCTCGGACAGGCGAGCGGGGCGGTAGGGCACCGGCTCGAAGGGGTCGCCGTAGGTCGGGGTCCACTGTGCTGCGGTCATGATCCCGATTGTGGCCCACCGGAGGCCCCGCCGACAGGTTATGCCCCTGGCATTATGCCGCCATCTGTCCCCAGTGGACGGACGCCGGGCAGCCCAACCGCCGGCCTGTTCCGATACCTAGAGGGCCCCTTAGCGGTCGCCGCCGCGAAGAGATAGGTACCTACTGCACGACTTTCGTCGGTGTCCGATTTCTCTTGCCGCGTCCCAGAATCAGCACACCCGTCCCTATCGCGCGGCTGAACCCCGGGCCGCAGAAATGAGCCGGAACCATGCGACTGCGCTCCTTCGCCCTGATCGCCGGCACCGCCTTTGCGGCGTTGCTCGGCGTGACCGCCCCCGTGGCGTCCGCCGCGGAACCGTCCTCCGATGTCCAGCCGATGATCATCGGCGGCCAAAACGCGTCGAGCGGCCCTTGGGCGGCCAGACTCTTCGCCAATGGCCGTCAGACCTGTACCTCGACGATCATCGCGCCGCAGTACATCCTGACCGCGAAACACTGCGTGGCCAGCAGCGGCACGTTCACCTTCCGGATCGGCAGCCTCGACCAGCAGAGCGGCGGCACCATGGCCACCGGCTCGACCGTGACCCGGCACGCGAGCGCGGACCTCGCGATCGTGCGCCTCACCGCGCCGGTGACCGCGACGTACTCGCCGCTGGGCACCACCGCCAACGTCTCCGTCGGGCAGACCGTGCAGGTCTACGGCTGGGGCGCGACCAGCCAGTGCGGCTCGGAGATCAACTGCCAGTCGCGCTACCTGAAGGTCGCCAACGTCTCGGTCACGTCGGTCTCCTGCCGTGACTACAACGGTGGCATCGCGGTGTGCGCGCGCCGCGGCGACGGCATCACCGCCGGTGGGGACTCGGGTGGCCCGATGTTCGCTTCCGGCCGCCAGGTCGGCGTCGCGTCGACCAGTGACCGGCAGACGACCACGGCGTACACGAACATCACGCGGTACCGGCCCTGGATTCAGCAGGTGGCCGGGGTCTGACGCTTGGGTTACAGCGGAGCCCTTCTCGGCGTTTGCTGGGGAGGGCTCCGCGTTGCGTTTGGCTCAGGGTGTGATGGCCAAGGCCATTTGGTGGCCGTACTTGACGTGCTTTGGTGAGTCGGGGTTCAAGTCCCCCTCGGACACGGATACACAGGAAATCGACCCGTACTCATCACTGTCTGGCGGCGCCAAGGTCCCGATTGCTTCCAGATGGGTCAGATCGGCAACGGGAGCCGTGCGGCGAGGACGCAGCTTACACCTCGAATCTTGCGCGGTCAGCTTTGGTGCGTAGTGTGACTCCGGTTCAGCTGCAGGTAGTGACGAAGTAGCCCAGCTGGCTTCACACCGCGCTTCAAACAATTCCCCGTAAGCCAACTGTGCGGATCGAGACCGGTCTCGATCCGCACTCGTCGTTTCCGGGCGCTAGGGAGCGTGCGGCCGGACCTGCCTATGCGCCTCCGCCTCCCCTCCAGTGTCGGCGGTGGCCAGCAGCTCTCGGATGTCTCCGAGTCGTCCGGTAAGGACGCGGGTCTGGTCCCTGCGTCTATTGTCGCGCTGGCTGTCGGGGAGGTGATCTTCGTTGTCCATGGTGGGGATGTGTTCGGTGCCGTTCAGTGCTCGGCAGGTTCCGGGCGGTTGAGCTCGTCCATGAGGCCCTTGATGGGCTTGGCGAGGTATGGGTCACGTTCGATCCACCGTTTCCCTTCCGCGGCGATGCCTTCAAGGATGTGGAGGGTGTGGGTGAACCCGGTGACGTCGAGGTTCATCTGTGCCACTTTTTTGGGGTTCTCGTCGGGGGCGGACTGGTCGCCGGTGGGGTCGATGACATGGATGCTACGGGGCTCTCCGTTCATGAGGGTGAGCTCAAGGTCGCAGCTGAGGTCGGTCGGTGTTGCCACGTAGACCGAGGAGACGGCGTCGAAGCGGAAGTTGTTGCGTTCGATGTCGGTAAGAGTAATGCGCTCGAAGTTGATCGTGGTTCCTAGCTCGCGCACCCCGTCGAGGGTGATCAGAAAAAGTCTGATGTCGTACTTCGCGTACCGCCGCGGGCCACCGCGGACTCGTGCGTGTTTGCTGTCCTTGCCCGGCGTTTGCAGGAGTGCGTGGGTGAGAACGTCACGCCAGGCAAGGCGGTAGTGGTTCAGGGCACGTGCCACGCCGATTGTCTTGTCGGCGGACAGCCAATTTTCCATTTCGGTTTCCGATGGTCTGGTCGCGTCCAGTTTGTCTTTCCAGCGCTGGAACTCGTCCTGGCGCGCCTTCTGTACTCGCTCGTAGTCGAGCTGATCTTCGGTGGCACGGCGACGTTCGTGGATGAGGTTCGACCAGCCGCGGAGCGCGTGGAACGCCCCAATGAGCATGACAAGTGTCGAGGCTGCAGTGGCCAGGACATCACTCTCGAGTGTCGTCGCGATGGCGTTTGAGGCGAGGCCGAGGAAGGCCATTGTGGACAGTATGCAGACCACCTTCGTGAGCGCGGGAACCCGAAATCGGTCGCGGTATTCGTACAGCTTCCCGTCATGCCACTTATCGCGCACATCCCGCGCGAGGAAGCGGACGATCCACTTGACCTTGCCGGCGGGGATCCGGCTTTCCCGGTACAGATCGACGATCTCGTTACGGAGCCACGACCGGATACCCGCGGTTGTTCTCGTCCAGGTGACAGGGTCCATGTCCTTGGGCGGGTATCGATCGAAGTAGTACTCGAATTGCCTGGTCACGCTGGCGGCGAAGCCTTTGTCCATGGATTCCGTGTTCCCGCTCCGTCCCGCGTATCGCAGGTCGTGTTCGGCGAGGCGCCCACGAAGGTAGCGCCACTGGAACCCGCTTCGGATCGCAAGGCACACTACGGCCATCGCGAGTAGATATGTCAGCATCGGCAGCGGTCGACCGGTCAAGATGACCACTTTCGCCAGGTGGCCTGCGCCGATGGCCACCGCTACGGTGGCGAACCCGGTGATGACGCGATCGCGTCTCGTGGTCGAGGCGGGCCTCGGTTGTCGGGTCCGAGGCCCGCTCGGGTACGGCTCAAAGTAGGCCCAAACGCGATTCGATCGGTCGAAGCTTGTGCGTGTTTCTTCAGCCTGCCGGAGGATGTCTGCCCAGAAGAGGTCTCGCATGCTGCCGGTGAGCACCAGATCCAAGTGGTGGGTGATTTGCTCACGTCGTGGTGTCGGCAGGTTCGACAGTTGCGTGAGTGCCCGTTCAGGGTTCTTCTCGGTGTCTCCTAGGTATTCGAGCAGAGCGTGTAATGCCGTGAGCGACTGCGCCCACTCGCTGACTGAAGCATCTGTAATTCGCTGTGTTTCGGATGCCAGACGCTCACGTTCGTCCGTGCTGAGGTCACGATAGGACCGCTTGCTGAGCATCGCTAGTACCCAGTGGAAGCGGACTTCGACGTTGTCGTATCCGTGGGCGCGTGCTTCGTCGATGAGTTCGCGAGCGCGAGTCGGGACGCCGTCCCGCAGATATGCGATACCGATCTTGTACTTCTCCTCGGGCGAAGCGTCGGGTTGCATCAGGTAGACGTTCGAGTCGTGGATTTCGCCGGCTTGCATGCCGACCGTCGAGCCGGTTTCAGCTGTGAACGTGGAGTGTTCTGGTGGGATCACAGCAATCCCTTCGCCGCGGCTACGAGCGCGGCGATCTTCGCTGCGGGCCCGGCAAGGTCGGCGATCAGCCCGCCGAGCCGCTTGAGCGCCAGCATGAAAGTCTTCTTGCCCTCTGGAGTGTCGGACGCGAGCGCCTTGTCGGCGATGTCGAGCTGACTCCGGGCGTCTTCGTAAGTGTCGTCGTCGAGCTGTCCTTGTGAGTGCTCCCAATCGAGATCGCGGCGCAGGCGCGACAACTCGGTCGCGAAGTCGGGAGCATTCTCAGGGTGAGAGGATACGTTCTGCACCACTGTGCTCCCGGTGATGCTTCCGGCCTGCATCCCGATCGTGCCGGACCCAGTGATATGGACGGTGCGTTGCCCGCTTGAGGCGTTCGAGTTGCGCATAGTGAGGCGTTCTCCTTCTCTGGTCAGTTCGGTGGCGAGGTGGGTCGCGAACGCAGCGGCGTTCGCGGCGGCCCGTGGCTGCCAGTTCTGGTCCGCCGTGGAGTTCTTCGTTCCGTCAGCCTGGTCACTGATGCCGCGCACGATCGCGACCTGGGTGCCGCTGAGGTGTCCGGCCTGCGCGACGCCTGCGGCCTCCATCTCGATCGCGAGTGCGTCGTTGAAGTGGTCACGAATCCATCGTGCCTCGGTGGAGATGGTCGAGTTGTGAACGATCTCACCGGCGGCGATCAGACCGAAATGGGCGTTCGTGCCGTCAGGGACGTCCCGTTTCCACGTGCCGGCACGCCCGACGTGCTGTGCGATCTGGGCCACCTCGTGCGAGGTTTCCCACGTCCTGGGGCGTGCCTTGAGGCCGTCGTCCTGGCTTGTGCCGCCGTGGTATGCGTAGACGTGGGTCGCGAAGACGACGTCGCCGAGTGGGGTGCCCCACAGGGCGCCGGCGACACCGACGAACATCAGTGCAGTCGGGGAGAAGTGGGAGATGGCGCGTTCGGCCAGTACTGCGGCAGAGTGGTTTCCTTTACCGGTAAGGCCTAGCGCGACGCGGCACGATGTACCGCGAACGGTGCCGACTTCGAAATGGGTACCGCGTTCGTGCCGGTCCGGTCGCAGGTCTTCCAACCGGTTCCGAACCGCCTCGTACTCAGGATTCAAGGCGGTCAGCATCACCACCAGGTCGTCGGTCATGTGGTCCCCTCTCGTATTGTCGTCGTACTGGGTCGTGCCAGCGGTGGGTGAAGTGTCGCGCGATCGCCGGCTTTGAAGAGTCGGGCGGGACGTCCTTTGCCGACACGGCGTTCGGCGCCGGCAGGCACAATGAAGCCAGTGACGGCCTGGACTTTTCGGTAGAAGTTCCGCAGGTCGAGCGGGTATCCCCATACGGCTTCGTAGACCTGCTGCAGTTCGTGGATGGTGAAGGTCTCCTGGCAAAAAGCCGTTGCGAGTGCCGAGTGTTCGAGTTTCGACCCGGCTCGTTCCAGTCCGTCAGCGAGGATCTCGCCGTGGTCGAACGCCAGCCGAACTCGCCCACTCAGGATGTCCGGCACCGGCGTCCATGCCGCGTGGGCGGCGTCAGTGCCTGCCAGCGGTTCCGGGAGACCGGGAGCAATGGCCAGGTACGCCACTGAAATCACACGTCCGCGAGGATCCCGCTCCGGTGTTCCATAGGCGCCCAGTTGTTCCAAATGCAGGTGCGACGCATCGAGATTCGCCTCTTCTCGTAGCTCGCGATGGGCTGCGGCGAGCACGTCTTCGCGGTCGTTTTCCAAGAATCCGCCTGGCAGTGCCCAAGCACCCCGAAAAGGCTCGATTCCCCGTTCGATGAGCAGCACGTGGAGTACCGATTCCCGCAGGGTGAAGATCACCAGGTCGACGGCCAACAGCACCGGCGGGGGAGTCCAATCGTCATCTGGCATGCCCCTGACCATACTTACTGTCAGATAGACAGTAAAGGTCGCATTCGGGTGGTCTGCGGCCGCGACACGTGTCGACGGGTTCGCGTGACGACACGTTCCCGTCCATAGGCTGCTCTGCATGGGTGCCCTCGAGTGTCATCGCATCCTCGGTGACCGGCCGCGGCCCTTCAATCCGTGGAAGTCGGTGGGTGACGCCATCCCGTCCGTGGTGGCGACCGGCGTCGCCGTTGTCGTCGCCGCTCTTATCGCACTGGGCCTCGGCCTGCTCCTTCGCTCGACGACGGGAATCCTGGTCACCCTCGGTGCCGTCCTGCTGGCGATCCCGATTTGCGCGCACTTTCTCCCGTCACCGCCCGGAGAACACGTCGCCTCGTTCATGCCGTCGAATCTGCCGCCCCAGCTGACAGGGACGAACGACGCATACGTTCTTTCGTCGATCGGTGCGGTGCTGACGATGAGCTCGTACTTCGCCCTGTCGCGCTGACCGCCGGAGTGGTCGCCTCAAGCGTCGTGACGCTTGATGCGTGCCCGGTGGTTGGCCACGTTGACGCGGTTCCCGCATAACCCCGGCATGCAGTATCGCCTCCGCCCAGGCCGCGTGGTGTCGATGAACGCGCCTTGACAGGTAGGTGCTGCACACGCGCGGAACCGTTCCGTGCCGAGAGTCTGGACGACGCCGAGGATGCCGACGCCGCAGATCAGGGACAGTGCATCCGTGACTGTCGCGCGAGGGCGAAGCGAAACGGCCCACCGTGCGCTGTCGGTCAGGGTGACTTGAGCGGCCTGCGAGGTGAGAGCGGATGCGTCGGGGATGACGTGCTTCTGGTCCGGGTGATCGATCAAGTTCCGCACCGTGGCGCGCAGCCGATGGACGGCCCGCAGATCACCGGGCCGGGCGGGCTCGGGCAGAGAGTGAAGGTCGGCGAAGGCGGCGAGAGACGCGAGATCGGGTAGGTGGTCTTCGCCGTGCCAGACCTCCGGCGCGGTGTTGACCAGCTCAGTAGCGACGCCCGCCGCCCAGACGTAATCGTCCAACACTACTTGCATCCCTTACCAACCTCTCGTACGTTCATGGCTAAACGCTACTTTAACCCTTACCTGGAGGTTGCTCGTGGAGATCGACGCGTTGGTGTTCGACATACTCGGCACGCTCGTCGACGAGCCCGCTGGGATTCGTGCGGCGGTCCGGCAAGCCGCACCGGACGCCGACGCGGATGAGTTGGTCGACCGATGGCTGGGCCACGTCGCAACCGAGCAGCAGCGCATCGTCGCAGGGGAGAGGCCGTACGTCGCGAGTGACGTCCTCGACCGCGAAGCAGCCCTAACAGACGCGCTCGCGACAGCGGGCCGAAGGATGCCGCCCTGGCCTGACACGGTCGAAGGACTAACGAGGCTTGCCGATCAGTACCCGCTCATCGGCCTCTCCAACGCCAGCCGGACGACCCTGCTCCGGATGAACGCCCACGCGGGCCTCCGCTGGCATCAGGCGCTCTCGGCCGAGGAGGTGCAGAGCTACAAGCCGGATCCGGCCGTCTACGAACTGGCCGTCAAGGTGTCCGGCGCACCGCCGGAGCGGCTGCTGATGGTCGCCGCCCACGCGTGGGACCTGAGGGGAGCGCAGAGCGTCGGTCTCCGGACCGCTTACGTCGCCAGGCCCGCCGGGGACCCTCCATCGGCGACCGACCGGTTCGACTTCTATGCCGACGGCCTCGCCGATCTGGCCGTTCAGCTCGCAAAACATCGAATGTGATCAGAACTGTCGGTGCCTCCCGCTAGGTTCTTCCCAGTCCCCACCGAGGCACCCTCGCAAGGAGAAGATGCGTTGTCAGACTGGGAAAGAGCGAGTACGGCCCGGGTGTTGCCACCTGCCCGCCCGCGCAAGCTCGCGAAGGTCCCGTTCGTCGAACTGGCCGACGGACGGGTGCAGGGCGTGGTGTCCAGCGGATCGGACATCGGGCGGGTGTACGTCTCGTCGGTCGCGGCGAGCACGTATGAGTTCGCCTGTAGTACCAACAACAACCGGCCCTGCGGCGGGGCGCGGGGCATGTTCTGTAACCACATCCTCGCCTTGCTCAACGAATCCGTCCTTCAGTACGGCGCCGAGCGTGTCGCGCGCTATTTGCGCGTTGAGCCTGACGAACTGACGGGCCAGGCCATTTCGCAGACCATGAGCGCGACCCGGCCGTCGCAAGGGGACAACACCGCCGCGGCGTCCGTGTTCAGCCAATTCCTGCGGCACCTGGCATACCTGGAGTTCGAGCCGTCGACCGCTCCGGTGCCGGAACTGCAGTGGTTCCCGCCGACCAGGACGGTGGCGTGATGCGCACCGACCTGCTCACCGACCCCATCGCCGGGCTCGACGAGGCGTTGGCGGCCGTCGACGCCTTCGACCAAGTACTTGTCTCGGGACTGCTTCGTCCCCAGCAGATCACCGGTTTGACCGAGCTGACTGACGCTGTCGCGGGGTCGCCGCTGGCGGCGCGGGTCGCCGAGGCCGCGGAGAAGACCGCGGCCGGGGCGGCGGGGGAGGAACACTTCGTTTCCCTTGCCGCAGTGAGGATCGCGGTGTTCGGCTCGGTGCACGACGCCCTTGTCGCCCGGGCCGGCGAGGCCACTGGTCGGTCGTATGGAGAGGAAGCCGTCCAAAGAGCCGCCGAGACGGAATCGCCGAATCTGCTGGCCGCCGCTCGTTCGTGGCTGTCCGATCTGGCCCGTGCCGGATGGCAGGGTATCGACCACGACCTGATTTCGGCCTCGGCGCCGGTGATCTCCGCGCTGCTCGCGGAACCGGGTCTGCGCCGGCTGGCGGTCCTTCTCGACGGCTTCGCGGCCGAGCTCGCGGCGTCCTGTCCTGGTGCGGCGCTGGAGCGCGTCCCCGTCCGGCGCTGGGGTGACCTGTGGTCGCGCGGGATGCTGCTGACCGTGCCCGGCGTGGTGGCGACGCCCGCGATCGGCACTCTTACCGGCCGCCTGCTGCCGCTCGGGGTCGACCTGCTGGAACATGCGACGGCCGCGCAGGCGCAGGTCCACGCGGTGTTCGAACCGGACGACGGCACCTCGCCACGTCTCGTGCGCGCGAGCGTGACCGTGCCGAAGCCGGACACGATCATCGGGGCCGGGATCTGGCAACTGCTGCGCCCGCATCTGTCCCTGCTCGCGGCGGTCGGCGAGGGGCGCTCGATGGACCTCGTCGACATGCCGGTGACCGCGGAAGGCGACCTTCTCTGGCAGGACGAGCTCGCCCGTCTTGGCGAGCCCGCGGACGCTTTCGCCACCGCGCGTGTCGTCCTGCCGAAGGCCATCACACCGCCGGTCGCGCCCCTGGACCGCCATCCGGCGCGTATCGCCGTCCCCGTCTTCCTGGAGGGCTACAGCACTGAAGGCGACGAAGACGCGCTCACGTTCACCTTTGCCGGGAACCACCTCGCTGTCGAGACGGATCGCATCCCTGCCGCCGGTCCGCTGACCCCGAAGGCGGTCGCGAGTTCCAGTGCGTGTGTCGGCCTGCTCCGATGGGACGGCGGTTTCCGGCTCCAGCCGCTCGCCGTGGAGACCACCGTGCGCAAGAAGACCACCGGCGTGCATGCCGGGGCGTGGGCCGGGGGCACCACGGACAAGGTCGGGGTGAAAGCCGAGAAGGCGGCCACCGACGCCGCGGCCGTGCTGCGCGAGCGTGCCGGAAGGCTGTTGCGGAAATGACCGAACCCGAGGACAACCGCCGCCAGGTCCTGTACTGGCGGCTGCTCGCCCGGCTCTTCGACAACGACGAGCAGGCCGCGCTCGAATCGGCGAGTGTGGCCGTGGTCGAGGACATCGGCCTGCCGTCCGCGTTGCTGGACCCGAACGTCGCCGTCGGCTCGATCGTCCAGCGTCATCCTGAGCTGGCCGCCGAGTTCGATGGGCTGATGGTTCCCGAAGCGGAGGACAGCCGGGACAAGGCCGCGGAAGTACGGCGCGCGGCGCTGGTGTCGAAGGTGCTCCTCAACGTCTTCGCCGCCGCACCCCATACGGTGACGGCGGGGCAGCTGTCCTCCTGGCAGGCCGACGCGGGCTGGCTCGAGCGCTCGCTGGGGTGCCGTCCGGGTGAACTGCGCGGCGGTCGTCCCGGCGGAGCACCGACCGGGCTCGGCGGCACCGGCGGGGGCGGGGCGCCCGACTTGAGCACGCTGCTCCCGGCGATCGGCCCGGAACTCGGCGCCATCGAGGCGGACCTCGTCAAGCGGATGCATCTGCGTGAGGTCCTCGCCGATCCGGCGCTCGCGGCGAAGCTGAGCCCGAGCATGTCGCTCATCGAACAGTTGCTGCGGGACAAGGACAACCTGTCCGGAGTGGCGTTGGCCAACGCCAAGTCGCTAATCCGCCGCTACGTCGACGAGATCGCGGAAGTCCTGCGGACCCAGGTCGAGAAGGCCTCGACGGGCAAGGTGGACCGCTCGGTCCCGCCCAAGCGCGTGTTCCGCAACCTCGACCTCGATCGCACCATCTGGAAGAACCTCACCAACTGGAGTCCGGAAGAGGAACGGCTCTACGTCGATCGCCTCTACTACAAGCAGACCGCGAAGAAGACCACGCCGCAGCGGCTCATCGCGGTCGTCGACCAGTCCGGTTCCATGGTCGACTCGATGGTCAACTGCGCCGTGCTGGCCTCGATCTTCGCCGGACTGCCCAAAGTGGACGTTCATCTGATCGCCTACGACACCCAGGCACTCGACCTCACGCCGTGGGTGCACGATCCCTTCGAAACCCTGCTGCGCACCAACCTCGGCGGCGGCAACGACGGCATGGTCGCGATGGCGCTCACCCAGCCGAAGATCGCCGAACCCGCCAACACCGTGGTGGTGTGGATCTCCGACTTCTACGAGACCCGCGTCGAGCAGCTCTTCGAAAGCATGGCCGCGATCCACCGATCCGGGGCGAAGTTCATCCCGGTCGGCTCGGTCACCAGTGCCGGCCGGGGCAGCGTGAACCCGTGGTTCCGCGAGCGCTTCAAGGACCTCGGCACCCCGGTGATCTCCGGCCACATCACCAAGCTCGTCCACGAACTCAAGACCTTCCTCACCTCCTGAACTTCTCGAAAGGCACGACATGTCCGACGTCTTGCGCGCCCCTGCCGAACTCAAATACGCCGAAGAGCTGGACTGGCTGGAGTCGGTCGACGACAGCCCCAAACCGTTCGCCTGGCGCCTGTCCCCGAAGATGCTGCGCCTGTTCGTCCTCGGTTCCGAGCGCTCCGACGGCCTCGACCGCGAGGTCTCGCAGAAGTGGTTCGGCGACCGGAGCATCGTCGAGCGAGCCATCGTCACACTCGCCTCCGACCGAGGACTGCTACTCATCGGCGACCCCGGTACCGGCAAGAGCTGGCTCGCCGAACTCCTGGCCGCCGGGATTTCCCGCAACTCCACGCTCGTCGTGCAGGGGACCGCCGGTACCACCGAGGACCACATCAAGTACTCGTGGAACGTCTCCATGGTCATCGCCAAGGGCCAGTCCCGTGACTCGATGATCCCGTCGCCGATCATGACCGCGATGGAGGCGGGCTCGATCGGCCGCTTCGAGGAACTGACCCGTTCCACCAGCGACGTGCAGGACGCGTTGATCTCGATCCTGTCGGAGAAGTACATCTCGGTCCCGGAACTGGACAGCGACGGCATCGTCTTCGCCAAGCCCGGTTTCTCCGTGATCGCCACCGCCAACAGCCGCGACCGCGGCGTCAACGACCTGTCGTCCGCGCTCAAGCGCCGGTTCAACTTCGTCCGCATCCCGGTGGTGACGAACAAGAAGAGCGAGGCGGAGATCGTCCGCTTCCGCACCGAGGAACTCCTGCGCCGCCACCAGATCGAGCTGGACGTGCCGCCGACACTGCTCGACGTGCTCCTGCGCAGCTTCGGGGACCTGCGTGCCGCGGCGGCGTCGGCGGGCAGCGACGACGAGAAGCTGGAGTCCGCGTTGTCGACCGCCGAACAGATCGGCGTTCTCGAAGACGCGGTACTGCACAGCAACTTCTTCGGAGAACGCGCGCTGACGGCCCGTGCGCTGGCGTCCTCACTCGTCGGCTCGCTCGCCCGTCGTGAGCCGGAGGACCTGGCGATCCTCAACAAGTACCTGCACGGCGTCGTCGAGCCGCGCAGCAAGGACGAGGGCGGGGACTGGCCGGAGTTCCTCGACGGCGGCCGCGACGCGATCGCCACGCTCTCGTGAGCGGCGCCTTCGAGGCGCTGCGCGGCCAGTTACAGGAGGCCGCGGCCGCCTTCGCCGACGGACCCGGTGCTCTGGAGGGCATCCTGCTCGGGCTCGTCGACGACGTCGACCGCGCGGTGCGGGAGCCACTGGAGATCTTCCCGGTCTGCCACCATTCCCCGGCTTCGGCCGTGGCGATGGCACGGCGGCTGCGGGAGAAGCAGCCGAAGGTGGTCTACCTCGAACTGTGCGAGGACATGGCGCCGCTGCTGACCGAGCTGCGCAACTGCCGTCTTCCGGTGGCCGTGCAGGCTTTCGCGACGGACGTGAAGGGATTCCCCGCCGAGTGGGCGCCGCTGTCGGTGGTCGCGCCGATCACCGAGGCTTCGGCCGAATACCAGGCGATCGCGTACGCCCTCGACACCCCGGGTGTCGAACTCGTCCTCGTCGATCGCTCGGCCGACCACGTCTTCCAGTGGGACGAGCGCGTGCCCCAAGCGGATTCGGATACACCGCCCGCCGAGGAAGAGGCTGCGTTGCACGGTGACGCGATCGGCGTCGAGATCGGTGACCTGCGGCCTCGCTTCGCCGAACTCGAGGAACACCTGCTGCGTCACGGGCGGGTGCGGCACTGGTCGGAGTGGTGGCACCAGTACGTCGAACTGCCGCTCGGCGACGGTGACCACGACACCTATCGCCAGGTCATGTTCCTGATCGGCAGCCTGTTCCGCAGGCTCGCTCCCGGCGACACCCGCCGCGTACGGGTGGACGAGGACCGCGAGCGCTATATGTGGACACGGATGCGCGAACACCTTGCCGCTTCGGGCGCCGATCCCGCGGACTGCCTCTACGTCTGCGGCGCGTTCCACGCGGCCAGCCGGGTCGCGGAGTTCGGTGTCGAGGACACGGACGGATTCGTGATCAGCCCGCGCAGCGCGAGCAGTTGGCAGTACGGGCTGATCCCGTCGAGCCACGCGTCGATCGAGGCGCAGTTCGGCCTTGCCGGGGGATCGGTGTCGATCGCCGCGACCGAATGGGCGAAGAACCTCAAGCGCACCAAGGTCAAACAGTTCCAGCTGGACGGGCAGGTGGGCGGGCCGAAGCGAAAGAAGGCCGCGGAACTGTCCGCGCCCATGCCGGATCCGGTGTCGTCGGATCATCTTTCCGGCTTCCTGCAACGACCTCCGGTCCTGGACCGGCTGGACGAGGCCGAGTTGCTGGGCTGGTCGGTCGAGGTCGTGCGGGCGGCGCGACGCAACGGGTATCTGTCGTCGACGGCCGACGCCATCGCGGTGTTCGAGACCTCGATTCTGCTGGCAGGCCTGCGCGATCGGGCGAAACCCACGCCGTACGACTTCCAGGACGCGGCGGTCACCTGCATCGAGAAGGACGTCGTGCCGGGCAGGCGCGACGTGCGCCGCATCGTCGAGATCATGATGGGCGGCGACCGGATCGGCCAGGTCGGCTACGACGCGTTGCCGCCGCTGGCGCGCGACGTGCACGACAGGCTCGAACCGCTGAACCTCAAGTTGCAGCAACGCGGTGTGCAGCGGGCGCTGCTCGACATCGCGTCGAAGCCGGAGCTGGAACCCTGCTCCGATCTGTTGTGGATGCTCCGGTACCTGATGCCGCACGGCGCGGTGCGACCGATCATGGGGGAGCGGCGGCTCGGCGAACGGCCGATCCAGGAGTCATGGGATCTGGCGCTGGGCACCCACCAGCGGGCGCTCATCGAGCTGGGGTACGAGGGTGTCAGCATCGAACAGGTGCTGGAACAACGGCTCCGGCGGGCCGCTTACCACCCGCAGGTCACCGCGGCGAAGGTGCTCGGAGCCGTTGAGGACGCGACGCTCTATCTGCGCAGCACCCGGCTGGCGGGGGAGCTGGGCACGCGTGCCCTGGAGGTCCTGGCCACCGAACGCACCGTCGACGGAGCGCCGGAGGTCTTGCGGCGGGTGCGAAGGCTGCTGGCGCATTACCGGACCAGCGAGCCGGTACTGCCCCGGTGGATCGAGGACTTCGTCAAGGCGGGGTACGCGCATTACTGCACCCTGCTTCCGGCGGCCTTCACCGACGAGGAGGCCGGTGTCGAGCAGGTCGCCGCGATGCTGGGCTTCCTGTTCAGCATGGAGGCGCTCGCTCTGTCGCTGGGGTGCGACCGTACCCAGCTGGAGCTGGCGATCGCCGGATCGCATCCGCAGGAGCCGTCGAAGGTGGCGCTGCTGTGGGCGGCCCAGGTACAGCTCGGCCAGCTCTCCCGGGCGGAACTGAGGGAGCGGTGCGCCGGTCTGCTGGCGAATCCGTTGGTGCTGCCCGCGTATCCGCGTTACCTGAGTGGTTTCGTCCATGCGCTGGAACCGGCGCCGGGGCTGGCTGACTTCGTCGTCGAGGCGGTGTCGAACGCCTTCGCCGAGCTTCCGGACAGGTTGCTGCTGCCGTGGCTGCCGACGTTGATCACCACGCTGCGCTCGCGCGGGGCGGAACTCGTTCCGCTGCTCGTCCGCGAAGCCGGACGGGTCTTCCCCGGCCGTCTCGCGGCGCTCGACGCATGGGTCCCGCCCTGGAAGAGCCAACCGGAATCCCTTGCCGCATCGAGGAAGCCGGGTGGGAGCGGCTTGCCACTCCTGGCCGCGCATCCGGCGACCTGCGACGCGGTGGCGAACCTGCTGGGCTGCGACGAACTGTGGGGGAGCACCGCCCCGACAGGCCTGGCGCTGCTCGAACGGTATCCGGACTCCGCGGCGGCACTGGAGGAGGTGCTCGCCAGCGTGTGAATGTCGAGGGCGGTCGCCGGGGAGACCGGCGACCGCCGGACCGTCAGTCCGCCACCCAGCTGCCGTGGAAGCCCAGCGGCACGGGCCTGGGCAGGTGGATGCGTGCCAAGGGTTTCGCGGTGAAGTCCTGTGCCGCGAGGATCACCAGATCCGAGGCGTTGCGGTCAGGGTTGTTGACGTAGGCGAGGGCGTAACCGTCGTCCTCGGACTTACTGTGGGAGGACGGCACGAAGACCGCTTCGCTCGCGTCGGCGCCCCGGCCGAAGCGGTGCACCTCCGAACGCGCGCTCGAGAGGTCGTGCTTGATCAGCGCGTTGCCGAAGGTGTTGGCGGGCTTGTCCAGGTAGACGTCGAAGAGTTCACCGGGGGAAGCCGAGTAGCCGTACCGGTGCCGTCGTGACACCAGGCTTTCGTTGACCCGCGGGAACTCTTGCGGCCGGTCGTCGAGTACGCGGCGCTGGACACGGCCCCGTGTCAGGTCGATCGTCCAGCGCTCCAGTACCGGCGGGCCGGAGGCCGACGGGCCACCGAAGCCCTGCTTACCGGCCACCTCGAACGGCGCCGGCATCGTGGTCAGGTCCACCACTACCGTGGAGCCCTGTTCGTAGGCGTTGAGCGTATGCGAGTAGAACACCGGATCCACCCCGAACCAGCGCAGCGGCCCACCCTCGCGCTTCATGACCCCGACCCTGGCCGGGTGCTCGGTGTTCCACTTGTAAGGCACCACTTTCCCCGGCCGCGGATCGAACGTGACGGGCACATCGAAGACGACCACGTAGTTCTTGGTGAGCCCGAAGTCATGCATCATCGGGCTGTCGGTGACCGGGATCCGAGTGGTCCGCACCACGCGGCCGGTCCGGTCGATCATCAGATGCCGAACGTGGTCCCAGGTCGGGTAGTAGGTCACCGCGTGCAGTTCGTCGGCGTGGGCGTCGAACTTGGTGTGCGCGGTGTAGGAACCCTCCAGTGAACCGCTGAAATCGAACGGCCCCAACGTGTTCAGTTCGTCGTCGAGTTCGTACGGCGGGGGGCCGGACTCCTGCAGGGCGAGGATGCGGCCGTGGTGGCTGATCACGTGCGTGTTCGGCGCGAAGTCATCCGAGGGCACCGGCCACGGGTACCGTTCGCCCAGTTTCGCCGCGACACCGGACGAGCGCACCCAGCGGTTGCGATACCACTCGGCCTTCCCGTCACGGAGCCGGACGCCGTGCACCATCCCCTCACCCAGCATCCAGTGGTGCGCGCGCGGATCCTCGAGCCCGAGGACGTTCGGCCCGGTGCGCAGGTACCGCCCGCAGAGCTCCCTCGGAATGCGGCCCGTGACCGGCAGCCCGAACGCGGTCACCTCCTCCTTCACCGGCGCGAACGCGCCTTCGATGAACGGGTACTCCGCGTTCGCCGGACTTTGCGCGGCGAAGGCGGACCCGGTGCTCCCGTAGGTCGCGGCGGCACCGCCGATGGCCAGCGCGGCCGCTCCGCGGAGCACGTTCCGCCTGTTCGGTTCGGTCATGGTCGAGCCCCCAAATCCGGTCATAACTGTGTATGCCATGAACAGTGTATGCCTTTACCGGTTTTGGGTGCAACAATGCCCCGATGGACGACGCCAAGATCGAGTTGCTGCCACCGGGCACCGCCCTGGCTTGGGGATACGCCCCGGCGCCCCGGCGGGGGCCGAAACCGGGATACAGCCTCGATCAGATCGTCGACGCGGCCATCGCGCAGGCCGACGCGGAGGGCTACGCGGCCCTGTCCATGCCGTCGATCGCCAAGCGCCTCGGCATCACCGCGAACGCGCTCTATCGCTACCTGAGCTCCAAGGAAGAACTTCTCGTCCTCGTCGCCGAGGCGGCCTGGGGACCGCCGCCGAAGCTGTCATCCGGTGCCTGGCGCGCCGCCGTCACCGCCTGGGCTCGCGCGCTCCTCGACCGCAGCCGCCGCCACCCGTGGCTGATCGACCTGCCGGTGCGCACCGCGCCGAGTACGCCGAACTTGCTGGGCTGGCTGGAGAACTTCCTGGAGGGGATGGACGGCACGGGGCTCAGTACCCGTGACGTGATGGGCTGCGTCGTGCTGGTCGACGGCTGGGTGCGCAGCACCGCGACTCTCCTGCGCGACGTGAACGCGAGCGCTCCCGAGCGCGTCCAGGCGCTGAGCGAGTTCTTGCGACCGCACCTCGAGGGGCGCGGCTATCCGCGCGTCGCCGCGGTGATCTCCGGCGAGGCATACGGCGAAGAAGGCATCGAGGACGACGACGTCGAGTTCGGCCTCGGTCGCATCCTCGACGGCATCGAGGCGTTGATCGTCAGGCGGTGAAGAGCTGGTCGAGCCGGTAGTCGACGATCTCCGCCGCGCGTTCCGTGGTGTAGGCGTCGACCATGATCGCGGTGACGAGGCCGGCGGACATCGTCGCGAGCGCGTCGGCCTCCAGGCTCGGGTCTAGGTGGGCTGGGATGTCGCCCTTCGCCTGGGCTTTCCGGAGTAGTTCGGTGACTGCGCGGATCAGATGAGGCAGCAGTGGCTCCTGGTCGGGATCCTGGCTTCCGCGGGTGACGTCGACGGCGAAGTACGCGATCTGGACCTCGCTTCCCCGGCGACCGACCGGATCGCCGGAGTGATCACCTTCGAGGCAGCGGGATTCGGGGTGATCGGCCGGAGTTTCATCTGGTGGAGTCTCGGTGAGATCTTCCGATGACGTGTGGCGCACCGTGCGGCCACTGCTTTTCAGCGCTCGTCGTCGCCGAACGCAGTGTCATCCACAACGCCCGTGAGGTGGCGGCCCGGCTCGAATCACTGAGCCCGCACCTTCGCGTCGAGGTCGTACCGAAGGCCACTCACGGACTGTCCCTGGAGAAACCGGAACTGGTCACCGCCCGGGTGATCGAGGTGGTGCCGGTCAAGCCTGGGGCTTAGCGTCCGGCCAGGAGGGGGATCGGCCGAGCAGCGCGACGATCGTGTCCAAATCGGACGGTCCCTTCTCTTCGACGGCCGGGCCGAACGCGGCACCCGGTGCCTTCCGGCTCTGTCCGTTCGGGATCTCCTTGGCGAACCGCAGCCCGGCGTCGAGTACCTCTCGCTGGAACTCGAGCGGCAGGCCGAGCGTCTTGGCGACGTCCCAGGAGTGCACCAGGTAGTCCACGAAATGGAAGCCCAGGGCCTGTTCCGCGGTGAAGGTGATCTCGGTGGAGAACTCGGGAAGGGAGAACTTGCGGGATTCGAGGTCGTGGGGCACGAAGGCGTTCAGGACTCGGTTGACCGAGTCGCGGTAGGTGGCGACGGGGTCTTCGCCCAAGGGGATCAGGCGCCAGTGGTCGAGGTGGCTCTCTCCGTTGGCCGAGGCGGCGAAGCCGTAGTGCTGGGTGGCCATGTGTGCGAGGAGGCCGTGCAGGGTCCAGGCGGTGCAAGGGGTCGGTTTTTCCAGGTCGCTGGGGGTGATCTGGGAGACGAGGTCGAGGCTGGCCCGGACCGCGATGGCGTCGAGCATGCGAAGTTCATTGATAGGCATATGCATATCATCTACATGCGCGTACGAGTTCGTCAACCGGTTTCGTGAGATCGCTCGGTATGGTCTGCGCATGGCGGAGCAGAGGAGGCCGGATCTCGCGGCGATGCTCGGCGGACTGATGCGACGGCTGATGGACGCCGAGACGCCGGTGCTGGCCGAACACGGGTTGACCATGTGGGGTTACGTGGTGCTGAACGCGCTCGACGGCAGTCCTGTCCGCACACAGGCCGCGCTCGCCAAGGCGATCGGCGCGGACAAGACCCGGATCATCGGCACCCTCGACAAACTCCAGGAGGACGGCCTGATCACCCGCGAGCCGGATCCGACAGACCGCCGGGTCCGCCTGCTGGGGATCACCGACGCCGGCCGCGCCGCGCGGCGGTCCACTCAGACGCGGATCCAGGAGCAGGAGGAACGACTGCTCGACCAGCTGTCCGCCGCCGACCGCAAGGCGTTCCTCAAGGCCGCGCGGGTGCTGTCCGAAGCGCAGTGGCCGTGAGCGCTAGCGAACGGGTCTGAACCAGCCGGCGTAGGTCAGCAGCAGCCCGATCACCGCGAGCATCATCGCGCCGAGCAGCAGGATCAGCCCAGGCTGGGTGAACAGGTCGCCGACGAGCCCTTGCAGGTCGGGCAGGCGGATCGCGTAGAGATGGTGAACGTGGTCTTTGGCAATGGTCGATAGTCGGCTTGGCGGAGCACGGCTCGGAGGTAGTCCTCGGTCTCCGCGGTGGTGCAGGTGTCCGGGCGGGTGGCCAGGTGCTGCCTGATCACGATGCCGTCCGAAAAGGTCCTGATAGGTGCGGGCGAGTTCTGGCTGATCCTCGATCGCGCCGGAGGAGTCGCCGTTGCCGCGGATCGGCGACGACGGTCGACCAGCCGGACAGCAGTTGCTCGCGGTCGGCGATTTCCGGTGTCCGAGGCGGATTGCCGTAGGCGGCTTCGAGGGCGGCGATCAGCAGGTCCAGTGCCACGTCGAGGATCGCGGCGTCGGCTTCTCTGCTGCGGGACGGCCGGGAGCGCGATCCGCTGTAGTGCGGACCTGCCCGTGCGTTCCTTAGGCCAGTACCTCCGCGACCATGCTCGCCGGATAGTCCGACGGCGACCCGCGCCACCACGCGCTGAACGCCTTGGCCAGCCGCTTCGGCACCTCGACCTGCGCGCCGCCGCCGTGGAAGTCGATCGTCACCAGCACGGCGCCGAGTCCCGTTCCACTCCAGGGAACTCGCCGGACGAGCTTCGCGTAGTCGGCGCTCGCGGACACGAACGTCACCACTTTCTGGGCACTGACGCGGCGGGCTTCGTCGATGATCGTGTGTTCGAGCATGCCGGACGGCCAGTCGCCGATCCGGAGTTTCCGGTCGTAGTAGGAGATCGGCTCGTCGGCGCGCAGGATTCCGTAGCCGCCGCTGAGGATCAGCGCCCGCCCGTTCGCGGCGGCCTCGCCCAGTGCGCTGCCCACATTCCGGTAGAAGTTCCCGTTGTAACGGAGCCACGCCGGTCGCAGCCCGCCGTCGTCGACCTTGGACCTGGCCAGGACATCGGCCCGCGCGCGAAGCATCGCCTCCGACCAGGCCGTCTCGGTTTCGATGGCCTGCCCGCCTCGGTTCTTACCCTTCGAAGGGCCGAGGACGGTCAGCGCCTCGCGCGGATCGATCGCGTCCAGAACACGGGAGGCCTCCACCGGGGCGAGCCTATCCGGTGACGCGCTGATCGGACGCTGACCGGGCACGGGCATGCTGGGGAGCACAGACATCGAAGGAGGAGCATGCCGCCGCTCGTCGTGCACGGCCTGTGGTCCCCGGGCCGCGGGATCGTGCTTTGGGGTGAACACGGCGACCGCCCCGCGACGACGTCGATGCGGCCGTCGATGTCGGCCCGGCCGCATCCGTTCGCGGCGTCGGTGGCGGATCTGACCGCGCTGCACCCTGGCAAACCCGCGTCGGCCACGCTGCTGCTGCCGTCCCGGCGCGGCGGCCCGGTCGCTTCGCCCGAACTGGGTGCTCGCGGCCGTCCTCAGCAGGAACTGTCGCTGGAGCCCTGGTCGGTACCGGCGCTCCTGATCGACCCCACCGAACTGGGGGACCTCGCCGACACGGTCAGCTACGGCACTTCCGTCCGCCATCTCCGCGCCATCGTCCGGCTGGCGGACGACCTCGTGCGCCGCGGCCGGGTGCTGCCCACCCTCGTGCGGAACGAGATCGTGGCGCGAGCGCGCTGGCGGCCGGTGGCGCGCGGTGGCGACGCGGTCGCGCTTCAGGCGCTGATCGCGGCCACCCCGCCGGTCGGCCGGGCCGAACAAACCAGACCGGACCCGGCGGCGCTCGTCACCGACGCGCTCCGCACTCTCGTCGACACCGCCGTCCGCGAGCGTTTGGCCGCCGCCGGCCACGCCACGGAAAGCGACGGGCGCGAAGGTCCGTTCGGATCGTGGCTCCACGCGCTCAAGACCGCCGACGACCGGATCAGCCAGGCGCCGGGGCGGATGGGGATCGTCGCCGAGGGCATCGCGGCCTGGGACGCCGTCGGCGACACCGACCTCACCGAGGGCACCGTCTGCCTCCGGCTCGACGAGGTCCCCACCCTGTACGGCCCGGTCGACGACCCCGACGACCAGACCGGCGACGGAACCAAGTGGCAGCTGCGTTTCCTCCTGCGCTCCACGGCCGACCCGAGCCTTCTCCTTCCCGCGGAGGACGTCTGGTCCGGCAAGGTGGGCGCGAAGTTCACCGACCCCGAAGGCCTTTTCGCCGCTGAGCTGGAGCGAGCCGCGGGAGTGCTGCCATTGCTGGCTCCGGCGGTCCAAGCCGACAAGCCGGGTCTCTACGACCTCACCGTCGCCGAAACCGTGGAATTCCTCGACGGCGGGGCGGAACAGCTGGTCGCGGCCGGTTTCGACGTCCAGCTCCCGGCGAGCTGGGGTGGCAGGCGGAAGCTCGCGCTCAAGCTGTCCGTCCGCGGCGCGCCCGTCGACCAGGCCGCCGTGCATCGCCTCGGCCGCCATCAGCTCGCCTCCTACCGCTGGGCGCTCGCGGTCGGCGAGGACGCGCTGACCGACGAAGAGCTGGCCGGGCTCGCCGCCGCGAAGTCGTCGCTGGTGCGGCTGCGCGGACGGTGGGTGAGCGTCGACCCCGAACTGCTGCGCGCCGGTCTCGACTACCTGCGCCGCGACCCGGACCGGGAGAAACCGCCACTGCCCACCCCAGCGGACCTGCTGGCCCTGCTCCGCGGTGGCTTCGAAGCGCCGTTGCCGGTCACCGAGGTCACCACCGACGGCTGGATCGACGATTTCCTCGCCGGGCGGATCCAGAAGACCATCGAACCGGTCGAGCCACCGCCGACCTTCCTGGCGACCCTGCGGCCGTACCAGAGCCGGGGTGTCGCCTGGCTTGCGTTCATGACGTCGATCGGCCTCGGCGCCTGCCTCGCCGACGACATGGGACTCGGCAAGACCGTCCAGTTGCTCGCGCTCGAAGCGATCGAGCGGGCGCGCGACGACGCCGGACCGACACTGCTCGTCTGCCCGATGTCGTTGCTCGGGACGTGGCAGCGCGAAGCGGCGAAGTTCGCGCCAGAGCTGCGTGTCCATATCCACCACGGCGCTGACCGAGCGCACGGGGCCGGGCTGGCCGCGCGTATCGAAGGCGCGGATCTCGTCGTCACCACTTACTCGACCGCCGCCCGCGATGCCGACGAACTCGCGGGCACCCGGTGGCACCGGCTCGTGCTCGACGAGGCGCAGGCGGTCAAGAACCAGAACACCGGCCCGGCACAGGCTTTGCGCCGAATCCCCGCCGGCCATCGGGTCGCGCTGACCGGGACGCCGGTGGAGAACCGGCTCGCTGATCTATGGTCGCTGTCGGATCTGCTCAACCCCGGCGTCCTCGGTGGCAGGCAGGAGTTCCGTGAGCGCTTCGAGGTGCCCATCGAGCGCCGGGGCGATCTGACCGCGGCCACCGAACTGCGCCGGCTGACCCGGCCGTTCCTGTTGCGCCGCCTCAAAACCGACCCGACCGTGCTGGCCGACCTGCCCGAGAAGATCGAGATACTCCAGGAATACCGCCTCACTCGCGAGCAGGTGACGCTGTACCGCGCGACCGTGGACGAGATGATGACCAGGATCGCCGACAGCGCCGGGGTCAAACGGCGCGGCAACATCCTGGCCGCGATCACCAAGCTCAAGCAGATCTGCAACCATCCCGCACATCTGCTGCACGACGGTTCGCCGATCGGAGTCCGATCCGGCAAGGTCAACCGGCTCGAAGAACTCCTCGCGGAGATCCTGGAGTCGGGCGACCGCGCGCTGTGCTTCACGCAGTTCGCCGAGTTCGGGCACCTGCTCGTGCCGCACCTTTCGCACCGGCTGAACGCGAAGATCGCCTTCCTGCACGGCGGGTTGTCCCAGCAGCGCCGCGACTCGATCGTCGAACACTTCCAGTCGGGCGACGGCCCGCCGATCCTGCTCGCGTCGCTGAAGACCGGGGGAGCGGGACTGACGCTCACCGCGGCCACCCACGTCCTGCATCTGGACCGGTGGTGGAATCCGGCGGTCGAGGAACAGGCCACCGACCGCGCCTTCCGCATCGGCCAGCGGCGGAGCGTCCAGGTGCGGAAGTTCGTCTGCCCCGGCACCATCGAGGAACGCATCGACGCCGTCATCACCAAGAAGGAAGCGCTGGCCGGGCTCGTCGTCACCGACGGGGAGGACTGGCTCACGGAACTGTCCACCGATTCGCTGCGCGAGGTCTTCGCACTGGGCCGGGAGGCGGCCGATGACTGACGGATTCCGCCGGGCACTGGACGAACTCGGCGTCCACAAAGGACTTGTACCGCCTTGCCGGGTCGACACCCTCACGATCGGACCCGGCGCGGCCGTCGCCGAGGTCCGGGTGACGCGCCAACGGTTCTACGAGGTCCGCATCGGTCTGCCGACGTTCGGCAAGCAGGTGTGGACGGCGGTCACAGCCGCCATCGTCGCGGAGGAGGCCACGACGGCGACCCTGCTCGACGGGCGGGTCCCCGAGGATGTCGAACGCTTCTTCGCCGCGGAGCAGGTGCCGCTGTTCCCCGAGGCAGCATGGGAACTGTCGCTGGATTGCACGTGTCCGGGCACCCGCGTTCCCTGCGACCACCTTGTCGCAGGGCTGATCGCACTCGAGCAAGAAGCCGAGACAGAACCGTTCTCGATCTTCGCGCTTCGCGGGCGCGAGCGCACGACGTTGCTCGAAGACATCGGACGTCAGGCGGGCGCACGCGTCACGGCGCCATCGGCCGATGCCGGAACACCCGCCCTCGACGAGGTCATGGACGACTTCTTCGGCTGGGGCCCAGCCGGGGACGTCACGAACACGCGACGACCACCGGCCGGGGACCCGCTGGGACTGCTGGACGAGGTCCCGCCGCTCAAGGCCACAGTGGACGGAACCTCGGTCACCGCCCTGCTGCGACCGCTCTACCGGGTGCTCACCGGTCAGGAGTGAAGGAACTTCGGCTCACGTTTCTCGGTGAACGCGGCCATGCCCTCCTTACTGGCCGGACGCGGTCGAGGCGACACCGAAGAGGGCCTGGTGGGTGAGGCCGAGTTCCTCGCCGAGGGCGAACGCCTCGGAGACAGCGATCATCGAGACGCCAACGTCAGCGTTCCGGCTTCGGCGCCGACCACACCGCTGGACACGGGCGCGTCGCCGGCCGTGGTGACCGGCCGTGGTGACCAGTTCGGCCGCTTGCCGAGCGTCGGCGACGTGCTTGCCGCTGGGCAGCATCGTGACGACGACGTCCGCCGCCGCGACGGCCGCGCTCGCGCTGTCGAACCTGGTCACGTCGGTGGAGTGAGCGGCGGGAGCCGGGTCGTAGCCGTGGACGGTCTCACCGGATGCGACCAGGTTGGCGGCCATGGGGCCGCCCATGTTGCCGAGTCCGGAGAAAACGATCGTCATCGGGCCACTTCATTCCATTCGGCGTCGCCGAGGTCAGCGAAGTAGGAATCGACCAACGACTCGTCCACTTCGGACAGTGTCACCGGAGCCCACTGGGGCGAGCGGTCCTTGTCGATGATCTGCGCCCGGATGCCCTCGGCGAACTCGGCGGAGGAGAGCGCGCGAGTCGAGACGCGGAACTCCTGCGCCAGCACGGCTTCCAGGTCGGGCAGCGCGGCGGCGGCGCGGAGAGCCCGCAGGGTCACCTTCAGCGAGGTGGGCGACTTCGCCTCGATCTCCTTGGCGGTGGTGGCCGCCGCGTCGCCTCCGGCGCGGAGCCGGGTCAGGATCTCCTCGACCGTGTCCGCCGCGTAGCAGTGGTCGATCCATTCCGCGTCGGCTGCCAGACCGCTGGCCGGTGCGGGCTCGGCGAACAGGTCCAGTGCGGCGTCCGGGGTGCGCGACGTGAGCGCGTCGAGCAGGTCCGGGATCCGTTCGCTGGGCACGAAGTGGTCGGCGAGTCCACAGTGGATCGCGTCGGGTCCGGTGATGGAGCCCGCGGTGAGGGCGATGTGTGTGCCGAGTTCGCCGGGGGCGCGGGACAGCAGGTAGGTGCCGCCGACGTCGGGGATGAAGCCGATGCCGACCTCCGGCATGCCGACGCGGGAGCGTTCGGTGACGATCCGGTGGCTGCCGTGCGCGGAGACGCCGACCCCGCCACCCATGACGAGTCCGTCCATGAGCGCGAGGTAGGGCTTGGGGTAGCGCGAGATCAGCGCGTTCAGCCGGTACTCGTCGGCCCAGAAGCGCAGCGACGCGGTGCCGCCGCCGCGCGCGTCTTCGTAGATGGCCCGGATGTCGCCGCCCGCGCAGAGCCCGCGGTCACCGGCGCCGTCGATCAGCACGGCACGGACCCCCGCGTCGGAACGCCAGGCTTCGAGGTGCTCGGTGATGGCGAGCACCATGTCGTGGTTCAGCGAGTTCAGCGCTCGCGGCCGGTTCAGGGTGATCCGGCCGATTCCACTGTGGACGAGGAACTGGACGTCGTTCACGAAGCCTCCTGCAGCATCCGGCGCGAAATGATCACGCGCATGATTTCATGGTCCCTTCCAGGATCTGGCGCACCCGCAGGTCGCGGACGATCTTCTCCGGTCCGTACCGGAAGCCGCCCGAGGACCACGATCGGTGGCCGGGCAGGGGAGTACGAACGACTAGCGCCGAGGGTGTGGCGGGTCGGCGTCTTTCGCGCAGGCAGGACGAACACGACACGCCTGCGGCCGGTATCCCGACTCCCGGATCTACGACGGCTCCGGCCTCCCGGCTCGCGCCAGTGGCCGTACTTCCCTGCATTGCAGACCTGTGGACACCATAAAGTAGGAAGTCCGACTATGTCGAGGTCGAGGGTGTGGCGTACACCTCAGGTGCGTGCCCGGATCTCAGCGAAGGGTTCCCAATGTCGCATTGGAGACGCTCAGGGACTCAAATGCGACATTGGGAACCCTTCAGGACTCCCGCCCCGGGAGCTGAAGGCTCCACAGTGGACACGAACCGCCGACCCGGGAGAAGTGGAACCCGGTGGCAGATCGTCTCGAAGCCGACGCCGAAATGGTCGGACAGCCGCGTGATGTCGTAGCGGTACCGTTCGGCCGCGCTGAGGAAGACGCGGTACGGCGAGGCCTTCGACGTCCGCGACGCTGCCCGTGCTCGGCGAGATCGTCCAGGAATGGATCGAGTCAGAGGCGAAGTAGCTTTTCGACGTTGCCGTGCGCGATCTTCTCGCGGTCGGCTTCGTCGATGGGCGCGGTCTTGAGCAGGTTCACCATGGGCTCGTTCGGAGTGTACGGATGATCGACCGAGAAGATGATCCGGTCGGCTCCGAGCACGGCCAGCGCGCACTGCAACGGCGGGAACGTCGCGTAACCGCTGGTGGTGATGTGGACGTTGGTCTTGAAGTAGTCCGCGACCGGCTGGCGCAGGTGTTCGTTTATCGGCGTCAGCACGACGTCGATCCGCGACAGCGCGAACGGGATCATCTCGCCCATGTGACCGATGATGATCTGGAGGTCCGGGTACTCGTCGAGGACCCCGGAGACGATGAGCCGCAGCAAGTGCACCGCGGTCTCGGAATGCCAGCCCCAGGCCGCGGTGGCGAGGTTGTCGGCTTGCAGGTCGGAAAGTCCCGAGAAGTACGCGTCCAGCACGGGTTGCGGCGGAAGCGCCGGGTGCAGGTAGAGCGGGACGCGGAGTGATTCCGCGGCGGCGAGCACCGGCCGGAACGCGGCGTCGTCGAGGAAACGGCCGGTGGTGAGGCCGTTGAGCATCGCGCCCTTGAGCCCGAGTTCGGTCACGGCACGGCGGAGTTCGTCGGCGGCCGCGTCCGGTGCCTGCATCGGGAGGGCCGCGAAACCGGCGAACCGGTCGGGATGATGGGAGATCGCGTCGGCCAGCGCGTCGTTCGCCTGGCTCGCCCGATGCGCTTCCTCCGGCTTCAGCGCTTCCGCGCCGGGGACGGCGTGCGAGAGGACCTGGACGTCGATCCCGGCCGCGTCCATCTCCGCGATCCGGCCACGGCCGAGGTCGCGGAGCTTCTTCCGGATACCCGCCATGATCGGGTGGTCGCCCAGTTCACCCTCGCCTTCCTCGTTGTACAAGGTCGGGTGGGTGAAATGCTCCTCGATGGCGATGACCTTCAACTCGACCCCTCCACGCGCACGATCACTGACCTGGACGCCCAGTCTTCTCGGTTCGCGCTCGCCGAGGAACTTCGTTCGTGCGGAGCACGCGGCGCCGGGAGTGGCCCCGGCGCCGCGTGTTCTCAGTCGCGCTTCGCGAGTGTCGCGACCTCGGCGTCGGACAGCGACCGGTCGTAGAACCGGACGTCGTCCACCGCACCGCGCAGGAAGTCGACCTGCTGTCCGCCGTACTGGCCGCGGCCGATCACCGTGTGGCCGGTGCTCGGCGCAGCGGCGCAGGCGTTCTGCGAGGCGACCTTCTTGCCATCGACGAAAAGCGACAATGTGCCCGCCTTCGCGTCACGGACCCCGGTCAGGTGGTACCAGCGGCCGACTTCCGGCTTCTCCGGCGACAGGGCGCGGAGACCGACGAAGCTCATCGCCCACCGCTGGTCCTGCCCGGAGTACTGCAGGAAGAACGCGCTGTCGCGGCCGGTGTCCTGGCTGACGACGGTCTGGAACGCGCCACTCGCCTCGTCCAGCTTCGCCCACGCCGAGACCGAGTAGCTGCTCGCCGTGTTGACGAGGTTCGAGCCGGTGTCAGCCTGTCCGTTCCCGGCGAAGGCCAGCGCACCGCCCTCGACACCGCCTGCCCACTGGGCGTTGGTCAGCGCGGCGTGCGCGTTGCCGACCGAGTCCGCGGCGCTGGAACCGGTGCCCTCGTTGAACTTGTAGGCGTGGACGCCGGTGAGGCCCGGAGTGCCGGGGCCCGGGTCGGGCGCGCCGGAACCGCTGCCGTCGGCGTTGCGGATGATCGCCTGGTTGACCGCGCGCACCTGCGCGAAGTCCATCTTCTTCACCTGCCTGTCGTAGGTGAAGAATCCGTTGACCTCGTGCTCGACGTCGGTGATCTGCGTGTAGATCGAGCCGCTGATGGCGCAGCTCTGGGCCGCCGCGAGCACGTCGCGCTGGTTCTGGACGTAGCGACTGTTCAGGGTCGCCTGGTCCTTCACCATCTCGTAGGCGTGGCCTTCGCCGAACCACATGTGGTCCTTGACCTCGAGCCCGTAACCGCCGTGTTCACCGTCGATCGAGATCCGCTTGCTGTCGGGCATCGGCTTCGCGGGACCCGGGTAGGCGTGCCAGTCGAGGACGTCACCCTTGCCGGAATCGCCGAGGGAGTCGCAGCAGTTGACCCCGCTGTGCGCGTTGACCAGCCGGGTCGGGTCCTGTGCCTTGACGCTTTCGGCGACCTTGCCGGTCTCCTCGCGCGACCACTCCGCCCAGCCCTCGTTGAACGGCACGTAGCCGACGATCGAGGTCCAGTTCTTCTTCTGCTCCACCAGTTCCTTCAACTCGACCTTGAACTGCTGCTGGGCGTCGACGGGCGGACGGCCACCGGTGCGCATCGACGGCATGTCCTGCCAGACGAGCAGGCCGAGCTTGTCCGCGTGGTGGTACCAGCGGTCGGGTTCGGTCTTGATGTGCTTGCGGACCGTGTTGAAGCCGAGGACCTTGTGCTGTTCGAGGTCGAAGCGCAGTGCCTTGTCGGTCGGCGCGGTGTAGATGCCGTCCGGCCAGTAGCCCTGGTCCAAAGTGGACTGAAGGAAGAGGATCTTTCCGTTGAGAGTGAACCGGAGTTTGCCGTCGGCGCCCTTCGCCGTGCCGAACTCACGCATGCCGAAGTAGGACGACACCTTGTCGACGGTGCGCCGTCCGTCCTTCAGTTCGACGTCGAGGTCGTAGAGGAAGGGCGAATCGGGCGACCAGAGCTTCGCCTTGGGCACCGGCAGGGAGATCGTCCCGGCTGCGGACGCCTTGCTGCGGCTGACCACCTTCCGGCCGTCGCGGACCACGGCCTCGACGGTCAGCCCGGAAGCGCCGCCGGTGTCGACGGTGAGCTTCAGCGTGGAGGACTTGAGGTCGGGGACCATGCCGAGGGTGCCGACGTGCTTGGCCGCGACCGGCTCCATCCACACCGTCTGCCAGATGCCGGACGCGCCTTCGTAGAAGATCCCGCGATCCGGGGTCAGGCGCTGCTTGCCGACGGGCTGCCAGGTGGCGTCGGCGCGGTCCTCGACGCCGACGATGATTTCCTGTTCCCCCTTGGGTTTCAGCGCCGAGGTCACGTCCGCGGAGAACGCGCCGTAACCGCCCTGGTGTGCCGCGACCTCCTTGCCGTTGACGTAGACCTTCGCCTTGTAGTCGACGGCGCCGAAGTTGATCCGGAGGGTGTTGTCCTTGCCCACGCCCCAGTTCTTGGGCACGGTGAACGTGCGCCGGTACCACATGTAGTCCTCGTGGCGCTGGATCCCGGACAACGCCGACTCGACGGGGTAGGGGACCAGGATCTTCTCGGCGAGCTTCTCGCCGAACGGCGGGACTTCACCCGGCGCGGCGCCGGCGAACTCCCAGACCCCGTTGAGGTTCTGCCAGTTCTCGCGCACCAGTTGCGGCCGGGGATACTCGGGCAACGCGTTGGACGGCGAGACCTGGTTGGTCCACGGGGTGGTCAGGCGCGGCTTGCCCATTTTCCAGCCGCTCTCCGCGGCCGTCGCGGCCCCCGACGTCAAGGCCAGGGCGGAGACGACCGCGACCGCGGTGGCCAGTGATTTCCGGAAGCGTCTGGAACTTCGGGGGCGATGAGGTGACAACGTTGACAACATCTGCTCGACACCCTTCTCCGGGGGCGGCCGCCTCGGCGGAGGTGCGCCTCCCGCTGGACTTGTGCAGGCGTGAAACCACGGCCCCCGTGGCCGAGGGACCGGTGTGAGTGGGGCCACGGAAAGCCGTCAGGACTTTTTTACATCGTTGATACAACGTTGTAAAGCGTCGAAGGCCTCGAATCGGTCCTGGGTGGTGGAGCTGTCCTGTGTGTCAGGGGAGGCGGATCGGTTCGGGCTGGGGCAGCCTTATCGACTGAACTCGTGGGTGTGGAGGAGTGGTGGGCTGATGTCCCCAATGTGGCATTGGAGGCGCTCAGCGTCCCCAATGCCGCATTGGGGACACCGTCGAGGTCCAGGAAGATCGCGTTGACACAGCAATTGACCGATAGGTAACTTACTGGGGAGTCAGCTCGAACGGAGACATCGATGTCCACCGACGAACGGTCCTGGTGGGGCTGGGGCACCACCGACGGCGAACTGTCCGATGAAGAGTCCGACGCGCTCGTAGCCCGCACGTCGGCGGTCCTGCCCGGCCACGACTTCACCGACCACGCCCCGCCGAAGCCCGCGGACCTCGGCGTCCCGCCGTCGCGGATCCGCCCGCCCGAGTCGCTCGCCGCGTTGTGCGGTGACGAGCCCGCCGACCGGTTGTCCCACGCTCGTGGCAAGGCTTTCCGGGACGTCGTCCGCAATCTGCTCGGCCAAACCGACCACGTTCCGGACCTGGTCGCCCGCCCGCGCTCGGAACAGGACGTCGTCGACCTGCTCGACTGGTGCTCGGCCGAAGGCGTCCCGCTGATTCCTTACGGTGGCGGCAGTTCCGTGGTCGGCGGGATCGAACCGCGGTTCGACGGGCCCGCGGTCTCGATGGATCTGGCCGGCCTCGACACGGTGCTCGAAGTGGACACGGTCAGCCGCGCGGCCCGGATCCAGGCCGGGATCTTCGGGCCCGCGCTGGAAGACCGCCTTCGCCCGCTGGGGCTGACGCTGCGGCATTTCCCGCAGTCGTTCGCCCACTCCACCCTCGGCGGCTGGCTCGCCACTCGCGCGGGCGGGCATTTCGCCACGCTCGCCACCCACATCGACGACCTCACCGAGTCGCTGCGCGTCGTCACCCCGGCCGGCATCAGCGAATCGCGACGGCTGCCGGGTTCGGGCACCGGTCCCTCGCCGGACCGGATGTTCCTCGGCTCCGAGGGCACACTCGGCGTGATCACCGAAGCCTGGATGCGCTTGCAGGACAGGCCCGTCTGGCAGGTCACCGCGTCGATCACGTTCGAGCGGCAGGAGGACGCGGTCGCCGCCACCCGCGCGATCGCGCAATCCGGGCTCCACCCGTCGAACTGCCGCCTCCTCGACCCGGCCGAAGCCTTCATCAACGCGGGCGCGAGTGTGGGCGGCGGCCTTCTCCTGGTCGGTTTCGAATCCGCCGACCATCCGGTCGACGCCTGGCTTGACCGTGCGCTGGAGCTGGCCGTCGGTCATGGTGGCATGGCGAAAGCCCGTCGCAGCAAGGATTCCGCGCGTCAGGAAGGTGATTCGGCGTCGGCGTGGCGGTCTTCGTTCCTGCGGATGCCGTACCAGCGCGACGCTCTCGTCCGCCGGTCGCTGATCGTCGAGACCTTCGAGACCGCTTGCACCTGGGAAGCCTTCGACGAACTGCACCACGCGATCACCTCTGCGGCACGCGCCGCGATCGACGAGGTGTGTGGCGGCGCGGGTGTCGTGACCTGCCGCTTCACCCACGTCTATCCCGACGGACCCGCGCCCTACTACGGGATCTACGCCGCCGGGCGCTGGGGGAGCACGGTCGGACAATGGGACGAGATCAAGGCCGCGGTGTCCGAGGCGATCGCCGGTCACGGCGGCACGATCACCCATCACCACGCCGTCGGCCGCGATCATCGTCCCTGGTACGACCGGCAGCGTCCCGATCCGTTCGCCGCCGCCCTCACTGCCGCCAAGACCGCCCTCGACCCGGCGGGGATCCTCAATCCCGGGGTGTTGATCCGCTGACCGGCGGGCGGACGAACGCGGTCAGTAGCGCGGTGAACCGCATGGCCGCCAACGACAACGTCCGACCCGCCATGGTCTGCACCTGTGCTTCGCGCTTGCGGAACACGGCGTTGTCAAGAAGCACGTAGGCTACCCCTTCGGTGGCCGCGTCCTGCCGGATGTCGCCCAGTCCGCCGACGAGCGCCAGCCCGCCGCCGCAGCGGACGAACTCGTACTTGGGGCTCAATTCGTCGCACACCAGCACCGGATGAGACGTGAGGTTCTCGATCCGAGTGGCGATGTCGAACAGGTCGCGCAGGCTTTGGCCTTGCGAGGGCAGGGCGAGGGGGTGTTCGCACAGTTCGGTGAGATCGATGGAGTCGCGGCCGGTCAGCGGATGGCCGAGCGGGACGATCGCGTACACCGGGACGACGACTGCGCTTTCGACGCGCACGCCGTGCTGCGGCCCGGTCGTGAACGTGACGGCGACGTCGGCCGCGCCGTCGAGCACGCGCCGGGTGGCTTCCTCGCGGTTCACGACGTCGAGGTGGAAGGTGACGTCGTGTTCGCGGCGGAAGGCGGCGATCGCCTGGGGTACGACACGGCGGGCGAACCCCTCCGAGCAGGCGACGGTGAGCGAACGGGCGTGAAGCCCCCGCCCGGTGCGAAGTTCGTCGACGAGGACGGCCGATTCGGCTTCGCTGCGGCGGACGTGGTCGAGCAGCCGGTTCCCGGCGTCGGTCGGCTCCATCCCCCGCGGATGCCGGACGAACAGCGGAACCCCGATCCCGGCCTCGAGCTTCGCGATCTGACGGCTGATCGCCGACGGCGCGACGGTCAGCTCGGCCGCCGCTTCGGACACCGAACCGGTGCGGGCGACTTCGAGGAAGTACGTCAGCGCGATCGGCAGCAGGCGCACAGAGGCTTTCCTTTGCTTCAATCAGAACGCAGGGCGCCGCAAACGGCAATGGTCAGTGTAGGCGAACCGGCTTAGGCTCGTCCTCGACACTCGGCGAACCAATCGGGAGAGAACGTGCCCACATCGGCGGAACTGGTTTCGAAGGCCCAAGAACACGTGGACTCAGGCGCCTTCTTCGCCGAACTCGCCACACTGGTCCGGTACCCGACCGTGAGCGACCATCCGGACGGCCGCGTTGCCATCAAGGCATACCTGGACGAGGTGCTGACTCCGGCACTGACGGCGCTCGGCTGCTCGGTGCGGCGGTATCCCAACCCCGACCCGGCCGGTGGCCCTTTCCTGATCGGCACCCGGATCGAGTCGCCGGAGCTGCCGACCGTCCTGTGCTACGGCCACGCCGACGTCGTAGGCGGCCACGAAGGGCGGTGGAGCGAGGGCCGGGACCCGTGGACGCTGACCGCCGACGATGAGCGCTGGTACGGCCGCGGCTCGGCGGACAACAAGGGGCAGCATCTGATCAACTTGACCGCCCTCAGGCTGCTCCTCGCCGAAACGGGGTCGCTGGGGTTCAACCTCAAGTTCCTGTTCGAGACCGGAGAGGAGATCGGCTCACCCGGTCTCGGCGAGTTCGTCGCGGCGCAGTCGCAAGCGCTCGGGGCCGACGTCCTCATCGCCTCGGACGGCCCGCGGCTGGACGCGGCGACGCCGACGGTGTTCCTCGGCGCGCGCGGCAGCGTCCGGATCTCGCTCGACGTCGACCTGCGCCCCGACGCCTATCACTCGGGGAACTGGGGTGGGGTGCTGCGCAACCCCGCCACCACCCTCACCGGGGCGATCGCCTGCCTCGTCGACGGGCACGGCCGAATCCAGGCGCCCGGGCTCCTGCCGCCTGAACTCCCTGACAGCGTCCGCGAGGCGCTCGCGGAGATCCGGATCGCCGGCAACCCGGGAGATCCGGCACTGGAGGAAAGTTGGGGCGACACGGGGCTTTCCGCCGCTGAGCGGCTCTACGGCTGGAACACCCTCGAAGTCCTTTCGCTGGGAGCCGGGGATGTCGACCGGCCCGTCAACGCCATCCCTGGCAGGGCCCGCGCGGTCCTGCAACTTCGCTACGTTGCCGGGACCGACGTCTCGGATGTGGCGGACACGATCAAGAAGCACCTTGCGGCGCAAGGGTTCTCCATGGTCGAAGTCAACGCCGAAGCGAGTTTTCAGGCCAGCCGCACCCCGGTCGGGAACCCGTGGGTGGGCTGGGCGAAGGGCGTCCTTGACGAGGTTTCCGACCGGCCGGTGGCGATCCTGCCGAGTTTCGGCGGCGGCCTGCCCAACCACGTGTTCACCGACATCCTCGGCATCGCGACCCTGTGGCTGCCGCATTCCTACCCGGGTTGTCTGCAACACGCGCCCGACGAGCACCTGCTCGCGCCGATCGCCCGTGAAGGTCTCGTGCTCGCCACCGCGCTGTTCCACGCGCTTGGCCGGTTCACAGCTCCCGCAGCAGATACCGCTGAAGTTTCCCGCTCGCGTTCCGGGGAAGTGCCTCGATGAACCGGACGCGCCGTGGGTACTTGTACGGCGCCGCTGTCGCCTTCGCGTGGTCCTGCAACGCCCTCGCGACGTCCGGGCTCTGATCGGCGCCGGACCGGAGCACTACGAACGCCGTCACGACGGAACCGCGGTCCGGGTCCGGCGTCCCGATCACCGCGCATTCCTCGACGTCCGGGTGTGTGAGCAAGACTTCCTCGACTTCGGGGGCGGCGATGTTGTACCCCGACGAGATGATCATGTCGTCGCTCCGCGCGACGAACCGGAAGTAGCCGTCGGCGTCGCGGACGTAGGTGTCGCCGGTGATGTTCCAACCGTCGCGCACGTAGTCGCGCTGGCGCGGGTCTTCGAGATAGCGGCAGCCGGTAGGGCCTCGCACGGCGAGAAACCCGGGCGTGCCATCGGAGACGGGCGAGCCGTCGAGGTCGAGGACGGCGGCCTGGTAACCGGGCACCGCCTTCCCGGTCATGCCGGGCCTTGCCTCCTCGTCGGCGGCGGAAATGAAGACATGCAACATCTCCGTGCTGCCGAGCCCGTCGATGAGCGGCCGCCCCACGATTTCCCGGTACTGCTCGGCCACGGGAGCGGGCAGCGACTCGCCCGCCGAGACCGCACGGCGCACTCCGGCGAGCAGCCGTCCGTCGCCGGAGTTCAGGATCGCGCGGTACGCGGTCGGGGCGGTGAAGAGGACGGTGACACCGTTGCCGGCCACGATGGCGGCGAGTTCCGCCGGCGTCGCGCGTTCGACCAGCAGGGAAGCGGCGCCCGCACGCAGGGGGAAGACCAGCAGTCCGCCGAGGCCGAAGGTGAACGCCAACGGCGGTGTGCCGCAGAAGAGGTCGTCCGCCTCGGGGCGCACGATGTGCCGCGAGAAGGTGTCGGCGATCGCGAGCAGATCGCGGTGGAAGTGCATGGTCGCCTTCGGGGATCCGGTCGTGCCGGAGGTGAACGCGAGGAGCGCGACGTCGTCGGCCGCTGTCGGGACGTCGGTGAAGGAGGTCGGATGCCGGTCCGCGCGGGCGGCGAGGTCGGCGCCGTACGACACGACGGGCAGCTCCGGCGGGAGTTCGCCCAGCAGGCGCTCGTCGCAGACGGCGACCGTGGGCTCGGCGCGCGCGACGATCTTGTCCAGTTCGGCCCGCCGCAGCATCGGCATCGTGGTGACCGCCACCGCGCCCGCCTTGAGCACAGCCAGCCAGACCGCGGCGAGCCACGGCGTGTTGGTGCCCCGTAGGAGTACGCGGTTTCCCGGCACCACACCGAAGTCACTGACGAGAACGTGCGCGATCCGGTTGGCGTGGGCGAGCACCTCGCCGTACGACCACGTTCCGGTGGGCGAAAGCAGGCAAGGCCGGTCTGGCCCGAAGCGCGCGATCGTGTCGTCGAGCAATGCTGTCGCGGCGTTCAGCCTGTCCGGATACCGCAGCTCGGGGAGGTCGAAGTCCAGCCGTGGCCACTGGTCCGCGGGCGGCAGCCGATCGCGGCAGAACGGATCGACGTGCGCACTGGGAGAAAGCCTCATCGTCGCCGCTCCTCGGTCCGGCCGGGCCCCCTTCCGCGAAGGTAGCACTTGTTACGACCGTCGAGAAGGCGCAATGTCCTGCTTGTGACGACGGAACCGGACGGAACATAGAACCTGCGCTGAAACTCAGCCGACGACGTCGGTGACCGCGCGGTGCAGCGTGCTCCGCACGGTCTGAGCGTCGTCGAGGTTCCCGCCGTGCAGTGCGCCGTCGCGGAGGAGGACGAGTGTGCGAGCGGCGTGCTCAGGGTCGGCATGACCGGCATCGCGCGCCAGGTCGCGGAGTACGCCGAAGAACCAGTCCCGGTGGTCGTCGATGACCTGCCGGACCCGGTGCGCGGGGTCGGGGTACTCGGCGGCGGCGTTGAGGAACTGGCAGCCGCGGAAGTCGTCGTCGAGCGTGCGGTCACCGATGATGCCCAGTGCCGCCAGCAGGGCCTCGCGGGCGGGTTTGCCCTGGGTCGCCGCGCCGACGCCCGCGCGGATCCGCTCGCTCGTGGTGCTCAGGTACGCGGCGACGAGGTCGTCCTTGGTGGGGTAGTGGCGGTAGAAGGTCGCCCTGGTCACGGCCGCCTCGGAGACCAGCCGCTCCACTCCGACGGCGTGGATGCCTTCGGCGTAGAACAGTCGCGACGCGGTCTCGAGCAGCCGGATCTTCGGGTGCGTCTCCCGGTCGGCAGTCGTCATCTCCGCAGTTTAGAGAAAGAACGGTCGTTCCACTAGATGGCTCACGCCACGACACAGTGCGGAAGGTCTGACGGGTGGGCATTGTTCAGGCAGAAAGACCGATCGTTCTCCCTGGCTCTGAAGGAGTAACCATGAGCAACCAGAAGCCCACCATCGTCCTGGTCCACGGTGCTTTCGCCGACTCGTCCAGCTGGAACGGCGTCGTCCCGAAGCTGCGTGAGCAGGGCTACCGGGTGCTGGCGGCGTCGAACCCGCTGCGCGGGATCGAGTCCGACGCCGACTACGTCGCCGACGTCGTCAACGGCGTGGACGGTCCCGTCGTGCTGGCCGGGCACTCCTACGGCGGCGTCGTGATCAGCCGGGCGGCCACCACCGCGCCGAACGTTAAGGCGCTCGTCTACATCGCCGCCTTCCAGCCGGAGGCGGGGGAGAGTGTGTTCGAGCTGTCCGGCCGTTTCGAAGGCGGCAAGCTCGGCCCCGACACCACGAACGTCCTCGCCGCGCAGGGCGAGCTGTCGATCAAGCCCGAGAGCTTCTCGGACGTGTTCGCGGCGGACGTCCCCATGGAGACCGCCGACGTCATGGCGGTCACCCAGCGTCCGGTCACCGAGCGCGCGCTGGCGACCCCGTTCGACGGGGAGCCGGCGTGGAAGAACGTGCCGTCCTGGGCGCTGATCGCCGAGCAGGACCACGCGATTCCCGCCGCCGCGCAGGCGTTCATGTCCGAGCGGGCCGGTTCGGAGGTCACCCGGATCGAGGCCTCGCACGCGGTCTCGGTCTCGCGGCCGGACGTCGTCGCCGAGGTCATCCTCGCGGCGGCCGCCAAGGTCGCTTGACAGGTGAATCCTCGCCGGAGAGACTGCAAAAGCGTTTTTGCAGTCTCTCTGGGAGGGCCGCGTGAAGGTCTTGGTGCTCGATTCGAGCCCGCGTCGTGAAGGGAATTCCTGGGCGATGGCCCAGTCGCTGGCGAAGGGGGCGGAGGAAGCCGGTCACACGATCGACTTCGTCCGTCTCTCCGATTTCGTGGAGTCGCCACTGGGGGACTGCCGTGGTTGCCGTCTGAGTGACCGGTCCTGTGGGATCGCGGACGACTACGAGCGCCTGCTGTTCGACCACGTGCTCCCGGCCGACGCGATCGTGTACGCGACCCCGCTGCACTGGTACGGCATGACCGGACTGCTCAAGTCGTTCTTCGACCGGCTTTTCTGTTACACCTCGGGAAGTTCGCCGCACACCGGCCATGTCGTGCCAGGGTTGATGAACAAGCGCGCCGCGGTGGTGATCTCCTGTGAGGAGAGCTATCGCGGGGCGACGCTCGGTCTCGAAGCCCAGTTCCAGGAACTCACCCGGTACCTGCGCCAGGACCTCGCCGGGATCGTGGTCGGCGTCGGCAACAGCCGGGGCGAGGTGGAGCGCGATCCCGCTCGGCCGCTGGAGGCCGCGGCGGACCTCGGACGTAGGCTGGGCGACGCCCACGTCACCGACTATCGGCTGGACACCGACCGGCCGAACCGCGTTTGGGGACCGCCCGTGGAGGTCTGATTGTCGCCGACCATCCGTGACGTCGCCGCGGCCGCGGGGGTCTCGATCACCACCGTGTCCCATGTGCTCAGCGGGCAGGGCAGGATCTCCGAGGACACCCGGCGCCGCGTCGTGCGGGCGGCGGCCGAACTCGGTTATCAGGCCAGTGTGCACGCCCAGCAGCTGGTCACCCGGCGCAGCCGGACCCTGGCGATCCAGCTCGCGAACTCGGTCGACGCGAGCAACGCCTGCGCGTTGGTGCCGAACTCGGACTATTTCCTCGAGGTCCTGAACGGGGCGGCCGAAGCCGCGTCGAAACGGTCGTACGGCCTGTTGCTGACGCCGCCGGACGCGGACCTCGACCGGCTCAACGCGTTCGCGGTCGATGGCGCCGTCCTCGTCGACCCCCGTGGCGACGAGCCGTTCTTCGCCACGGGCTGGTGCCGTGACCGCCCGCTGGTGACCGTCGGTCGCCCACTGGCGTCGTCGTGCCCCGTGCCGGTCGTCGTGGACAACGACCTCGTCGCGGCGGCGCGGCTGATGCTGGATCACTTGGCGGACAACGGTTACGAGCGCCCAGCGATGATCACCACCGACACCAGCCGCTCCTACGCGGCGGATCTCGTCGCGGGGTACACCGGCTGGGCGGAAGACCGGGGACTGGAGCCGGTGGTGGTCGAGATCGACGAACCGCCGACCACCGAAGGCACGGCGGAGGCCCTGGGCAGGCTGCTCGACCGGCGGGTATGCCCGGACGCCGTCTTCACGACGTCGGAGAATCTCGCGCTCGGTGTTCTCCACGAGGCCCGTCGCCGACGGCTCGCGGTGCCCGGTGAACTCGGGATCGCCAGCGCGGTGGACAGCGGTTCGCTTCGGCTCACTTCTCCGCAGGTCACCGGGATGTTCGTGCACCCCCGCGAGGTAGGCGGCCGCGCCGCCACGGCGTTGATGGACCTCATCGAGAGCGGCACTCCCGACGGCGGGCCACGCCGGATCGAGGTGCCCGTGCGGTTGAACGCGCGGGAATCCACCTGCCGCAAGTAGTCCTCTAATTGCGGTAAGGACGGTTAGGGCCAGCCGTGTATCAGGTACGTACTTGTCGTGCCCGGATGGAGGTTTCGCGTGACTGGATGGACGACACACGTGATCCGACGGACGACACGCGTGTTCGGGTGGACGACTCGCGGCGAAACCCCTGCCGCGCGTGTCGCCCGTCGGATCCACACATGCCGTCCCCTTAGTCACGCGAAACTGCCCGCGCGGTACTGGCGAGTGGACCCCAATGTGGCGCTGGGTGCGTTGAGTGCCCCCCCAATGCCACATTGGGTCCGCGTTCCGCTCGCTACCCGGCCGCAAGTAGGGGACTACTTGCGGCAGGAGCCGCTAGGAACTCCGGCATACAGCGATCGGCGCGTCCCCGACCTCGTCACCGGTGGTCGCGATGAAGCCGAACGTCGTCGTCCCACCGGCGGGCAGGACCGCGTTCCAGTCGAGCTCGGACACCCGCACGCGGTCGCCGTCCTGCGCCAGGGAACCGTTCCACAGATTGGCGATCCGCGTCCCTGGCGGCATCGTCCAGCTGACCTCCCAGCCGGTGAGCCGGGTGTCCTTGGCGTTCCGCACGGACACGCGGATCTCCGAGCCGCCGGGCCACCGATTGGCCACCTCGTACCGCGCTTCGCACACCGGCTTCTCCGCCAAGGTGCTCGCGGGTGGATCCGCCACCGGAGCGGCGGGCGGGTCGCCGTCGAACAGCAGGATCCCGGCCAGGACACCACCCGCCACCACCGCGCCGCCCGCGATGGCGAACGGCAACCGTGAACGGCGGGCCGGCGCGGGAAGCCGTTTCGTGCCGGACAGGATCGCCGGGCGGCCGTCGGCGACCGCGGTGAGCAGCCGTTCCGCCTCGGCCATGTCCGGCCGTTCGCCGGGATCGCGCCGGAGCAGCCGCAGGAGGACGTCCGTGAGCGGGCCGGTGGTCCGCGGCGCGATGATTTCGCCGCGCGCGACCCGTTTGAGGAGCGCGATCTGGTTGCCGTCGGTGCCGAACGGCGGTGCGCCTTCCAGTGCGGTGTAGAGCGTGGCGCCGAGGGAGAACACGTCCGACGGGTAGCCGGGTTCCTCGCCGTCCGCGACCTCGGGGGAGAGGAACGCCGGAGTGCCGACGACGAGGCCGCCGCCGGTCATGGTCCCTTCGCCGGTGGCGTGGGACAGGCCGAAGTCGGCGATCTTCGCCTGGCCGTCCTCGGTGATCAGGACGTTGTTGGGGGTGACGTCCCGGTGCAGGATCCCGTCCGCGTGGGCCGCGGTCAGCGCCGACGCGACCTGCGCGCCGAGTTCCGCCACCCGGCCCGCCGGGAGCGGGCCGTCGCCGGAGAGGAGTTCCGTCAGCGGCCGTGACGGGAGGAACTCCATGACCAGGAACGGGGTCCCGTCCTGTTCGGCGACGTCGTACACGGTGACGGCGTGCGGATGCTTGAGCCGCGCGGCGACCCGCGCTTCCCGCATCGCGCGCACGATCGACCGGAACGGGGCGTCGTCCGGCGAGTTGTCCGGCAGCAACTGCTTGACCGCGACCGTCCGGTTGAGCCGTTCGTCCCGTGCCTGCCACACCACGCCCATCGAGCCCCGGCCGACCTTGCGCTCCAGCCGGTAGCGGCCGGCGACGAGCTCGCCTTCACGTGTCACGCCGCCCCCTTCTGCCGGAACACGGATCCGATGGCGGTCCGGTTCACGGGGACGACTTTATCGGCCAGGCCGTGTCCTGTAAGTCTGTTCGCAGTCTTACAGGACACGGGCTAGCGCAGCGGAGCCTCTTCGACCGGCACACCGGCCGCCGCGAGCCACGCTTCGGCGAGCAGCCGGTGACCGAGCGGGCTGGGGTGGACGCCGTCCGGCGCCAGTGTCTCCGCCCCGTGCTCTTCGGCGGCACGCGGCATGAGCAGATCCGCGCGAACCAGGCGAGCGCCGAACTCGGTGGCCACTTCCAGCGCGACCTCGATCCGGGGTGCCAGATCGGCCACCCAGTCGTGTTGTTCCGGTTCGACCGGCAGGAGGAACGGCGTGATGACGTACAGCTCGGCCGGGAGGTGCTGCCGTGCACTGGCCAGCAGCCGGGTGTAGGCCGCGCGGAACTTGTCGATCGGGCTCGGCAGGCCGCGGTCGAAGGTCCGCCAGGTGTCGTTGATGCCGATCTTCACGGTCAGCACGGTGGGACGGAACGCGAGGACGTCGGTGGTCCAGCGGGCTTCCAGGTCGTAGATCCGGTTGCCGTTGAGCCCCTTGTTGAGCACTTCCGGGCCGGCGGGCAAGAGGTCGGCGATCTGCCGGACGTAGCCCTTGCCCAGCGCCGCCGGATCGTCGCGGTCACGGCTGGAGTCGGTGATGGAGTCGCCGGCGAACAGCAGCCGATCGGTTTCGGTGAACCTCACGCGCCCGCCTCGATCAGCTTCCGCAGCGAATCGGCCTCACCGGGGATGAGGTCGGGATCGTTGTCCGGGACGAACTCCAGCAGCGCGTCGAGCGGCCGCTCCGTCTTCGCGAGCAGCGCGAACGCCCGCGTCCACAAGTCCGTCCTGGCGGTGAGCAGATGCCGTTCGTTACTGGGCCACCACGAGAAGACGTGCACCGCGCGGACCCGGTCGAGGACCAGTTCCAGCCCCGCCAGCGCCTGCTCGTCCGGCAGGTCCTGCGGCGGCTGCCAGTAGGTGCCGAGATTGTCGCGGCCGACTTCTTCGAGCAGCTGGACGGTCGACTCGGCGGTGTCGGTCAGCGTGCCGCCGTGGAACTCCAGCGCGACTTCCAGACCGTGTCCGCCCGCGACGTCGGCGGCTTCGCGGAGTCCGGCGACGACCTGCTCCCGCTCTTCGGGGTCGACGTCCGCGGAACCCGCTTTGCCGGCCCACACCCGGATCCTGGCGGCACCGAGCCGGACAGCGGTGGCGGCGATGTCGCCGAACTTCCCGGCCTCCATCGGGGTGGCGCGGAAGTAGGATCCGTAGGAATCACAGGTCAGACCGTGCCGTGCCATGGCTTCGAGGACGCGGTCGGCCGCCCAGTCGTCGCCGGGCCGCACATGGACGTCGGCGCCCCACTCGATCACCTGAAGCCCCGCGTCCGCGGCGCGGCGGGCGACCTCGTCGGCGTCCAGACGCCGCAGCGTCACCGAGCACAGTCCCGGCCGGATCATTTTCCCTCCCATGGTTGAGTACTTTCCCGCAGCACGACCTCGCCGGTGATCGCCAGGACGCGAGGGTTGTCGGCGCGAGTGTCGAGGATGAAGTCGAGCGCCCGCTCGCCCATCCGCTCGATCGGGACGCGCACGGTGGACAGTGAAGGCCTGATGTCGCGCAAGGTGATGATGTCGTCGAATCCCGCGATCGCGATATGCGCGGGGACCAGCAGACCGCGGTCGCGGCAGGCGGCCATCGCGCCGACGGCCATCACGTCGTTGACGGCGAACACGCAGCCGCGGAAGCCGCTCTCGATCGCTCGCACCATCGCCGCGTAACCACCGTCGCGGGTGAACTTCGCGCGCAGCACGTCGTTCTCGGGCAGCGGGATGCCCTGCCGGGCGAGGCCGTCACGGAAGCCGAGGACACGATCCCGCGAGGTCATCAGGCCGGGTGGCCCCGCGAGGACGAGGAAGTCGCGGTGTCCGAGCAGGACGAGCTGTTCGGCCAGATCCGCCGCTCCGGCGCGGTTCTCCAGCATGACGGTGTCGAACGGCAGTTTCCGCTGCCCGATCACCACGACCTGGCCGTCGGCGGCCTCGAACGCCTTGAGTTCCTTGGTCAGATTCCGTTGCAGGGCATCGCCCTCGTTGCGCGACCCGGCGAGGATGACCGCCCGCGCCCGTTGCCCGCGCAAGGTCGTGACGTACTCGAGTTCTTTCTCCGGACGGTTTTCCGTACTCGCGATGGTCACCGTCAGCCCGTGCCGGGCGGCCACGCGCATGACCCCGGACGCGATCGAGGAGAAGTACGGGTCGACGATGTCGTGCACCAGCAGGCCGACGACGTTGCCGCGGCCGCGGGCCATCGCCTGTGCGGGGACGTTCGCCGTGTACTGCAACCGTTCCGCGGCCTCCAGCACCGATTTCCGCAGGTCCCCGCTCACCTGTCTGGTGCCGCCGTTGAGCGCCCTCGACGCCGTCGCGAGCGACACTCCCGCCTCACGGGCGACGTCGGCCAGGGTGACCGAACCCGCGGCGCGCTGCGGCATGGTTCCTCCTCGGGTGGTACGGGCTCACGCCGGCGAGGACGGCCACCGGCGTGAGCCCGGGTTTCGCTACGGAGCGGCGGGGCCGACGTCCGCGGGGGTGAGCGGCCGGTTGGCGATGGCGGCCGTCGAGTACTCGTCGGCGCCGACGTCACGCTTGCTGCCGCGAGCCTGGCCGTCGATGTCCAGCGTGACCGGTGCGGTCGACAGGGTCGCCGCGTCGATCGCCGGGCTGCCCGCGGCGAGCCGCGAGATCCCGTCGGTGCCCTGCACGAGCTTCGGGTCGACCCGGCGGAAGGTGCCGGCCGGGATGTTCCCGTCCCCGCCCGAACCCCACAGGATGTTGCCGGACCAGGTGAAGTTGCCCGTGGTGCTCATCGAGACCAGGTCGCCGTTGCTGCCGACGAAGAGGTTGTCCGAGATCGTGCAGTCGCGCGGTTCGATCGTCCGTTTGGTCTCGCCGGAGAGCGTGCCGCTGTTGTTCAGCAGCGTGTTGTGCGCGATGAGCACGCGGTCCGCCGCGTCGTTGCCGCGCCGTGATTCCTTTGATTCACCCGGGAAGTGGTCCCGAACGGAGCCGCTGCCGACGACCAGCGCGCTGCCGGACACTCCGGCGACGTAGTTGTTGAGGATCTTGTGGTCGTTGCCGTAGATCCGGATGCCTTCCTTGCCGCCGAGGATGAAGTTGGATTCGACGACGGACTTGTTCCCGTGGCGCAGCACGATGCCGCCGAGGCTGTTCCGGATGGTGTTGTTGCGGATGAAGTTGCCCGACGACTTGACCGAGATCGCCTCCGGGTCGCCGTTCGCGCGTTCGAACAGGTTGAACTCGATCTTGGCGCCGGCGGTGCTCAGCGCACGCGGGCTGACGCCGAGCCGGATCGGCTCGCCGCCGTTGTCGCCGGGGAAGGTGTGGTCGGAGAAGTAGTTCCGGAAGACCTCGACGCCCGCCGCCATCTTGGTTTCGTCCGCGCCCTCGATGCAGAGCATGACGCCGAGCGTGGTCTTGTGGTGGAAGTGGTTGCGGTCGATCTTGCTCTTGTCGGCGCGGACCATCACCCAGTGGAGGCCTTCGATGTCGGCCAGCTGGAAGTCGTTGCGGGTCAGGCGGATCACCGAACAGTTCGCCGGGATCTCGATCGTGGTGCTCTGGCGGAACTTGAACCCGCTGATCGTGACACCGGTGGAGTCGTCGAAGACGAAGCTCTGCTCACCGTTGAGCGTCACTCCGCCGCGCGACTGGGCGACGATGGTGATCGGCTGGTCTTTCGTGCCCCGCCTGCCCTTGATGGTGATCGGCTTGCCCGACGGCACGGTGTACGTGCCGTTGTTCAAGGTGATGACCGCGCCGGGACCGGCCGCGTTGATCGCGTTCTGCAGTTCGGTCAGCGAACTGACGTTCAGGGCGCACCGCCCCTTGGGTTTGGCCGACGCCGTACCGGCGGTGACCCACGGGACGGTGACCAGTGCGGCGCCGAGGGTGGCGCCGCTGAGGAACCTTCTGCGATCCATGATGCCTCCGTGCTCAATCGGTGGGGAGGGTGGCGGCGGCGGGGCTTTCTGTCCTCAGGAACAGTTCGATCACCGGGACCGGGGTGTCCGGTTTCCGGATGGGGAGCTTGAGGGTGAGCGTGCCTTCCGGCTGCCCGCCCATCTGGGTGTTCTGCGCGGTCTGCCCGGGATCCGTGTGCACCTGCCGGATTTCCGAGGCGTCGTCGAGCAACTGGGCGTAGCGGACCCGCCCGGCCATCCCCGGCAGGTGGACGTGGTTCATCGGCCAGCTGAAGAGGTGCAGGTACAGCCGGTCTCCGCGCTGGGTGTAGCGGCCGTCGGCGGGGGCGGTGAACTCGGCGGGACCGCAGCCGCGGATGGAGCGTTCGTGCCGGTCCATCCAGCGACCCAGTTCGGCGAGCACCGCGTGTGCCCGGGGGTCGATCTCGCCCCGGCCGTTCGGGCCGACGTTGAGCAGCAGGTTGCCGTCCTTGGACACGCCGTCGACGAGCATCCGGATGAGCAGTTCGGGGCTCTTGTAGTCGAGGTTGTCGCGGTCGTAACCCCAGCTGCCGTTGAGGGTCTGGCACGCCTCCCACACCACCGGGACGCCGTCGCGGGTCATCGGCCCGGACGGCTGGTACTGCTCCGGGGTGATGAAGTCGCCGGGGATGCCGGTGCGGTCGTTGACCAGGATGCCGGGTTGCAGTTCGCGGACCAGGTCGAGCAGGCCGGGGGAGTCCCAGTCGTCCGGTCCCTTGCCACCCCACCATTCCTTGCGGCCCTGGTACGAGAAATCGAAGAACAGGTAGTCGATCGTCCCGAAGCGGGTGAGCAGCTCGCGGACCTGACCGTGCAGATAGAGCTGGTACTCGGCGATGTCGGCGTACTGGTGCGCGGCGATGTACTCCGCGTCGTCACGGCGGGGATGCGTGCCGTCGACAGGGAACGCGGGATGGTGCCAGTCGATCAGCGAGTGGTAGAAGCCGACCTTCAGGCCTTCCTCACGGCAGGCGTCGACGAACGGGCCGAGCAGATCCTTGCCGTAGGGCGTGTTCGTCACCTTGAAGTCGGTGAGATCGCTGTCCCACAGGCAGAACCCGTCGTGGTGCTTGGTGGTGAGCACGACGTAGGTCATGCCCGCGTCCTTCGCGGCCCGCGCCCAGGAACGCGGGTCGTACTTGTCCGGTTCGAAGTGGTCGAAGTAGACGCGGTACTGCTTGTCGGTCAGCTTTTCGCGGTTCTGCACCCATTCGTGCCGGGCGGCCAGCGAATACAGTCCCCAGTGGACGAACATCCCGAACCGGTCGTGGGTGAACCAGGCGGTGGAACTCACTTCAGGATCGCTCCTTGATGATGATGGTGGGTCAGCCCTTCAGCGCGCCCGAGGCGAGGCCGCGGACGAACGAACGCTGGAAGAACAGGAACGCGGCGACCGAGGGCAGCAACGCCAGCAGCGACGCCGCCATGATCACGCCGGGCGTCACGTCTGCGTCGATGCGCAGAGTGCGCAGGGCCAGCGGCAGCGTGTAGGTCGAGGCGTCGGACGAGACCAGCATCGGCAGCAGGTACTGGTCCCAGATCATCGTGAAGCCGAAGACACCGATCACGCCGAGCGCGGGCTTGCACATCGGCAGGATGATCTGCGCGAAGATCCGCAGATCTCCGGCACCGTCGATCCGGGCGGCCTCTTCGAGTTCGCGGGGGACGTCCTTCATGAACTCGGTCATCACCAGGATCGAGAACGCCCAGGCGCCGAGCGGCACGATCATCCCGGCCAGGCTGCCGATCAGATTGATGTGCACCAGGGGAAGGTCGGACAGGATCAGTGACAGCGGGATCGCGAGGATCTCCTCCGGCAGCATCAGCGTCGCCAGGATCGCGACCAGCACGAAGGTCATGAAGCGGAACTTCTTGCGTGCCAGCGCGTATCCGGCCAGCACCGAGATGACGACCTGCAGCAGCAGGCCGAAGCCGACCACCAGGAACGAGTTGAGCAGGTACATCCCGACGCCGTGGTCGAACGCGATGCCGAAGTTGTCCAGGGTGGGGCTCGACGGGATGACGCTCAGCGCCGTCGGGTCGGACACGTCGCTGAACGCGCTGACCAGCAGCGCCAGCAGCGGGCCCGCGAACACCACCAGCAGCAGGGCGTACACGGCGTACTTCAGGATCCGTCCACCCGGCGACTTGACGGCGTCGAGGCCGAGTGCCGAATCGTTGGCCGCGGTCATGCGTCTCGCCTCCGTCGGAGCACCTGGACGAACAGGGTCAGCACGAGCGTCGCGAGGAACAGCAGGACCGCTCCCGCCGCGCCGACGCCCAGCCGGTTCTGTTCCAGTCCGAGTTTGTAGATCAGGGTCATCGCGACTTCCGTCGAGCCGTTCGGCCCGCCGTTGGTCAGCAGGAACACCTCGGTGAACACCCGCAGGCCGCGGATCGCCGCGAGGACGAACAGGATCGAGAACACCGACCGCAGGCCGGGCAGCGTCACGTGGAGGATCTTGCGCCAGCGGGAGGCACCGTCCACAGTGGCCGCTTCGTAGAGCCCGCGGTCGATCCCGGCCAGGCCTGCCAGGAAGATCATCATGTCGTACGGCGCGCCGCGCCAGATGCCGGTGATGATGACCGAGATCATCGACGAGTCGGGATCGTTGATGAAGCCCGACGGCCCCAGCCCGACCATGCCGAGGATGGCGTTCAGCATCCCGTCCTCGGTCGGGTGGTACATGATCCGCCAGAGTTCGGCGACCACCGCGATCGGCACGACCACCGGCAGGAACGCCGCCGACCGCAGGAACTTCAGCCGTTTGCTCTGGCCCTCCATCAGCAGGGCGAGCGCGAGGCCGATGATCATCGACCCGGCCGTCTGGCCGACCGCGATCACGATGGTGTGCCAGATGGCGGAGTGGAACGCCTCGTCACCGAGGACGGTGCTGTAGTTCTGCCCGCCGACCCACTGGTTGCCCAGATACGGCTGGACGTCCTGGAAGGACATCGTCACCGCCGTGATCATTGGGATGAACTTGAAGTACACGAACAGGATCAGGGCGGGGGCCAGGAACAGCCACGGCGTCCACCACTTCCCGTCGCGGTCGCTGCGCCTGCGGGCCTTCGGCGCGGGCGCCCGCTTGGCGGCGGGACGGTCCGCGCCGACGGCCGCCGGCTTGGCGTGATCTACGGTCATGACGCGCTGATCCCCTGTTGCTGCAAGGTCGCGGTGAGCTTGGTGTCGAGTTTGGACAGTTCCGCCTTGGTGTCGAGCTTGCAGTCGGCGACGAGCGCGCTGACCGTGTCGGCGGTGTCCTGGCGGACCGGCGTCCAGTTCGGGATGGACGGCGCGTAGTGGCCGGACTTGGCGTAGATCTCGGCGTAGGTCTTCCAGCGCGGGTCCGAACGGACCTGGGTGATGTCGATGTTCTTGTTCACCGGAAGCTGCACGATGAAGGCCGATTCGCCCTCCATGCCGATCTTCTGGCCGTCGGCCGAGATCGCGAAGTCACCGAAGGCGTCCTGCCCGGCCTGGTTCGGCGAACCGGCCATCATGTAGATCGAGAGCCCCTCGGCCAGGACGTCCGAGTTCTTGGCGCCCTTCGGCATCGGGACGACCTCGTACTTGTCCTTGCCGAGCGACTTGTCGAAGCGCGGCAGCAGATACGGGCCGACGACGTACATCCCGGCCTTGCCGGCCTCGAAGGTCTCGTTGGTCGCCGGGGTCGGCATGGTGACCGAACCGGGCTGGATCACGTTGTCCTTGCAGCCGAGGTCGCGGAACCACTGCACCGCGGCCAGGGATTCGGGCGTGCTCATCGACGGCTTGTACTTGCCGCCGCCTGCCTCGGTGATGAAGTCGCCGCCCGCGGCCCACAGGAAGTTGGAGAAGTACCAGGAGGCGTAGCCCCGCTTGGTCGACAGCGTCGCGGTCAGCCCGGCGGTGTCGTTCTTGCCGTTGCCGTCGGGGTCGCCGGTGGTGAACGCCTTGGCGAGGTCGACGAGTTCGGGCCAGCTCTGCGGCACGCTCTTGCCGAGCTTCTCGCGCCAGTCCTTGCGGATCAGCAGCGCGGAGGCCTGAGCGCTGTACGGCAGGCCGTACAGCTTGCCGTCCGGGGTCTGGTTCGACTTCAAAGCCTGCTCGGTGAGTTCCGAGGCGTGCTTGATCTTGCCCTGTTCGACCTCGCGGACGAGGCCCTGGCTCTTGAGGGTGCCGACCTGCGTGACGTCGTTCATCACGATGTCCGGCAGGTCGCGCTGGGCGGCGCGCTGGGCCAGCTTCGTCTCGAAGTCGTCGAAGATCGCGGTCACCTGCACCTTGAACCCGGTGGCCTTCTCGAAGGCTTCCGCGAGCCGTTTGGTGGCCTGCTCGCCGGCGCCGCCGGGAGTCGTCCGGGTCCACAGTTCCAGTGGTGCCTTGGTGTCCTGCGCGACGTTCGTGCCGGCGGGGCCTGCTGAGCAGCCCGAAATGACCAGCGCTGAGACAGTGAGTCCCACGCCGATCCACCGCGATTTCCGCATCGCTTCTCCTGTTCACTGTGGACCACGCTGTCTACTCCGCAGGGACGGTAAGCGCTTTCACAGTGTCCGGTCAATGGTCCGATGATTACGAATTTCAATCGGCGGCTGTTCCCTATCCATGGGGCTTGCCGCCCGTGGACCGGGTCAGGCATCCGATGTATGGTCGCCGCGGAGGTAGGGATGACCGAGCTGCAACACCGCCCGACAGCGCTTCTCGTGATGGAGGAGCGACGCCGCGACGACGTTTACCCCGAGGCGGTGCTGAAGGAGATCGGTGCGCTGGCGGACCTGCGCGAGCCGCTCACCCGGGAGCGGCTGGCGGAGCGCCCGGAGGCCATGGACGGCGTCGAAATACTGCTCTCGGGCTGGGGATCGCCTGTTCTGGACTCGGTATTGCTGGGACACGCGCCGGACCTGCGCGCTGTGCTCGTCGCCGCCGGATCGGTGCGTCCGCTGACCACGCCGGAGTTCTGGGCACGCGGGATCCCGATCGTGTCCGCCGCGGCCGCGAACGCCGTTCCCGTCGCCGAGTTCACCCTGGCCCAGGTCCTCTTAGGACTCAAGCAGGTGCATCGGATCTCCCGTGAGATCCGCGAGCGGCGGGCCTACCCGCCCGATCCGAGGGTCGCCGGGGCGTACCGCTCCAGGGTCGGACTGCTCGGTCTCGGCGAGATCGGTGCTCTCGTCGCGTCGCATCTGCGGAATTTCGACGTGGAAGTCCTCGCGAGCGACCCCGTCGTCGACGCCGCGGCCGCCGCCGAACTCGGCGTCCGGCTGGTGGGGCTGGACGAACTGTTCGCCACCTGCGCCGTGGTCAGCCTGCACGCGCCGCTGCTCCCGGAGACCGAGGGCCTGGTGAACGGGGACCTCGTCGGCCGGATGAGCATCGGCGCGACCCTGGTCAACACCGCCCGCGGTGCCGTGGTCGACGAGCCGTCGGTCATCCCCGTGCTCGGGGAGCGCCCGGACCTCACGGCGATCCTCGACGTCACCTGGCCCGAACCGCCCGCGCCGGACTCGCCGCTCTACACGCTGCCGAACGTGGTGCTCACCCCGCATCTCGCGGGCGCACTGGGAGCCGAGCGCGCGCGGATGGGCGAACTCGTCGCGCGGGAACTGCGGCGGTTCGTGCTCGGTCAGCCGCTCGAGCACGCCGTCGCGCCGGATCGAGCCCACCTGCGGGCCTGACGTGCCGGGCCCCACCGCAACTAGGTGACTAGTTGCGGTGGGGCCCGGTCGTATAACGCCCTATACCGCGCCTCGTCACCAGTTGCGCACGGCGGGCGCGTACCCCGCCGGTTTGTCCCCGACCTTGACTCCAGGGCTGATCACCCAGTTCTGGTACTCGGGCGTGAACATCCGGTATACCGACTCCGGCGGCACAGCGCTCGCCTCGTCGAGGATCGCCCGCAGGTCCGACGGCAGTTCGAAGTCCAGTGCGGCCATGCTTCTGCGCAGCTGGTCCGCGCTGCTCGCCCCGACGATCGCGGAAGCGACGCCCGGCTGGGTCGCGACCCAGTTGATCGCGACCTGGGCCATCGTCACGCCGAGTTTGCCCGCGACCTCCTCCAGTGGCTTCAGCAGGTTCCAGTCGCGTTGCGTCCAGGAACGACCGGGGTTTCCGGGATCCCCGAGCCTGCCCTCACCGGCGGGCGTTTCGCCGGTCTGGCGGTACTTGCCGGTGAGGAACCCGCCCGCGAGCGGGCTCCACGCGGTCACGCCGAGCCCGAGGTTCTGTCCCATCGGGACGTGTTCGGTCTCGATCGTCCGTTCCACGAGCGAATAGGGCAGCTGGAGGTTGACCACCGGGGTCAGGGCATGCGCTTCGGCGAAGGTCTGCGCTCGCGCGGCGAACCAGGCGGGTACGTCGGAAAGCCCGGCGTAGCGGATCTTTCCCGCGCGCACGAGGTCGTCGAACGTGCGCATCACCTCTTCCACCGGCGTGATCCGGTCCCACGTGTGCAGGAGGAAGAGGTCGACGTGGTCGGTGTTCAGCCGCCGCAGCGACGCGTCCAGCGCCCGGATCAGGTGTTTGCGCCCGTTGCCGCCCGCGTTCGGGTCACCGGGGTCGACGCTGTTGGTGTACTTGGTGGTGAGCACGACCCGGTCGCGCACCTTCGCCTCGGCGATGAGACGGCCGAGGATGGTCTCGCTCTCACCGGCGGTGTAGAAGTCCGCGGTGTCGATGAAGTTGCCGCCCGCTTCCAGGTACTCGCGGAAGATCGGGCGGACCTCGTCCTCGGTTTTCCCGTACGCGGCATGGAACCCGCCGGTGCCGAAGTTCATCGTGCCGAGCGCGATCCTGCTGACGCGCAGGCCGGACCGGCCGAGCAGGTAGTACTGATCCAGTGTCATGGAAGGAACTCCAGGGTTTCAGTGATGTCCACTGTGGACAGGGATGACGAAGTTCACGGTCTTGCCGTCCAGGACCTTGTGGGTCGGATCGGCGAGCCCGATCCACACCTTGTGCGGTCCCGGCGGCAGGGACTGGAGGATGAGCGGCTCGCCGCTGCCGTCGGCCCAGTGCCACGCCGCGTCGTCGACGGTCACGTGGATGTGGCCGATCCGGGGCGACACGTCGAGGGCTGCCGGGCCGTAGACCGGGACGATCCGGAGGTTCTCCGCCCGGTACCGCAGCACGACGAGGCCCATCGCGAGCTGTTCGGGCAACGGCGCGTCGACGACCAGCGAGGGTGGCGGCTGCGAGGGCAGCGGCACCACGGGAGCGGGCGACCAGTCGGCGGCGACGGCGGCGGGAGGAGTGGTCGCTGTCGGCGCGGGTGGGGGAGCGCTGCACGCGGCGGTGAGCAGGGCGACGGTGAGGGCGAGCTTCCCAAGAACGGGCATGGGTTCACGCTAGGTCGGCCGCCGGGCCGCGGCGCCCGTCGGATGACGTCATCGGTGTAAGTCACCGTGACACTTTCCGGTGATCACCAGGTGAGGCCACGCCGGACGGGGAATACCAGTGACATCAGACGGGGGCGCCGGCCTCCGCGGACCCGGTGCCCGGCAGCCCGAACAAGTTCTACGCCTCCTGCACCGTCGACCTGCTGGGAGTTCCGGTGGCATGCCTGGAAACCGACGAAACGCACGCGACCCACATCTGCCAGTACGTGCTGACCGGATTCGTGCTCGGGCTCGACTGCATCCAGCGCTGAGCCCGGTCAGGTACCGAGCCAGCCGGGGTTGGCCGCCGCCCACTCGGGAAGCCGATGCCGGATCGCGGCCAGTTCGGTGATCGCCCGCAGCAGTCCACTTCGGACGGCCGGAACGTCGACCGGCGATCCGTCGCGCCACAGCAGGAGATGCCGCGTCCTCAGCGGCACACCCCGCAGGGCCACCACCGTGCCGGGTATCGGGGAACCGGGGTCGAGGGACCGGGCGAGCACCACTGTGCGAGGGTCGCGCTGCACGGTCTGCCGCAGTACCGCCGGTTCCAGCTCTCGTACGCTGATCGGACCGAGCCCGGCACGGGCGCACTCGTCCGCCAGATGATCGTGGAATTCGCCGCCCGCCGAAGTCAGCCAGGTCGAGTCGGCGAGCTCCGTCAAGGACACCTCGCCGCGTCCGGCGGCGGGGTGTCCTGGCGACACGATCACGAAGACCGGCTCCGTTCCCACGGGAAGCATGTGGACGCCGTCCGGCGGAACGATCTCCTGGCCCGGATGGTCGACGTACAGCGCCAGTTCCACCGTGCCGTCGAGAAGCGCGGAGAACAGCTCCGTCCTGCCGGTCATCGTGCGCAGTTCGACCGGACGGCCGGGGGCGGCCTCGGCGACCACGTCGCTCAACGTCTCGGCGAAGACCGTCGGGAGGGCGCCGATCCGCAGCAGGCCGTCGGCCGGTTCGCGATCGAACCGCCGGATCGCCCGGTCGAGGTCGTCCGCCGCGGCCACTACCCGTCGTGCGTGGCTCAGCAGCACCTCGCCCAGCGCGGTGGGCCGCACGCCGTGCCGGTCCCGTTCGAACACCGTCCGGTCCAAGGTCCGCTCGACCCGGTGGAGTTGCGCGCTCAGCGCGGGCTGGGAGAGTCCGAGCGCGGCCGCGGCCTTCGCGAGACTGCCCGCTGACGCGATCGCGTCGAGGAGACGCAGATGCCGGACGTCGAATTCCACCGGCCAGGTCTGTCCGTTTCCGGGACCGATCAGGGGGCTGATCACAGGTCGTCCTCGCTGACGATCGTGCGGAGTTTGTGCAGGGCGCGGTGTTGGGCGACCCGGACCAGGCCAGGGCTCACCCGTAGGACCGCACCCGTCTCGGGCGCCGACATGCCGACGGTGATGCGCAACCGCAGGATCTCCTGCTGGATGCCGGGCAGGGTGCTCATCAACCGGTTCAGCCGGTCGTGGCCGTCCGCGGCGAGGGCCTGCCGTTCGGGTTCGTTGGGCTCTGGCGTCGCGCGATCGGGCGGGTCGGAGGTGGGTTCGGACCTGTCCCTGGCCCGCCCGCGGAAGGCAGCGGCGACCTTCCGGGCGGCGATCCGGAGGACGGCGGCGAGGAAGGAGCCGCCGGTGACCCGGGCGGTGGGAAGTGCGGTGAGCACGGCGAGGCAGGTCTCCTGCGCGACGTCCTCGGCGGCGATCACCCGCGCGTCGGTCCCGTTCATCCGGCTGCGGCAGTAGTCCGCGACGACCGGCTCGACGAGACCCATCAGCTCCTGGGTCGCGGCGGGGTCACCGCGGCGGGCGCGGGGGACGAGGGATTCGAGATCCGCCGTCAGCGCGCCGTTGTCGGGGGAAGGAGCCGCCCCCGGCGAAGTGAGTTCGCCGGGGGCGGTCCAGGTCAGGCGAGTTCCCAAAGCGCGGGCACGTTCGGCGGTTCCCAGCCGGGCATGGAGGTGTGCGGCTGGATCACGCGGTAGGTGCTACCGCCGTAGGTGGCGGTCGCGCCGGAGCCGTAGTAGGTGTACGGCGCCCAGGTGCCGCCCGGCGGGTTCGACGTCGTCGGGCTGGTCGGGGTGGTGGGCGTGGTCGGCGTCGTGGTGGTGCTGGACGGCGGGTTGCCGGTGACCGTCAGGCGCAGGTTGTAGACGCTCAGGATCTCCGTGACCGGCTGGAAGTAGATCGTGCCGCCGGAGGTGCAGTTGCCGGAGCCACCGGAGGTGACGCCCTGCGCCTGGTCGCCGGTGAGCCACGAACCGCCAGAGTCACCGGGTTCGGCGCAGGCGTTCGTGCGGGTCAGGCCGGTGATGGTGCCCTCGGGGTAGGTGACCGAGGTGTTCTTCTGCAGGATGGTGCCGCAGCGCCAGCCCGTGGTGGAACCGGAACGGCAGACCGAGGAGTTGACCGCGGCTTCGGTCGAACCGGCCACCGGCACGGTGCCCGGGTAGCGGTTGACCAGCGCACGCGGGGTGTTGCCGGCGTCGGCGCGGACCCAGGCGTAGTCGTTGCCGGGGAAGCTGGAGCCGGCGACGGATCCGCTCGGGTTCGAGGTGCGGGTGCCGGTGGTGCCGCAGTGGCCCGCGGTCACGAAGCCGCCTTCGACCGCGAAACCGATGGAGCACCGGCCCGAGCCGAAGGTGTAAGCGTTACCACCGATGATGTCGATCAGCGGACGCGGCTGCTCGGTGCTGGTCTCGACCCGGACCAAGTCGGCCTGGACACCGGACTCGGCGGCCCACGACTTGGCCGAGGCTTCGCCACCGGCGTTGGCCAGCACGACGACCGAGTTGGTGATGACGTCGGTGTACCAGCCGGGCACGGTCTTCGGTGCCTTGGTGGACTTGGCGTCCAGCTTCAGCTTCGCCGCGTCGAGCTGGATGACGCTGCGGGAGACGGTCTTCGGGGTGGCGCCCGCGGCGCGCACCAGGTCGGCCTGTGCGGCGTCGGTGACCGCCACGGTGAGCGCGGTTCCGGTGGTGTCCAGCCACGACCCGGCGTACGACGTGCCGAGCTGTGCCTTCAGGGTGTTGTCGGCGATGGCAGCGCGCTGTTCGCTCGCGAGCCGGAGCTTGGCCTGTTCGGGGCTGATCTTCAGGTCGCGGGACATCGCGGCCAGCATTTCGGACTGTGCCTGGTCGGCGGCCGTGACCGGTTGACCGGCACTCGCACTCGGGGTGAGGGCGATGGCCGTGACCAAGCCCGCCCCGGTGATGGCCGCGGCTGTGGCGGCGAGGATCTTTTTGTTCATGTCAACGCTTTCCTCGAAACTGGCGGGGGAGGGGGATTCGTTCCCGACCGTACGAGGCGCATCACGTGACTGGTACATACCATTTGGGTCATATCACCCGGCTTGAGCGTGGGGTGATATGACGGTCTGTCATGGTGATCCTGCGGGTAATTCCGTTGCCGCGCAAAGGTTTCAGTCGCCGCGGACAAAGGGGCGTCCGACGTGTCCGATTCGGTTCGCCGTAGTGCCCCAGTCGTCAATACCGTACTTTTGAGGGGTAGGGCAAAGGGTACGCGGCAACTTCTCACAGAGTGAGGAAGTGCCCGTCGTACCGGAGGGGGCGCCGGCACGACGGGCACAGGTGGGGACGGCCTCAGTGAGCCGTGCAGCGGTAGCTCGAGGCGACGGCGGGATCGCCGTGGCCCCGGTATCGCGAGACCTGCGGATACGGGCAGAGATCGCGGGTGAGGGTCCTGTCGCTGTTCGCGGCGGGCAGGGTCGACGGCGCCTTGCCGTGCTCGACCCAGTCGACGAGCGCGCCCAACGCGTGCGTCGGTGCCGCGCCCGCGCCGCCACCGCAGTGTTGGACACCCGGCGCGAGGAACAGCCGGTAGAAGTCGTTGACCAGCCTCGGGCCACCCATTTCCCGTTCCACCTCGCGGCGGTAGTGGATCGTGCCGCCCGGCGGGATCAACTGGTCGTCGCTGCCCACGAAGGTGATCAGCTTGCCGCCCGCCCGGCGGAAGTCCGACAGATCGGGATCGGAGGTCCCGATGACGTCATCGTATTCCCGCACCGACTGGCGGAACAGGTCGGCGAACTGGCGATAGGTGATTGTCGAGGTGTCGAACCCTGGCTGCTTCTTCAGGAACGTCCGCACCCAGCCCAAGGCGACCGGGAAGCCCGGAGCGTCGGTCACCGGGGCGAAATCCGCGCCCTTGGGCAGGCCCGGCCAGAGCCGCCGCCCGTGTTCGTCGGTCGGCCCGGCCCAGATCTTGCGCACGACTTCGGCGTCCGCCGCGGTGACGGTGACCTCCTTGCCCCCGCAGAAGACCTTCGCGCCGATGAGGGAACGGGGGTCGTAGCCGCATTCGTCCGGCCGGTCCACGACGCCGTTGGTGACGCCGTCCCTGCCGTCGCAGGCCCTGATCGCGGCTTCCCGGAACGCGGTGAAGACACAGGTGCCGGGGAAGGTCTTGTCCTGGTTCATCACGACCTGCGGCCAGAGGGTCGCGACCGCGAACTCGGCCCAGTGCACGGCGGGCGCGTTCGCCAGGACACCGTCGAAGTCGCCGGGATACCGCTGCGCTTCGGAGTACCCCTGACGGCCGCCGGTCGAGCAGCCGTTCCAATAGGAGAAGGTGACGTCACGCTGGTAGAACTTCCGCGTCACGTCCTTCCCGATGAGCGCGGCTTCGTGGACGGACCGTGTCGCGAAGTTCGTCACCAGCGGCTTGTTGATCTCGCCCTTCGGGGTGAGCGCCCACGAGGTGTCGAGGAAGGTCAGGGGGACGCCGGCGTCGGTCGTCACGCCGCTGTAGCCGTCCTTGACCGCCTGGACGAGCGCGGCACCGAAGTCACCGGCGGTGTAGGCGCTGCCGCCGACCGCCTGAAGCCTGCCCGTCCATCCTGTCCGCGGCAGCGCGACCGCGACCTTGACGTGGTCGCCCGCCTTCCCGTGGGTCAGGGTGACGGTGATTTCGCAGTACGTGGGTGTGTCCGCCTGAGCGGGTTTCGCCACCGCCTGTACCGATTCGATCCGCGCGCCCGCGGGCGCCGAAACGGGGACCGCCGCACAGGACGATGCCGCCGCTTCGGCGGGCGCCGTCTGCGTGACCGAGGTCAGCACCAGCGGCAGCAGGGCGGCGAGTGGTGCCGCCGCCAGGAACAACTTCTTGCGTCTCATCACTTTCCCGAAGCTAGGCCGTTCGTGTTGACACGCCGTCTACATCCTGTGGACGCCGCCGGAGCGTCCTAACCGGACCGTTTGGGTATCGTCGGACGGGCAGCCACCCTGGCTGAGGGGAGGAATGCCGCGCCATGCCGCTTTTCGGACGGGAAGCCGAGCTGAAGGACCTGGGCGAGCTCGTCGACGGACCGGCCGCGGGCTGCGGCGGTGTCCTCATCCAGGGCGAACCCGGTGTCGGCAAGTCCGCCGTCGTGGCGGAGGCCGTCGCTTCGGCGAAGGTCGGCGGCCTGCGGGTGCTGCGCGCGACCGGCGTCGAGGCCGAGCGGAACTTCGCCTACGCCGCCTTGCACCAACTGCTCTATCCGGTCTGGGCCGGCGCGGACACGCTGCCCGCGCCGCAACGGTCCGCGCTCTGGACGGCGCTGGGGCTCGCCGAGACGGCGGAACCCAACGCGTACCTGGTCGGGCTCGCCGCGCTGACGCTGCTTTCGGAGGAGGCCGCGGCCAAACCGGTGCTGATCGTCGCCGAGGACGTGCACTGGCTGGACCGCGAGAGCGCCGACGTCCTCGCGTTCGTCGCCAGGCGCATCGAGACGGAGCCGATCGTCCTGATCGCGACCCTCCGCGAGGGCGAGCCGTCGCCGCTGCGTGCGGCGGGACTGTCCTCAATGGACCTGGAACGCCTGCCAGGCGAGGTCGCGGCCGAGTTGCTCGACTCCGTCGCTCCCGGGCTCACGTCCCCGGTCCGGTCCCGGTTGCTCGCCGAGGCGGCCGGGAACCCGCTGGCGCTGACCGAGCTGCCGTCCGCCGTGACCGACGCGGCCGATCCCGTCCTGCCGCTGACCGAACGGCTCGAGCGCGCGTTCGGTGCCCGGTTCACCGCCCTGCCGGAACCGGCACGCACGACCCTGCTGGTCGCCGCGCTCAACGAGACCGGTTCGCTCACCGAGACGCTCGCGGCGGCCGGCGCGCTGCTGGGTGAAGACGTCGAGCCGGAGGTACTGGCGCCCGCCGCCGAGGCCCGGTTGATCGATCTCGAACCCCGGACGGTCTCGTTCCGGCACCCGTTGATGCGCTCGGCCATTCCCGCGTCGGTGCCGCTCGAGGAACGGCGACGCGCTCACCTGAGCCTCGCCGAAACCCTGCGCGAGCAGCCGGACCGGCGAGCCTGGCATCAGGCGGCCGCGGCGACCGGCGCCGACGAAGACGTGGCGGGTGCACTGGAGAACGCCGCCGATCGCGCCCGGCACCGTGGGGGAGCGTCGGCGGCCGTCGCGGCGCTGGAGCAGGCAGCCAGGTTGAGCGCCGATCCGGAACGGCGCGCGGACCGGCTGCTGCGCGCGGCCGAGCTGGCCGTCGAATCCGGCGGCCGCGAGACGGCGGAACGGTTCGTGCGGGACGCCCGCGCGGGAGAACTCACGCCACGGCAGCGATCGACCGCGAGCTGGTTGCTCAGCGGGTTCGAGGACGGCGTACGCGAAGACCTCTCCCGGGTCGGGGAACTGGCGCGGCTGGCCGAGTCGGTCGCGGAGGACGGGCAGCCCGATCCGGCGATGCGGATCCTGTGGGGTGCCGCCATGCGCTGCTTCTGGGCCGAACCCGGTCCGGAGACGAGGCGAACGCTGCTGGCCGTCGCGGACCGGCTCCCGATCGAGAACTCGGACCCTCGTCTGGTCGCCGTCGCCGCTTATGTCGCGCCGTTCGAACGGGCCGAGTCCGTCCTCGGCGAGCTGCGCGAACTCGCCGCCACCGCAGGGACAGACCCCGAGGTCGACCGCTTTCTCGGCAGCGCGTCGTTGCAGGTCGGGGCGGTCGATCTGGCCGCCCGATTCTCCGCGGCGGCGGCACCGGGGCTGCGTGCGCAAGGCAGGCTCGGATTGCTGCCGCGAGCGCTGGCGGTCCAGGCGTGGAGCCGGGTCCGGCTCGGTGACCTCGCGGCGGCCGTGCCGGTCGCGGCGGAGGCGGCGAAATTCGCCAAGGAGACCGGGCAGCCCTTCATGTACGGGCTCGCCACCGCGGTCCAGGCCGAGATCGCCGCACTGCGGGGCGAGCACAAACAGGCCAAGGCGCTCGCGGACGAGGCCGAACGAGCCGGGCTCGCCGCCGGTGCCCGTCCGGTACTGGCGACCGTTCAGCTCGCCAGGGGTATCGCGGCGTCGAGCGAGGGCCGTTTCGACGACGCGTTCGCCGACCTGCGGCGACTGTTCGACCCCGCCGATCCCGCCTTCCAGCTGGCCCTGCGCGTCTACTTCGTCGCGGAACTCACCGAAGCCGCGATCCGGGCGGGACAGGTCGAGGCCCTGCGCGAGGTCGTCGCGGAGATGGAACAGCTGGCATTGGTAACCCCGGCGCCCGCCTTGCACATCGGCTTGCGCTACGCCCGCGCCGTCCTCGAGCCGAGCGACGAGCTGTTCGAGACCGCCTTGCGAGCGGAACTGGACGGATGGCCCGCCGAACGCGGGCGGCTGCACCTGGCCTACGGCGAATGGCTGCGGCGGCAGCGGCGAGTTGTCGACTCGCGTGCGCACCTGCGCACCGCGCGCGAGACGTTCGACGCGCTCGGTATGACCGCGTGGGCCGAACGTGCCCGTCGTGAGCTGCGGAGCGCGGGGGAGTCCAGCCCCAACCGCGGCCCGGACGCGCGCGAGAAACTGACCCCGCACGAGCTGAGCATCGTGCAACTGGCCGCGGAGGGCCTGACGAACCGGGAGATCGGGCAGCGGCTCTACCTGTCGCACCGGACGGTCGGCACGCATCTGCACCGGATCTTCCCGAAACTGGGCGTGAAGTCCCGTGCCGAGTTGAAGGATGTCGTGAGTGGCCTGACGCAAGTAGTCCTCTAGTTGCGGTAGTTGCCATCGCAACTAGTGTCGCGCGTCGTTAGTTGGTTTACGGTCGTGGGTTTGCGATGATGGGTCATGCCTTCGTCGGGTTTGGTGATCAGTGGTGAGGATCGGGCGGTCTTGGAGTCGTGGGCTCGGTCGCGGGCGA